>DATMKA010000378.1:0-2198 GCA_035553595.1 Thermoplasmatota archaeon | reverse complement strand
GTCCCGGACCCTTCCCGAGCCCGCTGCCCCCGCCCGGCGGCTCCCCCGAGGTGCCGCTCGTGCTTACCCGCCCGCGCTCGGGGTTGCGCTGGGCGCTCCTGGTGCCACCCTACGGTGGCATCAACGCCCAGGGGCACCCCGGGCTCTACACGCTGCATCAGGCGATGCTGCGCCGCGCGGGCTTCGGCGTCGCCCTCGTCACGATGCCCTACCACGGATTGCGCGCCATGAAGGGCTTCCCAAGCGGGTGGGGTTTCGTGCGGGCGGACCTCGGCGCCACGAGCCGCGCGCTCGCTTCAGCTGCCGCGGACGTCACCGCCATGACGCGCTACCTCCGGGAGCAGGAGGGCGCCACCACCGTTGTGGGCCTTGGCATCTCGTTGGGTGGGGCCGCCCTCGGCCTCGCGATGGCGCAGGGCGCGCCGGTGGACGCTGGCGCTTTCCTCGCCGCCGTCGACAATCCCGCCTCCTTCTACGCCACGGGGCAGAACCGGGAGGCGCGGCGGCGCACCCTCGCGGCCGCGGGCGTCACGAACGGCATGGTGGCGGAAGCCTTCCGCCCCTTCTCTCCCTCCACGTACCCGGCGCCCGTGCCGGGCAACCGGCTCTTCTACGCGATCCCGCCCCACGACCTCGTGGTGCCTGCCTCGTGGCAGCGCGCGTGGCGCGAGCGGTGGGACGGCCGCGAGGTGCCCGCGGCGCTTCATGCGCACGCGAGCGCCATCGCAAGCCCCGGGATCGCGCAACGGCTCTCCCGGGACCTTGCGGCAGCGGTGTCTACTGGTCGCTAGAGGAGCCGCAGTCGGCGCGGTAGGCGCCGTCGAGGGCGCGGCGCTCGCAGTAGCGGTCCCCGGTGATCGTGGTGTAGGACCGCTCGTAATACAGTTCATGGCCCGCAGCGCCACAGGCGATCTTGTAGTCCGTGCCGTGGGAGTGGATGAGGTAGTCCACGGTGCAGGGGGTGGCGAGGTCGGCGCTCATACTGCGAGTGAGGCCGGGCCCGGGCACGAGGCACTCGCTGAGGGAGCCGCCGTTGTAGGTGATGTGGTGGATGACGGCGCACTCGCCCGCGGGGTCCACGCAGTACTCCTCATCCCAGTTCGTCATGAGGTTGCTGTGGTGGCGCGAGATGGGGCACTCGGTGGTCCAGACGCAGGTGGTGGTCTGGTCCATGCCGGAGTAGGTGGTGACGCAGCGCTCGGGGATGCCGGCCTCCGTGGTGGGGGCGGCGGCGAGGAGCGCGGTGGCGAGGAAAAGCGTGGCGAGCCCGAAGCTCGTGGCGCAATGGGTGCTCATGGTCAAACCTCCGTGGCCGAGGGATCGGCCGCCCTGCAACCGGCTGGAGGGAGCTTAAGGGTGCGGGTGTCCCTGTCTCACTCGGCGACGAGGCGGGCGCCCGTCACGGTGAACGCCTCGCCCTGCTTCGCGTTCCACACCGCGAAAGCGCTCCCGTCAGGCAGCGGCGCGATGCCCATGTAGTCGCCGGTGTGGCGCGTGCGTTCCCCTTCGGTTCCCTCGTGGGTGCCAAGCACCAGGGGCTCGGACACGTGCCCGTCGCGCACGGCCACGGTACGGTAGTCGGCGCCGGCGCCGCGGGGGTGGAAGAAGGTGACGATGACGCTGCCATTCGCCGCGGGCGCGATGGCCGGATTGGTGCGGCCCTCGGCCTCGGGCGTGTCGAGGGCGAGGGGCGCGCTCCAGGTGCGGCCGCCGTCATCCGACCAGCGGAGCGTCACCGTCTGTTGGCTGTCGTGGCCGCCCTCCACCATGGGGTAGGCCATGTGGAGGCGCTCGCCCGCTGGGCCCGGAGTGGCGGCGAGCACGGGGAACTTCGTGGTGAAATCGATGGCCTCGGAGACCGTCCACGTTGCGCCTTGGTCGGTGGAAACGGCGACGCGGATCTGGCTTGCGTCCGTGTCGCGGAAGGACACCACCCAGCCGCCATCGGCGCGGATGAGGGGGAAGGCGCCGGAGAAGATGCCGCCCTCGGCGATGACGCCGGGCGCGCTCCAGGTCCGGCCCCCGTCCTTCGTGACGGAGAACAGAACCTGGGTGCACTCGTTGACGCTCGCGGGGTCGTCGCAGCGCCCGCTCAACTGGTGGTTGACGTTCCACACGAGGAGGGCGGTGCCGTCGGGCGCGATGGCGAACCATTGCTTGTCGTGGAACTCGCGGGCCACGCCCACGCCCCCGACCCC
>DATMKA010000377.1:0-12139 GCA_035553595.1 Thermoplasmatota archaeon | reverse complement strand
CGGGTGGGCGGGCACATATACAGATCGCGCCACGGTTGGCTGGCCGGAACGCGATTTGCAAGCACCAACTACGGGCTCATAATAGCCAAGTGCGACCAAAAGGCGGGATTGCCACTGGGACGGTCGCCACCCTAATGTGATCTGGCATAGGCACGGTGGATGAGCGCGTAAATCCGTTCGTCCAACTCCCACGCCATATCCGCACCCTCCGCAGCGGCGATCCCCCTGCTCTACGGCGGCCCGCACCCTCGTGATGTTGCCCGCCATGCGAGCCCGCGCCAGAATGGATTGAGCTGATGCGCGAGCGCATAGTCGAGAAGGGGTTGGACACGCGCTCGCTGTGTGGTTCATGAGGGCCAATGAAGGCTGCGCTATCCACGAACTGAGGCTACAGACGCGGTGTCGAGGTGCCGAAGGAGGGGTTCGCGGCGGGGTTGTACGCGCAACCGCAGGCCGTGAGGGGCCTACGGCGCCGGAACCGAGCAATCTCGGACGCGAGCGAATATTTCTTCCGGATGCCCCCTATCTGAGAGACATGAAGGACCCCCTCGATCGCGTGTCCTCCGCCATAGCGAAGTACTGGCTGAAGGAGAACCTGTATTGCGGGCTCTCTGTTTCCCATCTAAACGACCGTCTTCCAGACCTCTCTATGAGCAAAATCGACGGGCTTGTTCTGGAGTTAGACGCACGCGGCGACGTTACGACACGACTTGTGGACAACGAGCGCTGGGTCTATCCTCAAGAGCAGTTGCTCAAACGCCACGATGACTTGCAGGAGGCAAAGGTCGGGCGTTACACGAAGATGCTACGACTGGGCGCGAGCCAGGTTCGATCCATGTACTTCCGGCGGGGGGTACTCGACCGCTATCGCGAGGACCCCCGCTACCACTTCAACGATGATGGCATCCATGGCTTCATAAGCATCCGTGACAAGTGGTACCTGGACGAGGCTACAGCGGAATCCGACAAGCTTAGCATCCAATTCGGTGCGGCCTACACCGAATCGAACGAACGTCTCGTGACGGCCGTCCTGAAGCATCTGGATGATCTCCCATTGCCCCACCAGCAGCACTGGGCTTCCTATGAGGTTGAGGGCCGCCACGCTCTTGACGCCGACTTCGCGGCGGGCGCCTTCGAAGGCCAATGGACTGATCGGGTTTCGGTTTTCCGCGCGTTCATGCAAGAACTTGTGGAAATAAACAAGATCTGTGCTCTCACGGGGGATAAACCCCTCTTTCGAAAGGATTACGAGGGTGAACCGCCTCGAGGCTTTGCCTGGCTAACGAAGCCTACTCGAGCAGCGTTGGACGGCTTCATTCACCTGCTTGACAAGCTCCTCAGCGAAAACCTCAACAAGGAGTTTTTCCGCGGAAAAGTGGAGCTCCATGCAGAGGAACCGATGGCAGACGGTCGAGTCAAGGTTGCCGACCGGGGCACAATCGCGCTCCTTGAAGACTACCTCAAGACACAATGGCGAGTCTCCGAGTATAACTTCCCGCTAAGTATCACTGGCGCATTTCGTAAAGTCCGAAAGTTGCGCCAAGCCCCAGCACACCGAGTCGAGGAAGACGCTTTCGATGACAATGTTCGCAAAGAGCAAGAGGAACTTGTCGATGAGGCGTATCGGGCTTTGCGGTTCCTAAGGCTCCTCTTGACGAACCACCCGCGGGCACAAGGATACGCTCCGCCGGACTGGTTGCAGAACGGGCGCATTGGATAGGCTGGCCCTCGAGGCGGTCTCATTCCGCGCGGCTGAATTCAACCGAACGCCGCTGGCCGATGCCGCTTTGCGATCACTCCTCCGGGGAGGGCGGTGTCCACGATGCGCCGGATACGGGAGTTCGAATGCCCCTCGATGCCAGCGCCGTGCGGCGTGGCCTTTGGGGGCGACGCGAGCACGCGAGCCTTACTGGCGTGGTTTCCCTACCTTCAAGTCATTTCGATGCTGAATCATCCAGAAGAGTGCGCCGAACGTCTGCTGAGTCCCGAACTCGACATCGGCCTCGGAGGCGCGCTTTCCGCCGTGTGCGCCTTTTGCTGACAGAAGTGAATACAGCTTCTTGAGTAGCGCACCGACGTCCTCATCGGCGACGCGAAGGACCACTTCCCGCCAATCCCCCTTGCCGGTCAGCTCTCGTCCCAGAACCTCCAGGGCGCGCCGACACGAGCCTAGCGCCTGCTGCCTTCCATCCGGTGCATCACCGGAGGCGGCGTGGATGGCGCCCTCCATGGTCTCTCGCACAGCTGGAAATTCATTCAAGCGGCTGAGAAGGGCCTCGCGGTTTGGGAACCGGATCGAGACAAAACCCGGCGGGAGGTCGGTGAGGTCGATGTAGCGGAGTTCCTTCCGCTCGCGCTCTTCCTGCAACCGCTGGATCTGGCGCTGTTTCAGGAGCGCGGGAATATCGCCATTGTGCACGAGCGGCTCCTGGGCAAGGCGCTCGAGGAAACGGTTCACGCGCTGCACGCGGGTTAGGAGCTTCACAGCGTCGTTCGCTCGGGCAAGGCGACGCACCAGCTCGGCGCTGTTCCCGCCCAGTCTGAGCGTCGGCTTGGCAACCGAGGTCCGCGCAAGTTGCTCATGGACTGAGTTGTAGAAGAACCGGTACCGCGCCTCGATGTCAGCTCCCCGCTTCTTCAGCTCAGCGTCGAATAGGATCCCCGAAAGCGTCTGCCCCACACTGCCGATACCGAGTTCCCGTGCGGCAAGCCGGCCGAGCTTACCAGCCGCTTTCCGCTGTCGCTTGCCCAGCGTCGAAGCCGCCTCTTGCTCGAAGGCACGCCCTTGCGCAAGGAGGTAACCGACGCTGCTACGCGCATCCATGCGTATCGATAGTACTGCGGGTATAAAACGGGTGCAGCGGGATTGAAGCCTTTGCACGATTGCTGCCACGCGATCGCGGCCGTTGTCGGGCCTTATCCCTACGCCAGAGGAACGGCGAAAGCAGGGGGGAGGTGGCGGCCCCTAATGCGTCCTTCGCGGGCGGGGCGCCGTGGATGATGTGCCGACCTCGGACGGCCGCGGCCTATTCATTGCTCACCTCACTGGAACTTATGGCTGTCCCCGATACGCTATCCATGCGGTGCGCTTGGCGACCATCAGGAGCTCGTCCAATCATCTCCGAATAAGTACCTGGACCCCAATGGGCGTGAACCCCTGCCTCCTCCGAGCAGAGACATACTCAGGCAGGTGCGTCGCGACGGCCGGTCCTACGTGAAACCACCGCCCTACGTCGGAGGGCAACGCACATTCAAAGTCCTCTTGGTGAGTTGGATCGGTCGTAATACGCCCCTGTACGATCCAGAACCCCCCCGGGCGGAGGACGCTCGCCACGCCACGTGCATAGGCACGGGCCCGAGTTCGCAGGTGACAGCGGCCATCACGGCTAAGGGCGACGTTATTGTGGACGAGGACATCGAGCACAATGTCAAACTGCCCCGGATCAAACAACTCTCGGAGGCCCTGAGCCTTTCCCCTGAAAAGAAGTACCGAGGCATCCAACCCACGATTCTTCACAAGGTCTATTGCCTCTTGCTGGACGTGGGTGTCAATACCAACCACCGGAATCCCGTGTTCGGCGAGCTCCACGGCTTCCAAGCCATCTCCAACGCCAATCTCGAGGAGTAACATTCCGGGACGAATAAGCCCCGAGGCGACCAACCCCGCTGTAACGGGCGAGAGACCTGGCCTATCGTAGTAGCCGCCCACCTCTATGGGATCTCTGTCCTGCCTAAAATGCTCTGCGGTGCTCGCCCCCGCGCAAGCGAGGTTATTCCCCCACATCACCGCCGTTCTTTGCCGGCGGCGGATTCATCCGCAACGGGGACCGTAGCCAATGCGCCAGTTTCCCTCGCGTGCGCTCCTTACGATTCCGTCATTCGCGCTCAGAGGAGCTCAGCCCCCGGCGATTTCTCCGGGACCCATGGAGGCTGCATACAAGAATGCAATGTACACCCCGGCGTGTCAACCCGAGCGGGCCCCCGAGGGCCCGCTTGACGCGTGAGCGACGGGCCTTGAGGGCGATGGCCGTGGGACCGACCGACTCATGCAGGTCTGCCTTAGTCAGGTCTTGGGAGGCGCCCCACCCCGCCGCCCGTAGATGCTCCGCAGAAGGTCCTCGCTCAAACGGTACCGCGAGCCGCGCGTCTCGCCTCGGCGCTCGAGGATTTCGCGATCCACGAGGGTGGTAAGGGCTTGCGATTGTGACGTCGGCGTACATCTCGGGATTAGGGTACATGCCTTGCTGGAACCACTCGACGCCGCTCGTGAGAGCCCATTCGAAGACGTCGCGCTCGTACCCTGTCCCGACCTCGTCCAAGAGCGGCTGGAGATCGCCGCGGTTGATGGCCGGCTTGTAGGCCTTACCCCATTTCCGGGGCGTCATCAAACGGAGGCGCCCGGTATCGTCCCGCGACGCGCCCCTCATAGAGGACGCCGTACACGATGCGTCGAGCCCGAGCGCGTTTGTTCCATTCCGTGCCAGTCTCCTGGGCGGCCGCGATGGCTTCGTTCCATGGAGAGGTTCCGCTGGGCCGCCGCAAACGGCGTGCGAGTGCGGCCCAGAAGGTATCGCGCTCATGGGCGAGGGCGTAGTCCAGCAGGAGTTGTACGCGTGCGCGGCTGGGTTCGTAGTGGCCGAAGAATGCTGCCTCGTCCGCGACCCGAGGTTGCCGATACGGCGTCGGCAGACGGTGGGAGGAACATGACGCGTCGTGCGACATGCGGGGATAGGGCCTCGAACCAGCGGATGGCGTTTGTCCCGAGGTCACTGAAAGCGGTGGTGCGAACGCACGAGATGCTCCGCAGCTCTGCTCCTGCGCTCCGTTGCAGCTGGGCGACCGCGACACTGGGATGGGGATCGGCTGCCGGCCGGTGCTGCGGTCAGGTCCTTGGACTTCCTGTCTTTCCGACTCACGTTGTTTTCCCCACCCCTCGGGAAGCGTTATCATTGTTAAAGTCCACCCGGGGGCGTGAACGAGGGCCGAAAGCGCGAGGTCGACCCAACACGGAAGTTCGAGTGGCGGGACGCAATCCTTGCCGTGCTCTTGGACAACTTCATCGAGCGGCGCACCCCGGTCACGGTCGGAGCAATGCACGAAGAGCTTCGTCGACAGCGTCTCCCCGGAATTAGACATTACGATGTAGAGGCGGAACTCGGTGCGCTGGTGGACGAAGGGAAGGTGTCGAGTCGCGAGGTTACGAACGGCATCTTCTACGAACTAAATCCCGAGGTGTTCTTTGCTGTCCCCCCAGACAGAATAGCGGCCAACAAGGAGAGGGCCCAGAGCACTGACCCCCGGACTGCCGAGAGGGGAAGCCTTTTTCTCAGGAATCTCCCCATCATGGAGACTGACCCCCTCAGCAGGCGCTCCCAGGAGCCCCCCTCGCTTGATATCTTTGGTGGCCACCAGCCCCGCGTCACGGCACTGCTCCGGAACCCGGAGAAGGTGCAAAAGCTCCAGTTGAGGATAGGCGAATATCGATCGACGCGCCCCCGCAAGGGCCAAGGCTTGTCAAATTGAAAAAACCCCGAGGGTATTAGTCGATGTAATGCCGTCCCCCGTTGAATGGCCGTTGGCGCGGCAACAGCGGAAATAGGTCGGGACTGTCGGTCGCTCGTCCAATCGGAAGGGGTCGCAGCGGGCTCGCGCTGTGTCTCTTGCTCGGGGGCTTCATTTCCTACCCGCGGCAGGCACCCTGAAGGAATCGTTAACGGTTCTGGAGAAGACGCGGCCACTTCTGCCGAACTTCCCAGGGGGGATTCGAGCTGAGGCGCTCGAAGCGGGGGGCGACCGCGCCTCCGAGTGGGAAGGAGGGCGACCGCTCCGAGCCTAATGAGGAGGCAAGCCTCAACCCCCCTGGACTCCAGCGGCGGCGCCTTGAGCCCCTGGACTGCGTGATCAGTGCGGACCTCGTGGCCATCGCCGAGGCGGAGCACGCCGTGTTGGTAGACACGGCGTACGGGCGTTTCATTTTCAGCGCGGCGAGCCTCGAGGTTAGCCCTGACGTCACCGCGGGCGCCCGGGTGATGTTGTTCGTTAAGCCCGATGGTTGCCTCGCCGTCCGGGTGATCGGGGAGGCCCTCTGATGCCGTCCGCCGGGGTAGCGGTTTGTCAGCACCCCGGCGTGGGCGGATTCTCTCGTTTGGACTGGCCGCGCGGGCAAAAAGGGGTCTCGAAGCTCTGGGCCGACGCGCTTATAAACCTCCCTGAGCACCCCAATATCTTGGACTGCCTGGAGGGAGGTTAATATAGCTCCCCCAGCGCCTTCTTATGCGGACGGCGTCAACGCTGCGATCCGGAAAGAGTACAATCGCAACCCTCGCGCTGGGGCGATCGATGCCTCTGACTTGCCCCGTCCGCCCGGGTGGCAAGGGCCGTGGCCGTCTCCCGACCGGAGCGAGCGCATGTGGTCAATTTATGGGCGGAGGAGTAACGAAAAACTGGACAGCAGTGCCGTCCTTGGGCAACTCAAGGAAGGGGTTCACCTGACCCTCACGAACGGCCGCGTGGTTGGGGGCGCCGCGTGGGATTTCAAGTCTGGCGTAACGTTTGACCGCCCGGGATGGAAGGCTCTCGAAGCCAATGTGCGGAGAGGAGCCACATCGGGCGTTATCACTTCCAATATCAGCCGTGCGTCCCGTGAGCGGCTTGCTGGGCTGGCAAAGTTCACTGAGTTATCGTCCATCGGCTGTGACTTCTATTTCCCACGAGATTTCGTCCTCCAAAGAGCGCGGATGAGCAATCCGATCGAGTGGGGCATCACGTGTATGTCTCTGGCCGCTTCGGAGACCGAGCGCCTCATGATTGCAAAGCGGGCTGATGATGCAATCGAGCAGATGATTGAGGATGGTCTGTACCCAGGCGACCCCAAGCACGCACGGAATTGGCCTTTCCACACCATCCAGAAAGGGCCCAACAAGCAGGCTGAGGTCGTAGCTCGACCGGATGGCGCCCAGCGATTCCGTGAACTCCTCGATACCCTTCGCCGGGACCTCAGCACCAACGTGATCAAGGACTTCGCCAACAGATGGGGGTGCCAGCCGCATCACGTCGAGCAGCACGCAGCGCTACGCTGGGTTATTGGGCGTGGAGAGGGTCGAGGGTTCGAGGGAGAAACTTACCACGAGCGGATGGCCTTGGCACCGGAGGATGAGTTTGACGAGGTTCGCCTCCTCCTCGAACGCCTCCACGAGGCGAGTGCCCCAAAAATAAGGCCGATCCGGCTGGTGGAAGTCGGCAGCCAGACAACCCCTGAACGCGCCATTACTGCTCTCCGTTGGGGGCAACATACGATCCGCCACCACCTCGGCCTCATTTGCCAAACATGTGCAGAGGCGGCCATCGTCGCGATCGCAACCCCCTACAAAGGCGCCAGCCCCTCGACCGACTGGGTTGATGTGTTCATCTGCCCCTCCGACCACGAGACCCGCGTAGGGTCTGAGGCCCTCGATGCGCTCGCGCGCGAGGGCGACGACCCTCGGTGCATGGGCTGCCGGCAGGTTGGTGGAGTCACGATGCGCCTTGTGAAGGTCGGGGCGAAAAAGCGCCTGCATGTCCACTGTAAGGTGTGCGGCTTGGAGTTCGAATCGGCCATGGAGCTACGCCCTGCTTATGTCCGCGTCGCGCTCCAGAAGCACCTCCATCTCCCCGAGTGGGAGCGGCTCAACCTTGACCGCCTGTATCCTCCAACTGGTCTAGCGACTCAAGATACTGCCGGAACACGGAGTCCAACGCAGCGTCGCGGAGCGCGTTCGAGGCACGTTGGCCCTTGCGGGTCTTCTTCGCGCGCAGCTGACGGATCTCTTCAAACAGTCCTGGATCGACAATGGCCAGGTGCGGCATCTCCTTCTTGACGCCGCACATCGCGTAATGGCCCGCGTAGATTCCGTTCTCTAGGATCATGCGGACTCGCCGCACGTTCCAGTTGTCTCCCCTGAACTTCAGGCCCTCCACGTTGAGCACGTGGCTCGTCTCCGCGTAACTGGGTTCTCGCTTGTAGGTCTCGAAAACGGCCCGAACTACCGCGGCTTCCTCTTCCCTGATCTTGAGGTGGTTTCCTTTTGTACGCTTGTAGCCGAACGGGACCTGGGACTCGGGCCACCTGCCCTTGAGGGCGCGGGCGTACTTGCCCATCCTCGCCCTCTCGCCGATCATCTCCCTCTCGAGCTGCGCGGCGTTCGCGAGGATGCCGAACATGAAGCGGCCCGTCGCGGTCGTCGTGTCAATGGGCTCAGTGCAGCTGTGGATCGCTACGCCATGCGTATGAAATAGGTCCTCCACCTCGACGGAATGGACAAGGCTCCGCGCGAGGCGATCGAGCTTCCAGACGACGACCACATCAATGGCCTTACTCTCTGCGAGATCGATCAGCGCCTGAAACCCCGGCCTCGACGCGTCGTGCCCCTTGAGCGCGTGGTCGTGGAGTTCAATGTGAAGTTTCCAGCCGCGCTCAGCGACGCGCTGACGGCAGATCTCAAGCTGCGCCGGGACAGTCTTCTGCTTGGGGCTCGAAACGCGCGCGTAGATCGCCGCCCGAAGATGCTTTCGCGCAGGCGCTTCGGTGATGACGCGCAGGTCGTTCGGGGAGGATACATCGACGGAGCTGTCGCTAACTCGGGTACGTTTCAATGGAGGGCCTCCTTTTACAATCCTAGTTGCGGGATGCAGTTCCGGTACGTTTCGCGCACCGCGTTCTTGTCGACTTGGATGTAGATGTCCATGGCCGCCTGAGGCGCATCGCCTCGGAGCCACTGGATGTGCTCACGCGGCATCCCAGCACGTCTCAAGTGCGTTGTGAACCAGTGGCGACAGGCGTGCGGGGTGAACTTTGCTCGAAGCCCTCCCTTCGGGTCGTGGATGCCGGCCTCCGCCGCGGAGTTGCGTACCCCGTTGTAGATGCCGCTCCGCTGCAAGCGCTCCCGGGACTGGTTGATGAACAGGGGGCCACTGTCGCCGGCGCCACGCGCCTTCCGGATGGAGAGCCAGCGGCGCAACACGCGGGCCGTCTCGTCGTCGAAGTACACGAGTGTGTTCGTTCGCTTTGCCTTTGGCTTGAGCAGGATCGAGAACTCGCGCCAGTCGATGTCCTCAAGGTCAATGTCGACGGCTTCCTCCCTGCGGATACCGCACTTCAGCAGGAGGACTACGAGCGCCTGGTCGCGCACGTCCATGATGCTGTGGACGTACCGCTTCGTAGTCTCGATGTCCGGAACCTGGCGGAGCCCCGATCGGTCCTTCATGGCCTCGCGCCGCACGGGCTTCAGGTAGCGGCGTCGGTACGTCGGGACAGGGTTTGCCTTGACCTTGCCCTCGAAGTGGAGGTAGTCGTAGAAGCTCTGCAGCGCCGAGTAGTAGCGCATGATCGACTTGGGGCTGATCTTGCGGACCCTCTCGAGGTAGTCCTTGAAGTCCTTCAGCTCGGCAAGGTCCACTCGCTCGGGCGGAATCTGGTCGAGCCATTCAAGGAAGAGCTTCGTCGCCGACCCGTACGTGAGGATGGTCTTGGGCGTGACGCTGCGGGCCTCCAAGTCGCGGAGGTAGCCCGCGTGGAGCTTGGCGCGGTCCTCCGACATGGCGGGCGTGCCGCGGCGGTTACGTGCTTCAGCCATCCAGGGCCCACCCCCACTTCGTGCGCTTGATCAGCCCGAAGGTCTCGAGGATGCCCACCTGGATGTTGAGGGCCTTGTTGCCGGCGATGTCCTTCGGCGTGAGCCGGAAGCGCTTCCGGAGCTCCTCCTCCGTCACGGGCCGGGGGGCGCCGTCGCGGTCCTTGGCGTCGATGAAGACCTGCAGGAGCCGCCGGTCCACCTTCACCACGGGGTCGCCCCCGCCCGGCGTCCGCGTCAGGAACAGCTCGGCCCGGTACCCCTCGATGTCGTTCTCGAGGCGGGCTTTCTGGGCCTCCAGCTCCTCGATCCGGCGCTGCTGGTCGGCCACCTGGCCCGTCAACGCATCGACCTGCTTCCGGAGTTCCGAGGTCGCCAGGCGGAGGTCGCCGCCCTGCCCCGTGAGGGCGGTGTGGACAACGTCGAAAACAAATTCGGAGAGGCTCACGCCGCGCTTCTCCGCGGCCGCCACCCACTCCTCCCGCGTGCCGACGCTGGGGAGATAAATCTCAATACGCCGCTGCGCAATGCTCTTGGGCGGCACGGGTCAAGCCCCCCAGAAACAAGGGGTTTGCGAACCGGGGTGTCGGGCGCTCATGCGTCCAGAGCCTCCTCTGGAGCATATAAGCCTTTACCGGTAATCGAGCGCGCCCGCCGTGATTCGAACACGGGTCTATGGCTCCGCAGGCCACAAGGATATCCAAACTACCCCACGGGCGCATGTTCCTGCCAGGGGCAGGAGCATCCCCCCTAAACCGCTCCCGGTATAAGTTGGTTTCGCATGGAACGTCTGGAAGCCCGAAGCGTCAAGTATCGAGCGGCCGACTGATATTCCATGTTTGTGAATCTTCGTGAGCTTGAGGGGCTTGCCCGGGGCCGTGTGGCGCCGGAGGCGTTTGATTACGTGGTGGGTGGGGCGGGGGATGAGGCGACGTTGCGGGAGAACGCGTCGGTTTATGGGAAGTGGCGGCTCCGTCCCCGTGTCTTGCGGGATATCAGCAAGCGGGACTTGTCCACGACCGTCCTTGGGACGCCGGTGAGTTTCCCGGTGTTGGCGGCGCCGACGGCCTTCCACAAGCTCATGCACCCCGATGGGGAGAAGGCGGCTGCGCGGGGGGTCCACGGGGCGGGGACGCTGTTCGTGAACAGCACGCTCTCCACGACGCCGCTGGAAGAGGTGGCGGCCGCGTCGGAGGGGCCGAAGTGGTTCCAGCTCTACGTGTACAAGGACCGGGAGCTCACGCTCTCTCTGATCAACCGGGCGAAGGCCGCGGGCTTCCGGGCGCTTGTGCTCACGGTGGACACAGCGGTGTGGGGCCGCCGGGAGCGGGACGTGCGGAACGGGTTCTCGCTGCCGCCGCCCCTTGCGCTCGCGAACTTCGCGAACCTGGATCGCCGCCTCCTGCCAGACCTGGGGGAGGGCAAGGACGGCCTCGCCGCCTATGTCGCGAGCCAGTTGGACCCGACGCTCACGTGGTCGGATGTGCGGTGGCTTCGCGAGGTGTCCGGCTTGCCCGTGCTCGTGAAGGGCGTGGTGACGGCGGAGGATGCGCGCCTCGCGGTGGAGCATGGTGCTGCGGGCATCATCGTGTCCAACCACGGGGGCCGCCAGCTGGATGCGGGCGTGGCGACGCTGGACGCCCTTCCTGAGGTAGTGGAGGCCGTGGGGGGCCGCTGTGAAGTGTTCGTGGACGGTGGCGTGCGCCGCGGCACGGACGTCATGATCGCCCTATCCTTGGGCGCCCGCGCTGTCCTGGTGGGTCGCCCCATCATGTGGTCCCTCGCCATCGGGGGCCAAGAGGGCGTGACGCAGGCACTGAATCTCCTGAAGGCGGAGTTCGACACCGCCATGGCCTTGTGCGGTCTCAACAGTCCCCTGGAGGCGACGCGGGACCTGGTCCGGCCTGCTTGATCACTTCATGAGGTCTACGAGGGCCACCCGCTCAAGGACGAGGTCGGGCCACTTTTCGGGGGGCACGGCCGCCTGCTCCTCGGGCGTGACGCCGAAGCCGGCGTAGACGCTTGCCCGGGGGTGGAGGATGGCTTCGTCGCGCTGCCACCCGAGGCGCGCCGCGAGCTCGGCGAAGGCTGCCTCCGCGTTCCCGTCAAAGGCGATGGCGGCCACCTCGGCGTCCCGTTCCTCGCGAAGCCCCATCTTCTGAAGGGCGCGCGCGATCTGGCGCTCACCACTTGCAAACCGGAGGGTCTCCAGGGGCAGCGTGGAGGCGCCGTTGCGGCCTTCCTGGAAGGCGCGGCGCGCGTGCATCACGGCGCTCACGAGGTGGTCGCGGCCGGCCACGAGGCGTGCGTCCAGGAGTTGCAGCTCGCCGCCGTGGCGCGCGGCGATGGCGTTCACGTCGCGCAGGAGCGCTTTCACGTCGGGGACGGGGCCGCGGAAGGCCGTGATTGCCGTGGCGTGGCTCACTCCTCGTCGGCCTCCTTCTTCTTGCGTGTCCCGGTGGAGCGCGCCTTTCCCTTCTTGGCGGGCGCGGCCGCCTTCATGGTGGAGGCGGGCATGAACTCCATCAGGC
>DATMKA010000376.1:0-3481 GCA_035553595.1 Thermoplasmatota archaeon | reverse complement strand
GAACAGGCCGGGCCCCTGCACGCCCAGGCGACCGTAGCCCTTAATTGCCCCCTGGGGGTTGCGGCCCCGATGCGGGTCTGCATGGGTGGCACCTTCGACGTGCTCCACCGCGGCCACAAGGCGCTCCTCCAGACGGCCTTCGAGGCAGGCAACGAGGGCGTCTTCGTGGGGATCACCTCGGACGAGCTCGCCCAGGCAAGCCGCGAGCGGAAGGTCCGCCCCTGGGCCGAGCGCGCCCGCGACGTCGCCGAGTACCTGCGCTCCCGCGGCTGGCTCAAGCGCGCGACGATTGCCCCCATCCGCGAGGCCTTCGGCCGCGAGGCCTCCTTCTCTCCCCAGTACGACGCCATCGCCGTCACGCCCGAAACGCGGCCCACGGCGGACAAGCTCAACGCGGCCCGCGCGGACGAGGGGCTCCCGCCGCTCCTCGTGCTGGAAGCGCCCTACATCCTCGCCGAGGACGGGCTCCCCATCAAGGCCACGCGGATCCGCCGCGGGGAGGTGACGGGCGAGGGCGACCTCCTGGGCCTCGTGCGCGTCCGCGTCGGGAGCGACAACCCCGTAAAGGTGGAGGCCGCCCGCCGCGTCCTCTCGCGCATCCACGGCGAGCTCGAGGTGCGGGGCGTCCCCGTGCTCACCACCGTCCCGGAGCAGCCCTTCGAGGAGGACACGTGGAAGGGGGCGGTGGCTCGCGCGAAGGCCGCCTTGGGCGACGGCAGCGAGGCCCATTTCGGGGTGGGCATCGAGGCGGGGCTCGTGTGGAGCGAGGCCGTGAAAGACCACCTGGACGTGCAGTGGTGCGCCATCGTGGACCGCGGCGGGCGCGTGACCCTCGGCCACGGCCCCGGCTTCCAGTACCCGCCCGCGGTCACCCGCGCGGTGCGGGAGGAGGAGCGCACCGTGGGGAGCGTCATGGGGGACCTCACGGGGAACCTCGACATCGGGAAGACCACGGGCGCCATCGGGTACCTCACGCGCGGCGCCCTCGACCGCACCGCGCTCACCGAGAGCGCCGTGCTCATGGCGCTTGTACCCCGGTTCCGGCGGGAACTGTACGGGCTCTGACGGCCGAGGCGGCAGGCAGGAAGCGGGGGCATCGACCGGTTGGGGGCAACCCTTTTCTCCCCTGAGCGGGCCTTTCTGGGCGATGGCGCTCCCCCTCGTGCTCGCGTTGCTCGGTATCGCTTGCCTTGTGTACGGCGCGATGCAGGGCCAAGTGCGGGGCGGCCTGTTCCTGATCTTCCCCTTTGTTGCCGGGACGGGCATTTGGGGATTCCTCGGCATGTTGCTTCTCATGGCGGCGGCCGTGTCCTGGTTCTTTGGGCAGGCGCGGCGGATGGTTCCCGAGGAGGACCCGTACGTGGAGCGCCTCGAGCCGCTGGAGGGGCGGGACCGGTACGGCGGGTATGCCCGGCCGGAGCCTCGCGTGGAGCGGCGGTCGGTGCGGCGCGGCGGTGGGCTCGTGATGATTGGACCGGTTCCAATCTTTTGGGGGTCGGACCGGGGCGTTGTGAAGGGGCTTCTCTGGTTGGGGCTGCTGCTTGTTGGGGGGCTGCTGCTCCTGATGTTCCTGCCGCTTCTCCTGCGTTGAGCTTGGGGCGAAAAGGATAAAGAGGGGGGTCGTTCTTGGTGGCGTGGCTGCCACCTTAGCTCAGTCGGCCAGAGCGGCTGTCTTGTAAACAGCAGGTCGTGGGTTCGATTCCCACAGGTGGCTCTTTTCTGCGCTCCGACCGATGCGGGCGGAGCGTAGCGACGCCTGCAAGGGAGGAAGCAGAAAAGCAAGACGAATCGGCTACGAAGTGGCCGATTCGTCGCAGTTTGCACGCGCTTCCCAGAAGGGAGCGCGAAGCGCTTCCTCCGCAGGAAAGCGTGCAAACAGGACGAGCCAACGCGTGGGTTGTACGGTCCGGGCTTAGCCGCGCTTCGACGTCTGAGCGCGAAGCGCTCAGGAGGCGAAAGCGGCCAGGCACGAGCACGCGCCACGGCCCACCAAAGCCCTAACCCCCGGCGACCCCCCGAAAACCCTTAAGTCATTGTGAGTCAAATTGAGTCCTATGTCCCCGATCCCCCTGGAGGATCTCAAACGCGGCCGGTTCCCCGCGGCCCGTCCCGGCAGCAACCCGGAGCGCGTGCTGGCCTTCCTGAGGGAGCATCCGACGGAGGCGTGGCGCGCGGTAGAAATCGCCGCCGCGCTCGACATCGAGCAACACACGCTTGGGGCGGTGCTGCGGCGTCTCGCGGCCCGCGGTTACGTCGGGAAAAAGGAGGAGTATTGGTTCGCTCTAGATGAGGAGGAGACTGCCACGCTTCAGATGGCGCTCGCGGTGAACCGGTATGCGAATGAAAAGTTGGGGCCTGAGGATCCGGCGGATTGGCCGTCCATCGATCGTGAGTGAGGCGCCATGACGTTCCGGCCTTTCCAGGCCGGGGACGTCCTCTGGGCTCCGGACCCCTACCACGAGAACGATCCGGACCTCACCCTGGGGGACTCGGCCCGGCCTTGGCTTGTTGTGAGTGGCCCGGAGTACCCCAGTCAAGGCCACGAGTACGTTTGTTGCGCCTTGACGTCCAACCTCGCGCCGTCCCCATCGCGGCTCCCTCTAAGCGAGGAGGATTGGGCAGCGGGCCGACCACGGAAAGCCAGCCAGGTCGATACGACGACGGTGTTCACGGTGAAGCACGTTTGGGTGGCGCGGCACATCGGCCGCCTCCGCTACCCGAAGTACGCCGAGGCCCGGAAGTGCCTCCGCGCCTACCTCACGTGAGCCTCAGCGCCTGACCTTTTCCCGCTGCTCCATGCTCTCGTCCACGCGGGCGAGGACTTTCGCCTCAAGCTCTTCGATGCGCGCGGTGAGCCGCTTGACTTCCTGGCTTGTCTCCATCATGGCGCGCTCGACGGGGGAGAATTCGCGGGTGGCGAGGGCGCGGTGGGCGAGGAGCATGCCGAGGAAGACACCGCCCACGGCGGCGAGGAGGGCGACGGCGACGAAGCCGAGGACGTTGTTGAGGATGTAGAGGAAGAGGCTGTCGAGGGGGATGATGCCCAGGAAGGCGAGGGCGACGAAGGCGCCTGCGGCGAGGGTGAGGGCGATCCAGCCAAGGAGGGAGACGGGGACTTTGAATTTCATTCGGTCGACGTTCCTTCAATGAGCTTGGTCCAGGGGAGGGAGATGGTTTCGCGGTTGGTTTCCTTGCCGTCCACGAAGGGGGCGACGAGGTAGCCGGTGCTCGCGGGATCGGGGAGGACGAGGGCGTTGTAGCGGTAAAGGGTGTCGCCTTCTCGGGCTTCGAGGGTGAGGAAGGCGCCTCCCGCGGGGACGCGTTCGATGAGGGCGTGGGTGTGGTTGCGGCTCACGCGCGTCTCGTTGTTCACCTTGAGGGCGAGGTGGTCATAGGCGCGTTCCCCGACGCCGGAGTGGACGTAGACCTCGAGGGTGCCGTCTCCTGCATCCGCGAGGAGGAGGCGGGGGGAGGAGAGGTG
>DATMKA010000375.1:0-6705 GCA_035553595.1 Thermoplasmatota archaeon | reverse complement strand
TCGTGGAGGCGGGGTACGTGAGCCACGAGCCCTACCGGGATATCAAGCTCACGGCGCGGGGTCGGGAGCTTGGCCGGACGGTGGTGCGCCGCCACCGATTGCTTGAAATCCTCCTAGAGACACGGGTAGGAATGAAGCATGACCAAGCAGACGGGTGGGCGTGCCGTATGGAGCACGTGATCCCGCCCGAGCTCGAACTCTGGGTTTGCGCCCTCCTCGAGCACCCCACAAAGACCCCCTCCGGGGACCCGGTTCCGCCCGGCCCCTGCTGCGGAAGGGTCGAAGAATAGGCCTCTTTTATAAGCTGCCCTACTGAGAAACTCCCTAGGTCTCCGGAGTTTCCTTCCGAAATCAGTATATGCTCGGGCGGACAACAGTAGGCTCACATGACCGAGAACAAGAATGATGGCGCTGCGATTGCGCGCGCCCTGGGCCGCCTGACGCGGCCCCCCTTCTGGAGCCCCCAAGAGCGGCTCCGGATCGCTGTCGATTTTGACGGCGTGCTCTTCAACCACGTCCCGCACATGCTGCGGGCGCTCCGCGACAACCACAACGTGGACCTCCTCGACGAGGGGCTGCGCCACTGGGACTTCATGGCCTACCGCTCCGTGCAGGAGGCGGGCCTCACGTACCAGGGCATCAAGACGCTCCTCCACGCCATCGAGACGGACCTCGAGATCCATGACACGGACCTCCGGGACGAGACGGCCCGGCACGTGATGGAGGCCTGGCGCGAGGCCGGCCACGAGGTGTACATCGTGACGGCGCGCGACAGCACCTCCCACGATGCGACCAAGTACTTCCTTGAACGCAACGACGTGCCCTACGACGGCATCGTGATGGACGCGAAGGTCAAGACGGGGTACGACCTCCTCGTGGATGACGCGCCCCACAACGTCCTCGCCGCCTCCGGCGCGGGCGGCCTCGCCTTCCTCATGGACCACCCCTACAACCGGGGCGTCCGCACGGGAATGAACCCCCGCCGCGTCCGCACCTGGAGCGAGGTGGGCGCGAAGTTCATCGCCCTCTCCCGGGCGGTGCCCCGCGCCCGCGCCCTCGAGGGCGCGGCCCTCGCGATGCCTCAGGCGGTAACCTCTAAGGTGGGCGCCGTGTTCGACGGAGAGGCATGAACGTCGACTGGCTCACCATGGTGGGCGCGGGGCTTCTCGTCGCAAGCACCTTGCCCCAAGCGTGGAAGCTCCTGCGGACGCGGGATGCGAGCAGCTTCAGCCTCGGCTTCTGCTCCCTCAACGCCATCGGCCTAAGCCTGTTCCTGTGGCGCAGCATCCAGATCCAGGAGGTGGCCTTCATCATCACGAACGGCGTCACCACCGCCTTCTGGGCCGGCCTCATGGTGTTCAAGCTCCTCGACCGTCCCGTGAAGGCCCCCGAGGTCACGCTCCGCCCCGCCGTGAAGGCGCCCGCGGAGCAGCCCCTCTCGCCCCCCTCCCGGTAAGGCCCGCACGCTTCCCCGCCCTGCGCGATAGCGCCGGTGTGGAAACGGATCGACACGCTTTTAGTAAGGTTCCTCGCGTTCCCTCTTCGGATGGGAAGCGCAGCGTTCCTGCAGGACTTAGTGGTGGTGCTCGTGGTTGCCGCCGTGGCGACCATTGCGGCCTACCGCCTCAAGCAGCCTCTCGTGCTTGGGTACCTGCTGGCAGGCTTCCTGATTGGCCCGTACACGCCGCCCTTCGGGTTCGTCACGGACATGAACTCCGTGACCGCCCTCGCGGAGCTCGGCCTCATCTTCCTCATGTTCGCCCTCGGCCTCGAGTTCAACCTCGGGAAGCTGAGGAAAGTAGGAAAAGTCGCCATCGTCGCCGCCGTCCTAGAGGTGGCGGGCATGATCGCGGCAGGCTACTACGTGGGCCTCGCCCTCGGCTGGACCCCCATGGACGCCATCTTCCTGGGGTGCATGCTCAGCATGAGCAGCACCACCATCATCGTGAAGGTGCTCATGGAGCAGGGCGTCATCCATGAGTCCCACGCGGAGATCACCTTCGGTATCCTCATCGTGGAGGACCTGCTCGCCATCGTCCTCATCGCGCTCCTTGGTGGCATCGGCTCCACGGGCGGCCTCTCGCCCGCCCTCCTGGGTGCCGTCGTCTTCAGCATCATCCTGTTCGTGGGCCTCGCGCTCGCGGTGGGCCTCACCCTGGTGCCGCGCCTCATCGACTTCGTCGCGCGCTTCCAGACCGATGAGGTCATGCTCGTGACCGTGGTCGGCCTTGCTTGCGCGAACGCGCTCCTCGCCCACCACCTCGGCTTCAGCCTCGCCCTTGGCGCTTTCCTCATGGGCGCCATCATCGCGGAGTCCCGCGCCCTCAAAAAGATCGAGCACAAGATCGTGCCGATTCGAGACCTCTTCACGGCGGTCTTCTTCGTGGCCGTGGGCATGCTCATCGACCCCGTCGTGGTGTGGGACCTGCGCTACCCCATCCTCATCATCTCCGCCGTTACCATCGTGGGCAAGACCCTCGTGTGCAGCGCGGCCGTGTTCCTCACGGGCAACGACGGCAAGACCTCCCTGCAGGTGGGCCTCAGCATGGGCCAGATCGGGGAGTTCAGCTTCATCATCGCAGGCCTCGGCCTCAGCACCGGCGTCACGAGCGGTTTCCTGTACCCCGTGGCGGTGGCCGTGTGCGCCATCACGACCCTCCTCACGCCCTATCTGATGAAGGCCACCCAGCCCACCGTCGGATTCCTCACGCGGTGGACGCCCCGCCCCCTCGCCTCGGCGGGCGACGCCTACATGCGGCTCGTGCACCGCCACGAGGCGGCCGCCGCCCTCACCGCCACGCGGCCCGCGAGCGCGCGCTACTTCGCGAAGGCCGTCCTGTACGCGGCCTGGGTTGTGGGCCTCACCCTCGCGGGTCTCATCGCCTCCATCCACCTCCACAACGAGCTTGCCGCCTCCTCCGATCCCGTGTTCGCGCAGGCGGCCTTCCTCGTGGGGTGCGCCCTCACGGCCGCCATCGTGGTGCCCGCTGCCGCGAGCTACTACCGTGCGCTCTGGCGCTGGGGCCGCGGCCGCGCCCAGGGCAAGGTGCTCCACCCGCGCCTCCTCTCCCGGCCCTTGGGCGTCCGCAGCCGCGTGCGCGTTCGCGCCCACGCCATGGCCCTTTTCGGCCTCCTCGCGCTTGTGGGCTTCACGCTCCTTGCGATCTTCCACGTGCAGGGCTTCGACATCCCGCACCCCCTCTGGGCCGTGGGCATCACTGCCGCCGTGGTGGTCGGCGCCGTCGTGGACCACCGCCGCGTGATGCGCTTCTGCAGCCACCTGGAGCGCATCGTCGAGACGCTCCTTGGCGAGGCGAAGCCCGCGGAGGCGCCGCCGGGCCAGGCTGCGCGCCGCGACGTGAAGCTGAAGTATCCCATCGGGGTGGTGGACCGCTCCATCCCCGTGCCTCCCGGAAGCGATGCCGTGGGCATGACCGTGAAGAGCCTCGACCTGCAGGGCCGCACGGGCGCCCATATCGTGGGCATCGAGCGCGGCGGCGGCTACTTCACCGACCCGCAGCCCCACACCCGCCTCCACGCCGGCGACCGCCTCCACGTCGTCGGGAGGCCCGAGCAGGTGGAGCAGGCCGCCCACGTCATCGAGCACGTCCACGGCGCCGAGGCCGCCCCGGAGGCGCCTGGGGCCGCCGAGCCGCAACGCGTGGTCACGGTGCGCCTTCCCCCCACCTCCGGCGCGATCGGTCGCTGGGTCTCCCACGACACGATCCTCGGAACCACGGGCGCCCGTGTGGTCAGCCACCAGCGCCGCGACGGGTCCCCCGTGAACCCCTCGGGCTCGCGCTACCAGGCTGGCGATGTCGTGGTCCTTGCGGGCGGCGCCGAGGCGCTCTCCCGCGCAAGCCGCGAGCTCGACGCCCGCCTCGAGTCCGTCCCCGCCCTCAACTGAGTGTGCCTAGTCGGGCAGTTGCCCCGTGGGTAGGACGGTGCCACCGCGCTTCACGTGGTGGAAGCTCACCCGGAGGAAGGTGCTCGACACGTAGGCCGTCACGAGAAAGGCCTCCCCGCGCTTCCGCCGCTCCGGGAGCAGGTAGGCCGCGAGGGTTCCCGAGTGGAGCGTGCTCCCGCACCCGGGACAGGGCGGCGCCTCGGGGGCGGCGAGCACGAGGGCGGCCTGGAGCGCTCCCGCGCCGTCGTCCACCGGGACCTGGGGCAGGGCCTCGAGGGCCACCAGTTCGCCGCAGCTTGCGCACCGCCGCGCGAGAATGGCGGCATGCCCGGGGGAGCCGAGGGCGGTGGCTTCGAGGAGCCACCCGCGGATCACGGGTGCGAGATGCATGGGGTAGGTGGGGAGGGCCTCGACGCTCACGGCGTGCTGCCGACCGGTGAGGTCGGCGGTGAGGTCGTGGAACAGCGTGAGGAACCCGTCGTAGCCCGTGCGCACCGCATCCGGAAAGAGCGCGAACAGGGGGAACTCGTACACCACGGACCCGTCCTCGGAGCGGAGGAGGAGCACGGTGCGCGGCAGGTCCTCCCGCACCTCCCAGCGGCCGGTGGCGCGCTGGAGCATCCAGCAGCCGATGAAGGCGGCCGCCTCCACGAGCTGCTCGGCCCCGCCGCTTTCCACGGGGGTGGCCGCGAGCGCGCGGAGGATGCCCACGAGCTCGTCGGGAGGCGTGTCGAAATCCACGTGGAACCCCGCCTCGGTGGCGCGCTCCTCGAAGGCCGCCGCGGCCGTGAGGATCGTCTCCACCGTGTCCCCGGGCTCGTAGGGGAACGCTTCGGGCGAGTAGTACACGGGAGCCAGGGGGAAGGCGCCCGCCTCCTGCAGGAGGGCGTGGAGGAACTGGAACATGGTGCCTTCCCGGGCGAGGTCCACGCCGGGGAAAATGAAGACGGGACGCTCGCCGCGGCCGTCGTCCACCACGAGGTCGATCTTCACGCTCTGGTCGCTCACTTCGACCACGTAGTCACGGGCGCACACCTCGAGGCCAGCGGCGATGAGGGAGCGCGCCACCGCGCGGCGCAACCGGGCAACGGTGGGACCGGACAGGTGGGAGGCTGGGGGAGCGTCCTCGCTCGGCGGCGAGGGCGCGGGAACTTCGGGCCAGTGTGACGGCGCATTCGTATGGAGGGCTCGGGCCCGAGCGACCCCGGCATCTCCGCGCCCGCGCCATGGTGGCGCTTTCCCGGAGGGCATGAGCGGGCTTGGCGTGGGATCGGGTAAAACGCTTATGCCCCAACTTCCGGCGGCGCCCCTTTTACCCTTCATGGACGCGCGGCGCGCCCTAACGACGTGGAGGTCAGAAGTCCTTAAGTCGAGGGCTCCCAAGGGTGGGGTTTGTGTTCGCCAAAAACGCTGCCTGCTTCCTCCCCGTTCCCACGGGGGTGACCCCTTGACGGGCCTTCTTCCCACCTCCCTGCGTGAGCCCCGGTTCTCGCCCGAAGCGGCCGAGGTGTACCGGCGCGCCCTCGAGGCCCTCGCCCGGGCCGACACGCCCTTCCTGCTCGGGGGCGCCGTGGCCGTGAATGCGCACACGGGCGTCTGGCGCGACACCAAGGACCTGGACGTCTTCGTCCGCGGCGCCGACGTGGGTGCCGTTCTCGTCACGCTCCAGTCCGCAGGCTTCGAGGTGGAGGTCATGGACCCCGTGTGGCTCTCCAAGGCGAAGCTCGACGGCTACTTCCTCGACATCATCCACCGGAACGCCAACGGCACCGGGCCCGTGGAGGACGACTGGTGGGAAAACGCGCGGCCCGCCTCGCTCCTCGGCTACGACGTGCTCGTGACGCCCGCGGAGGAAGCGCTCCTCAGCAAGATGTTCGTGGGCTTCCGCAACCGCTGGGACGCAAGCGACATCCTGCACATCATTTACGCCACGGGCGGCAACCTCGACTGGGACCGCATCATGAAGAAGGCGGGCGACCACTGGCTCCTCCTCATGAGCTACCTGAACCTCTACCTCTACGCCTACCCAAGCCACGCGCACTACGTGCCCGAGACCGTGTGGCAGGAGCTCATCCACCGCCTCACCACCGAGGTGAAGGAGTCCCGCACCGAGCGCGACGCCCCCTTCCGCGGCACCATGCTCGACTGCGTGAGCTTCCAGGTGGACGTGGCCGAGTGGGGCCTCGGCCCCGATGCGCGCGAGACCGCTCGCGGCATCAAGGGCATGTACGCGGGCCCCGGGTCGGGGACCGCGACGACCGAAATCTACTGACCTACTGGAGCGTCCACGCCTTCCCGCCGAGGTCGGCCACCAAGGGCTGGCCGGCGGGGAAGGACGTCTGGTTGGGGCGGTTGCTGTACCCGATGTACTCCCGCTCCTCAAACCCGAAGGTGTTCGCCATGAAGGCGGGAAGGCAACAGAGGCGGCGGTAGGTGTTGTATTCCTGCACGCGGTCGTTGTAGCGCGTCTTCTCCACCGCGATCTTGTTGTTGTAGTTCACGATGTGGTCCATCGTGTCCTGGAAGAGCCGGTCGGCGCGCAACTGGGGGTAGTTCTCCTGGCGGCCGAGCAGGTTGATGAACTGGCCCATCTCGCCGAGGTAGGCGTCCTTCTCGGTGAGGCTGCCGTTGATGGCGCGGCCGTACCCGCTCCGCAGGGCCGTCACGTTCTCCATGACCTGCCGCTCGTTGCTCATGTATTCGCGCGTGAGACGCTCCAGCTGCGGCACCACGTTGAAGGCCTGCTGGTACTGCACGTCAATCTGTTTCGACTGGCCGTTGATGGCCTCGTCCTGCGT
>DATMKA010000374.1:0-6686 GCA_035553595.1 Thermoplasmatota archaeon | reverse complement strand
TAATTTTCCAGTCCGCGCCCGTGATCACAAGGATGCCGGCTTTTCCGGCGAGCGCCATGGCGCGGTCCTGGTCGGCGGCGCTCCGCAGCGTCACGCGGGGCCCGAGGGGTTGGCCCTGCTCGTCCACGAGCGCCTCCGCTTCCAGGGTGAGGGCGCGGAACTTGCCGAGGCCCTGGTGGCGCGCGGCCTCGCCGGGGTCGAAGAGGAGCGTGTCGAAGCCTGCTTCGAGGGCGGCGGTGACGATGTCCTTCCCGCCCGCAGTGGGGGGAACGTGGATCCACGCGAAGGCGCCCATGGGGTCAGCCCTTGAGGTGGCGCTGGGCCTCGTCCACGGTGGCGTTGTTCATGACGATGTCCGCGATGGCGCGCGTCATGCCGCGGACGTTGCGGTGCTGCCAGATGTTGCGGCCGACGCTCACGCCCGCCGCTCCCGCCTGGGTGGCGGCGTGGACGGTCTCGAGGAAGGCCACGTCGGAGTCGATCTTGGGCCCGCCGCTGATGAGGACGGGAACGCCCGCGCACCCCTCCACCACTTGGCGGAAGCTCTCGACGGAGCCCGTGTAGGGGCACTTGACGAGGTCGGCGCCGAGCTCGGCGCCCACGCGGGCGACGTGCTTCACGAACTTCACGTCGTGGGGGTTGCGGATCTCGTGGCCGCGGGGGTACATCATCGCAAGGAGGGGCATGCCGAGGCGTTCGCATTCGGTGGCGATGCGGCCCGCGTCCTCCACCATGCGCGACTCCCGGGGAGCGCCGATGTTCACGTGGATGCTGATGCCGTCGGCGCCAAGCCGCACGGCTTCCTCGACGGTGCCGACCAGGACCTTCTCGTTGGGGTCGGGGTTGAGGTCGGTGCTCGCGGAGAGGTGCACCATGAGGCCGGCGCGGCCGGTGAGGGCGGGGGCGGCGGCGCGCACGAGGCCCTTGTGCATGACGAGGCCGGTGGCTCCGCCCTCCGTGACGGCCCGGATGGTGCGGGGGAGATCGATGACGCCCTCGACGGGGCCGATGCTGATGCCGTGGTCGAGGGGAATGATGACTGCCCGGCCTGTGCCGGGGTCGATAAGTCGCTGCAGGCGAAGACGCTTGCCAAGGCTTGTCATGGGCCGCACTCGCGCAATAGTGCCTGCCTATTGCTATAAAAGTTTCCGAATGTTGCTGACTTCCTGTACACTATTCCGCAACCTTGCGGATTTGCTGAAGGCGCACGGGGCCGGACAGCACCTATATGTACCAATGAACGCATTTGTGCATCGAACCGACGATGTGGGACCTGCTGACGAAATATTTCCAGCGCTACCCGGCCCAGTCCCGCGTGGCCATGACGCTCCTCAAGCACGGCCTCAGCGTCCGCGACGACGGCATCTACTGCGCCGACATCGCCATCCCCGACACGGCCCTCGCGCGCGCCTGCAACGTCGACCGCCGCATCATCGCCGCCACCGTGGACACCATCCGGCGCGAGCCGGAGCTCCGCAAGGTGTACACGAAGCTCACGCCCACGGTGCACCTGAAAGACGCAGCCCCTGCCCTCAACTGGGGCGTCATCGAGATCGTCCCCAACGACGCGCACTCGCCCGGGATCCTCGCCCCCGTGGCCGCCCTCATCGCGAAGCGCGGCATCAGCATCCGCCAAGCCATCGTGGACGACCCGGAGCTCGTGGAGGAACCCCGCCTATACATCATCACCGAATCCCCCATCCCCATGGACGTCATCGGGGAGATCCGCCAGGGGGCGGGCGTGAAGTCGGTCGTCATCCACTAGCGGGTCAGCGGCTCGGCCGGAACCGCAGAGGGCCAGTGGGTCAGAGGTTCGCAGAGCCGGCCAGCAAAAGGGGCGTCCGGAGGACCAGCTTCAGCGGGAAGGGATCTCGCCCCGCAGGTCCCGCTCCATCGCCGCCGCGAACCCCTCCCACATGCGGTCGATCTCGCGCCGCAGCCGGGGCTTCACGAAGAAGAACAGGAGGCGGTGGCGCAGCCGTTTCACCGCGAAGCGGTAGTCGATGGTGAGGCGGCACCCGGTGGCCGTTGGCTCAAGGTGGTAGGTGTAGTGGTTTCCTTTGCTGAAGCCGCTGAGGAACCGGGCCTCCCACCGGTCCGGCGGAAAGAGCGTGGTCTCCACCTGCGCCGTGCCCTTGCGGCCGAGCACCTCGATGGTGACCTCGCCGACAGAGCGGTTGCCGTCGCGCTGGAGGATGCGGCGCTCGCGCTGGATGGCATCCGTGAGCCCGGGGTCGGAGTCTTGGAAGTCCGTGAGCCACGCGTAGGCCGCGGGCTGCGGGTGCGGGAAGTCGCGCACGTACCGGAGCGTCACGAACCCGGCCACGCGCCTCAGACCTCCCGGGTGGCGCAGTGGGGACAGGTGCGGGCCTTGGGGTCGAGGCTGCGCTTGCAGTTGAGGCAGTAGGGCGGGCGCACGTAGGCCCGGATGCCCATGGCGACGGCTGCCCCGGTGAGGGCCACGGCGAGAAGCACGCGCCAGTAGAACACCCCAGGGTTCGCGAGGTAGAAGGAGAGCGCAAGGAGGGCCCCGAGGGAGGCGAGGCCGAGCCACTTGATGAGGTCCACGGTGGGGCTCGAGATGAGGGGGAGTCCCATGGTCGTCACCCGTGGCCACGCGGCGGGGGACCATAAGGATTCGGTTGATGAAAAGGAGAAGGGGCGCCCGGAGGGTGGGGCTCCGGGCGCGGGGACGACGCTCAGGCCTCGGGGTTGGCGGGAGCCGCGGCGCCCTTGAGCTTGTCGTCGTTCCAGGCGATGATGGTGTAGCTCGCCTTCATCTTGAAGCCGGGGCACATCTCGATGCAGCCGTTCTCGAGGGCTCCCTCGTAGTCGGGGAGCATGCGGAAGCCCCAGCGGCTCACGCTCGCGTAGGGCGAGTCGTAGGCCGCGTCGTCGAGGGGGATGGTGAAGTGGTAATTCTTCCCGTCCGTGTTCTCGTCGTAGTACTCGTCCATCGTGATGTCGGTGGTCGCGATGCGGGGCTGGTTCGTCGCGTTGTGCGCGTCGAGGTGCCAGCCCTTGAGCTGGACGAAGGAGTACTCGGGGTTGAGGGAGGCCTCGCTGATGTTCACGTAGACCTCGAGGCGGGTGGTGCCCCAGCTGATGAGCTTCTCGGGGGTGACCCAGGTGGAGTCGTCGCCGTAGAGGTTGAAGGTGTGCCAGCCGGAGTAGCTCATGTCCACCGTGTTGTCGAAGACGACGCGGAAGGGCTTCTCGACGTAGAAGTCAGGGTGGCCGGGCCAGTTCACCACGTCGTAGCCCTTGTGGGCCACCACGGTGATGTTGAACCCGACGGAGTTCGCCTCGAGGGTGTAGAGGCGGAACAGCCAGAGGCTCGCCGTGGAGTGGGGCATGTCGGCCTCGTTGGGCTTGAGGTCGATGAAGGTGGGGACTCCGTTAAGGAGCTGGCCGCCGTCGCGCCACTCGCCGAGGTTGTCATTGGCGGTCACGTACTCGAGGCCGAGGCCTTCGGCGAGGGGGTGACCCACAGGGGAGACAATGCAGGCGGGGAGCTGGTTACCGCGAATGCTGCAGATCTGGGGTGTGGGGCCGTAGATCTTGACCGTGATCTCCAGCTTGGAGGTGCCCTCGGGGACGAGGCGTCCGATGTCGGGCGAGAGGTCGGCGATGGCGGTGCCGGTGGGGTACTTGGAGTTGCCGTCGGGCTGGAGGGGGAGGGGGATGAACCACCAGTCGCCCTGCATGACGGTGTAGGTCGTCTTGCCCTCCCAGTAGTCGTGGAGGTGCTCCATGCCGCCGCGGCCCATCTCGGTGCGGTTGGTCTCCTGGAAGGCGGCGAGGTCGCGCCCGTCCTGGGACTTCACGTCGCCGTCGACGGTGAGGTTGCCCTCGGTGTTGTTGTTCGTGTTTACCTGGGGCGCGGGGGGAGCCTCGTCGCCGCCGATGCAGCCGGCGAGGAGGGGAGCCGCCACGAGGATCAAGGTGATAGCGAAAACGCGCTTGGCCTGCGTAAACCGGGGGCTCGAAGCAGACAAGTTACCCACCATGCAGCCCTGTGACCCGATAACTAGGTCATAAGCCCTTCCGTGATGCTATTGAACAGGGCGTCAGAAGTGGAGGAAAGCTCCCCCAGCAATGGACATGTCTGAGTGTCAGGTCACCTTGCGACATTCGAACGGGCTCGAAACGACAACCCGGCCGGAACCCTATCGCCCCCGGGGGCGGAGGGGACGGCATGAAGTCGGAGATCGTGACGCTCCTCACCGCCATGGGCATCGAGGCCCGCCGCCAAGGGGAGGACCGCCGTTCCGGAGCCTACCTGCGGGCCGCCACCTCCATCGCGCGACAGACCGACTTCGAGGCCCTCCTGGAAGGGGGGCGCCTCCGCGACATCCCGGGGGTGGGGGAATCCATCGAGCGCACCATCCGCCGCTTCGTGGACCAGGGCGAAACCCCCTCCTGGCTCCCGTGGCCCCCGAGCACCGAGGCCGTCACCCCGGACGTGGAGATTCCCCCGAGCTTCCCCCGCGCGCCCTTCGGCGACGCACCCGACCTCCACTGCCACACCACGTGGAGCGACGGCACCCTCACCATCGACGAGGTGGTGGCCTTTGCGCGCGCCATGGGCGCCCACGCCATCGGCATCAGCGATCACAGCGGGAGCCTCAAGGTGGCCCGCGGCCTCGACCCCGACGCCGTCCGCGCGCAGTGGGCCGACATCGAGCGCGTCCAAGCCGCGAACCCCGACATCCTCATCCTGCGGGGAACCGAGTGCGACATCCTCCGGGACGGCAGCCTCGACCACCCCGACGACCTGCTGGGGGAGTTCGACTACGTGATCGGCTCCGTCCACTCCCACATGAAGCTCCCCCGCCGCGAGCAGACCGAGCGCTACCTCACCGCCCTCGAAAACCCCTACCTCACGGTCCTGGGGCACCCCACCACGCGAATGCTCAACAAGCGCCCGCCCGCCGACGTGGACCTCGAGGCCGTCTTCGAGAAAGCGGCCGAGATGGGCGTTGCGTTGGAGGTGAACGGGAGCCCCCGCCGCAAGGACCTCGATGCCGGCCTCGCCCAGCAGGCCCTCGAGGCGGGCGCCCTCCTCTCCCTCGGGTCGGACGGCCACAGCGCCCACGAGATGCTGCAGATCGCAAACGCGCGACGCACCGCCCAACGAGCGGGGGCGGACGAGGAGAACCTCGTAAACTACCGCATCCTCGAAGAGGTCGTGGCCCGGCGCGGGCTCGCACTTGCCTACGGGTAGGGTGCCGGTGCAGGTGCAGCTGCATCGGCCCCGCAAGGCGGAGGCCAATGCAGCTGCAGGTGCACCCTGGCCCCGAACCCCAACCTTCTTGCCCTCCGCCCGGTTTTCGGCGGGCATGGCCCTCAAGCGCGTCCGCACCGGTTTCCCTCAGGAGGAGGCCCTCGGGGCCTCCCGCGCCGTCCGCGCCGGCAACCTTGTCTTCGTCGGCGCGACAAGCGCCCTTGACGAGAACGGCGACGTGCTCCACCCGGGGGATGCGGCGGGGCAGGTGCGGGCCGCGCTCGCCCAAATCCAGGAGGACCTCTCCCGAGCGGGGGCGCCCTTCGACCGCGTCGTGAAGACCACCCTGTACGTGGCGCGGCGGGAGGATGTGGAGGCCGTGCGGGCGGCGCACGCGGAGGTCTTCGGGGCCCACCGGCCTGCCTCTGCGATCCTCCTTGTCGCTGGTTTCCCCGACCCGGGCGTGCTCGTGCAGGTGGAGGCCGTTGGCGCGCTCCGCGACCTGGGGGAGACTGAGGAGGAGACGGGCGCCTACATTCGCCGCGCCACGAAACGCCCCCCGCAGGAAGGTCAGGAGAACCCGTTCCGGAGCTTCATGCCCCGACGGTCCCCTCCTTGAGGGACTTCACGAAGGCGGCCACCTCTTCTGGGGCCTGACCGTCCTCGATGCGCTTGACGACGGCGCTTCCGACGATGACGCCGTTCGCGCCCGCCTTCACGAGGGCGGCCACGTGGTCGGGGGCGCTCACGCCGAAGCCCACCGCTACCGGCACGTTGGGGGCGGCGGCCTTCGCGCGCGCCACGAGCGCGGTCGCGTCGTTCCCCACCTGCGCGCGGGCCCCGGTGACGCCGTAGGCGCCCACAAGGTAGAGGAAGCCTCGGGTGGCTTCTCCGAGCTTGCGGAGGCGCTTGTCGGGGCTGCTCGGTGCGGCAAGCTGCACGAGGTCGACGCCCGCCCCGGCGAGGGCCTCCGTCAAGGGACCGGACTCCTCCACGGGGAGGTCGGGCACGATGACGCCGTCCACGCCCGTGGCGCGGCAGGTGGCCGCGAAGGGCTTGAGCCCCACCTGAAGGATGGGGTTGTAGTACGTCATCACGAGGATGGGCTTCTGGGTGTGGCTGCGGAGGGTGGCGGCGAGGCCGAAGGCGTCGGCGGGGCTTGCGCCGTTCGCGAGGGCGCGCACGCCGGCGCGCTCAATCACGGGTCCGTCCGCCACGGGGTCGCTGAAGGGGACACCGATCTCGATCGCATCCGCGTGCTGGAGGACCGCTCGCGCGTACTCCAGCGACTTCTGGGGTGAGGGGTCCCCGGCCATGAGGTACACGAGGAGGCGGCCCTGACCGGGCGGCGTGCTTTTCCACATCTGGTCGAGGCGGCCCATCAGCGGATGCCTCCTTCCCGGGGCAGACCGCGCATTCCCTCTTTCTCGCCTTCGCGGTGCTCGCCGATGCTTCCCTC
>DATMKA010000373.1:0-5736 GCA_035553595.1 Thermoplasmatota archaeon | reverse complement strand
CGAAGACGCCCCCGGCCACGGTGGCCCCCAAGCCGCGGCCCACCTTCCAGGTGGACCCCGAGCCCGAGGAGCCCGAGGCCCAGGCGCCCACCCCGGAGGAGCAGCAGGACACGCCTGTGCCCCTCGTGGCGCCCCTCGCGCTCGCGGGCGCGGCCCTCGTGCTGCGCCGCCGCGGCCGCAGCGCCTAAGCGCCCTCAAGGCCCAGGTAGGGCTCGAACTTCAGGTTCGTGCCCAAGCGCTCATACAGCAGGTACGCGAAGGCGAGCAGCGACTCCGAGCCCCGCGCCCTCCCCGCAAGCCCCAGGGGCTTCAGGTCCGCCTCCTCGGCGAGACAGGCCCGGAGCTCGGCCTCGAAGCGGGCGTTGAACACCGCAAGAAGGCGAGGCGGGTTCAGGGCGACGGCGGCCACGGGGCGGCCCGTCCGTCCGGAGCGCTTGAGCCCCGGCACGTGCTCCTCCTTCATGTCCTCCAAGGGAGTGGCGACCAGAAGGCACCCGTGGGGGTTTGCCTCGAGAGCGCGAGCATACTCCTTCACCACGGCGCGGCGGCCATAGCGCAGCCAGTCGCCGCGCTCCCGCTCATCCAGCACGATGCGGTCCGCTTCCCCGGGCATCAAGCGCGAAGCGCGCTGCCCTCACATAAAGCGGTCGTGGTACCGGTAGAAGCTCGCCGGAGGCTCCAGGTCGGGGTGGTCCCGCTTGAAGGCGCGATACCGCGCGCGCCAGTAGCGGTGCCGCGCCTCCGAAGCCCGCAACCGTGCGTGCGGGTAGTCGATGAGGGCGCGCTCGATGCGCCACACGTTGCCCCGTGCCAGGCGCCAATCCGCGCCCGGGAGCTCCCTGAGATCAAACAGGGCGTACCCCTTCACGCGGCCCGTGAAATCCACGAAGGGGTCCACGTAGCTCCAGGCCAGGTCGCGCACCGAGCGGAACAGGGGCCGGCGCCCCATGAGGCCCGGAAAGCGCGACTTCCCCACGGCGCCCCACCGTCCCCCGGGTCCGCGGTAGGCGAACACCACGTGATCGAGCTTGTCATCGCTCTCGAGGTCGAGCAGCAGCGGCGGGTACCCATGGAACTCCAGCAGGAAGGCGGCGGCGAGCGCCCCCTCCAGGCAGTGCGCGGTCTTGTGCTCGAGAACGCCGCGGAAGCTGCGGAGGGTCTGCCCCTCGGGCTCCTTGTTGTAGTCGAGGCGACGGAGCCAGGCCTGCACCTGCTCGGGCGTGCGGAGGCGCGCCACGAGGCGGCGCTCGGCGGGCGTAAGGGCGGGGGCCCGGGAAACCACGACCCGTTCAGGGCGGCGTTCCCTCATGGCCGTTGCGCTCCCCAACGAAAAGCGCGAGGTTAAGGCGGGGTGCGCGAAATCGGGGGCAGGAATCACCGTGCGCTCCCGTCTCGAACCCCTCGGCCACGCCCTCGCCCTCCTCCTTGGGGCCCTCGCGGGCTTCTTCCTGGTGTTTGCCGGCGTCTTCTCCGACGGCGCAAGCCCCGGGGAGCGCTACGTGTCCTACGCGCTCGTGGTGACGGCCTATGGTCTCCTCGGCCTTGCGCTCGGGTACGCGTGGCCGCGCCGCTTCCTCGTGTGGACCCTCGAAGCCTCCGTGCCCACCCTCCTCTTCCTCGCCTGGTACACCACGCGGGAGCCCCAGCAGGCCCTCCTGCACTTCGCCTACGCGGCCCTCGTGGTGGGCGGAAGCCTCGCCGGAGCGTCCGCGGGCGCGCGGCTCCGCCGTGCCCGCGAGCGGCCCGCAAGCAACCTTTGAAGTGATCCACGCGCCCATCCCGGAGCGTGGCCACCCCGCTCGCCCTCGCCGACCTCCGCCGCCTGCGTGCCCGCAGCGCGGGCCTCCTGGGGGACGGCTTCCGCGGTGTCGAGTACGCGGTCTCCGGCATCGTGGCCGTCCCCGCCGCGGCCCCTACGCCGGCCCTCGCGCTCCTGCCGCGCGTGCGGGACTACCGCTACGCCGAGGTGGAGGATCTTGCCGACCACGAGCGCGCCCTCGTGCGCGTGACGGGCCTTCGCGGCCACACCCACCTCGTGCACCGTGCCCTCGTGCCCGCCCTTCTCGATGCGACCCAGGCCCCCCGTCGTGAGGCCACGTTCGCCCTCGCCGCCGAGCTTGGCGTCGCAACGCCCGTGCTCGACATCGTGCGCAACCACGTGGTGGAAGCCCTGCAGGGTCACGACCCCATGACGCCCGGGGAGCTCTCGCGCCTGCTGGAACGCAAGATTCCGGAGGGGGAGCGCCTCAACCGGGTGCTCGCCCTCTTCTGCGCTGAAGGCACCCTCGTGCGCGCCACCAACAAGGGGGACTGGCAACGCAACGCCTTCACCTACGCGCTCCTCAGCGAGTGGGTGCCCGAGGCGGCGCTCCCGGGCGACGAGACCGAGGCGACGCGGCGCCTCGCCGACGCCTACGTCCGCGCCTACGGCCCCGTGGGTCCCCACGAGTTCAGCCACTGGTCCGGCATCCCCCTGCAGGAGGCGGCCGCGGCCTTCGCGGCCCTTCACGGCGACTTTTTCGAGGTGGAGGGCCGCACCCTGCTCGGTTACCCTGTCCACGCGCGCCTTCTCGCGGACGGAACCCCGGAGGGGCGCGCCGTGCTTCTCCCGCCCAACGACCCGCTCCTCCTGGCGCATCCCCCTGGTCTTGGCGCCGTGAGCCCCGAGGCCGCCCCCTGGGTCCTCGACCCCCAGGGAAACGCCGCCTCCGCCATCCTCGTGGACGGGCAGGCCGTGGGCCTGTGGGAGGCCTCGCCCTCCAAGCGGCGGGTGAACGTCCGTGCCGCTCTCCTCCCCAACGCGCCCCCGGGCCTCTTGCGGGCCCTTGAGGAGCCGCTCAGCGGGCTTGCGGCCTTCCTGGGGGTTCCCGAGGTGAACGTGGAGCGGGTCGCGCTCCCGCCGCCGCTCGCGGAGCGCCCCGGCTGGGCCCACCAGCTGCCCCTGCGGGGGATGCAGCCTGAGGAACAGGGTTAAAAAGAACGCGCACCTTGGGGCCGTTGTGCCCCCGAAGGTCGATCCGAAGGCCCGCCTCGAACAGGAGCGCGCCCGCATCCGCCGCCGCGAACGCACCCTCGAGCTCTCCCTCCTTGGGGTGCTCGTGAGCCTCACCGTGTTCCCCTTCCTGTTCGCAAAGCTCACCGACGACTCCCTTGTCGCGTTCATCGCGAGCATGGTGTTCATGGTGGCCTTCATCGGCGTGGCCGCTTGGGCCGCCTGGGACCGCAAGAAAGCCCTCCGTGACCTGTGAGGGTGTCCCTCGTGTCACCTGTCCCACGCCGGGGATCCGGCCGTTTTTCTCCCGGGTAACAACCCTCGGGTTGGAGAGGGTGTGACAGCGGGTTGCTTATGGTGACTGGGGGGAATCCGGAGGCGATGCGCGACGTGACTGGGGCTTCCGACGAGTACCTCGCTGCCTTCCTCGACGGCTTCGAGTTCGCCCTCCTGGCCCTCGAAGGCCGCATGGACCTCATGGATGAGGCCGCCGCCGAGGAGCTTGCCCCCTTCATCGCCGACTACCGACGCCTCGGGGAACTCCTGCGAGCCCGCGGCGTCAAGCCCCCGAGCGGGGAGCGGCGGCCCCGGGTCCGCGTGAAGGCCCGGCGGATCCCCGTCGTGGAGCTCACACCCGGGACCGCTAACTGAGCCGCGTCACGTGCGCGGGGTGCGCCGCCTCCGAGTAGGTGGCGGGGTGCGCGCAGCAACTCGTCGTGTACTGCCACGCCGAGGAGAGCGCCGCCGTGCCGGGCACGAGCGGGAGAAGGCGGTACTGCACGAAACGGGTCTGACCGGGCGCAAGGTCGCCAAAGCGCCACACGAGGTCCACGCTCCCATCCTCACGCGTCACCACTTCGGGCACCGAGGGCCGCCCCAGGGGGTCCGTGGGCACGGGCACCGGCCCGTCACGCACGTGGTAAGTGTAGCCGGCGGGGACGCGCTCGCGCACCACGAGCCCCTCGGCGGGAACGTCGCCGGTGCTGCGGTACGTGGAGGTGACCTTCAGCGGCTCCCCGGCCTTCGAGACGGGAAGGAAGCTCTTCGTGAGCGTCACTTCGGGACGGATGATCGTGAACGCGTCGGTGGCCTTTGCGAGGCCCGGCGCCATGCCGCCCTCCAGGTGGGCCGTGTACACGAGGGTGGCCTCCAACAGGTGGGGGCCGCGCGCAAGCCCCTCGGGCGAGAAGCTCCCGACGAGGGAATGGGTTTCGCCCTGAAGGAGCGAGACGGAGGCGCTCCCCATGACGGTGCCCTCAGGCTGGACCCGGACCGTGAGCGTGCCCGTGATGGCTTCGAAGGGGCCCGGGTTCACGGTGACGGCGAAGGTGCCCGTGTCCGTAGGACCCAGGGTGGCCTGGTCAACGGCGGCCTCCAGGCCAAGCTGGACGAGCTCGAGCGTCACCTCCCGGGACACCTTGCCAGCGGGCCCCGCTTCCAGGTGGAGCGTGGACCCGTAGGTGCCGCCGCGGTTCGGGAGCATCGTCGTGCCATAGGTGCCTGGGCCGCTCACTGGCTGCGGGTTCGCAGAGGTCACGGTGACGGGAGCGCTCCCCGCCTCAAAGCGGAGGGAAGCGCCCTGGAAGGGACGCGCCGAAGGCGCAGAGAGAAGGACGGAAAGCACGCCCTCACCGGGGCCCGCCTCCAGAATGGAGGGTGCGGTGAGCATGGCAGGCGCGTACTGCGGCGCCACCGCCACCATGTGCCACAGGAACCGCTCCCAGCGCGCGACCACGGCGGGAATCTGGCTCTCGGGCGGGTTGAACAGATACCACCAGTCCGTGGCCGTGCCCGAACCCTTGTAGGTTTCGGGGCTGAGGGCGAGGGCGCGCCAACCGTCGGCGGCCACGTAGGCCTGATCCATGCTGTCGCCCGATACCGTGTACAGGATGCGGGACACCTGGCCATGGGGCGCGCCCGTGACGGCGCTCAGTTGGCTGCCAAGGGTGTTGTACACCGCCTGCTCGGGGGGCGGCGTCGTGGTCCACCCGTAGGGCCACAAAATCATCTCCGCGCCCGAGTGGAGGCTCGCGTAGAGCGCGTAGTCGTGGAGGTCCATGAGGGCCGCAATGGCGGTGGACTCGGGCTCCGAGAGGGGCGCAGGACCGCGGTACGTGGGATCGGAGGGGTTGCCCGAAGCGCCCGGCTCGCCCCAGTGGGCCTCGTAGTTGCGGTTGAGGTCCACCCCGTGCGCGTTCTTCCGGCACATCGCGTAATTGGTGCACTGGGGGACGAAGTCGATGCCGTCGGGGTTCACCTGCGGCACCACGTCCACCACCACCTGCGACAGGTCGCTACGCATCGTCGCGTTCGTGTCGTACTCGGCGACCACACGCTGCACGAAGCGCACCAGAATCTCGGAAGCGATCACCTCGTCGCCGTGGTGGGCGCCATCGAACAGGAGGCGCGTGCGCCCCGTCGCGTCGCCGGGCCCCGTCAGGGTGGCCATGAGGATGGGGCGGCCCTGAACGCTCGTCCCAATCTGGGTGACGAACACGAGGTCGGGGCGCGCCGCCTCGGCGGCGAGAAGCGCAGCGCGGGCCTCGCTCGCGTTGTGGAAGCTCAAGAGATCCCCGGGCGGCAGATACCCCAGGGTGGCGATGGCGGGCACCCACACCCGCCCGTCCTCCCCCAGCTCCTCCCAGTGGCCCGCCTCGGGCGCGGAACCGAAGGCGGGCATGGTGAGGGCGAGCACGAGCGCGATGGCGGCAAGAGCGGGAGCGAGGGGGCGGCAGGCCATGGGC
>DATMKA010000372.1:0-2110 GCA_035553595.1 Thermoplasmatota archaeon | reverse complement strand
CGTCGCGGGGCTCGTCGGAGCGGCCGCGGCCGCGGGAGTCCTTGGCCTCGTCCTTGTCGCCCTCGGCGGCGAGGACGGTGGCGGGCGTGACGGCGGCCACGAGAAGGAGGATGGCGAGGAGGGGGAGGAAGCGGGCGCCCTTGGCGGTCATGATGGCTCACGACTGGGTTCTATATCCCGGCCATTCGGTTATAACGGCCGTGGTGCGAATGGCGAAAGAAACCACCCCCCGCATATAAAGCCTGACCCGCGCGGGAGGCGCTGGATTCTTTCTACCCCACCAGAACAAGGGACGCGGTCCCCATGCCCGCCGTGCCCCCCACACCGACGGATTCCGCCCCGCTGATCCCATCGCTCCGCCCCGGCGAGGTGGAGCGGAACCCCTTGGGCCTTCCCGAGGACGTGGCCCGCACCATCGTCACCCACCTCGACGAGGCCGTGGCGAACCTGTACGTGACCTATCACCAGGTGAAGAAGCACCACTGGATCGTGGAGGGGCCCGACTTCCGCGACCTCCACCACCTCCTCGACGAGATGGCGGAGCGCCTCACGAAGGACGCCGACCACTTAGCTGAGCGCATCACGGCCCTCGGGGGCATCCCCACGTCAAGCGCGGCGGCCCAGCAGGAGCTCGCGACGGTGGGACCGGAGCCTGAGGGCCGGTTCCCCCTCCGCACCATGCTGGAGAACGATTTCCGCCTGCTGCAGGGGACCGTGATGCACCTGCGCGAAGGGTCGGAGTTGGCGCGCGCCCACGGCGACTACGGCACGTCCCACCTGTTGGACAAGGTGCTGTATCACCAGGAGGAGAACCTGCACCACCTGGACCACGTGCTCGCTCGCGAGAGCCTGGAATATTAAGGGTTAGGCGCTGCCGGCTTCCGCGAGGCGTTCGCGGAAGTGCCGCATCCACATCTGGATGGCCTCGAGGGAGACGGTCTCGAGCTCGTCTCCTGCAAGGCAGAGGAGACCGGCGGTGGGGACGGGGCGGAGGAAGGGGAAGCGCTCCTCGGTGCCGGGGTCCGCCGCAGGGACGTCAGTGGGGTTCACGCTTCGACCGTCCGAAACCGCCGTAATAAGGGCATTGGAACGATGGTCACAGGGTTGGACGCCCCGGTTGCCCGCTCACTGGTCCCGGTCGATAACGGTGTCGAGGCCGAAGTCGATCGCCTTCACCGAGTGGGTGAGGAACCCGAGGCTCACGCGGTCCGCATGGGGCGCGTAGGCCGGGAGGGTGGCGGGCGTGATGCCGCCGCTCACCTCGATGAGGAGCTTCGGGAAGCGGCCGCGGAGAAGCCGCGAGGCCTCGGCCGCCTCCTTGGGGGTGAAGTTGTCGAGGAGCACCATGTCCGCACCCGCCTCCGCGGCCTCCACGGCCTGCGCGAGGGTGTCCGCCTCGATCTCGACGGGGCGTTCGGGGGCGAAGGCGCGGCAGCGGCGCACGGCCTCGGTCACCGTGGGGACGAGCGCGAGGTGGTTGTCCTTCACGAGGAAGGCGTCGTAGAGGCCCAAGCGGTGGGGGTCGCCGCCGCCCACGATGACGGCGCGCTTCTCGTAGGCCCGGAAGCCTGGGGTTGTCTTCCGCGTCGCCGCCACCTTGCACCGGGGGTTGAGGGCCTGGGCCTGGTCCACGAGGGTGCGCGTGAGGGTCGCGATGCCGCTCATCCGCATCACGAGGTTGAGCGCGAGGCGCTCGGCGGTGAGGATGCCGCGCGCCGGGCCGCGGGCTGTGAGAACCGTCCGCCCTGGGGCGACCCAGTCGCCCTCCTTCGCGTGGTGCTCCACGTCGACGCCGAAGTGGCGGAACACCTGCTCGGCTTCCTGGGTGCCCGCGAGGACGGCGTGGGCCTTCGCCACCATCCGGGCCTCCCCCTGGCGGGGCGGCACGAGGGCGAGGGTCGTGATGTCCCCGCGGTCCCCCAGGTCCTCGGCCAGGAAGCGCTGCAGGTCCTCGGGCGTGAGCATGGGCGCCCCGAGGGGACCGGAGCAAAAAAGCGTTGCGGCCAACCGGGGAAGCCGCCCCCTTTGGGGCATAAGCCCTAAATTGAACGGGTGCGGAGACCGCTTGAGCGTCATGCCCGACCCCGTGCCCAACGCGATTCCCTCGCCC
>DATMKA010000371.1:0-4581 GCA_035553595.1 Thermoplasmatota archaeon | reverse complement strand
GTGGGGGCCACGGGGTCGCCGCACAGGAGGCCTGGGATGGCTCCGAGGAGCGTTGTTCCCGCAAGCTCCCCCGCGGGCTCGGGCGTGAGGCAGCCCGCGAGGACGGGCAGGACGAGGAGGGCGAGGACGAGGGGGCCGCCGAGGGCGCGCATGGCCGCCCGACAGGCCTCGGGACAGAAGTAATTTGTTGGGGAATCCCTCTCCGCCGTCGTGGAAACCCCCCGAGGAGACCCACGCATACGGTTATATAGGGGGGCTGCTTTGTAGGGGGTTGCCTCCCCCACGGGGGGCTATCGAGAGGTATCTCTCTCAAAAGGCCCGGGCGAGCCCTCAAGGCTGGACCCTGGGCGCTCCCGCCGGCACTGCCTGTGGGAAAACCGGCGCCTGCCCTCCGGGGCGCGCGCCGAGGATGTGAAATCATGGCTGAACAGAAGCAGAAGGACGATTTCCGTTACATCGTCCGTATCGCCAACACCGACCTGGACGGCAACGACCAGGTCGAGGTTGCCCTCGACAAGGTCAAGGGTATCGGTCTCCGCATCGGCGCTCTCGTCGCCGTGCGCTCGGGCATCAACCGCTTCGAGAAGATCGGTAACCTCAGCGACGACCAGATCGCGAAGATTCAGGAGGAGGTCGACCGGATTCCCGAGTTCGTCCCCACCTGGATGCTCAACCGCGCCAAGGACGTCGACACCGGCGACGACTTCCACCTCGTGGGCACCGACCTCGAGACGAAGAAGCGCGACGACCTCAACCGCCTGAAGAAGATCCGCACCTACCGCGGCCTCCGCCATGAGGACGGCCAGAAGGTTCGCGGCCAGCGCTCCCGCAGCAACGGGCGCACCGGCCTCACCATGGGTGTGCAGAAGAAGAAGGACTAAACAGGTGGTTTGAATGGGCGACCCGAAATTCTCCCGCAAGAAGTACGACACGCCTAGCCACCCCTGGCAGGCGGCCCGCATCAAGGAAGAGAAGGAGATCGCGAAGAAGTACGGTCTCAAGAACAAGACAGAGGTCTGGAAGGCCCTGTCGGTTCTCCGCAGCATCCGTGGCCAGGCTCGTGACCTTCAGGGCAAGCAGGCCCTCAACGACCCCCAGGTCAACCTCGAGACCAAGAACCTCCTCTCCCGTCTCAACCGCCTCGGCATCCTCGAGGGTGACGCTGGCCTTGACGACGTTCTCGCTCTCAACGTGGAGGCCGTGCTCACCCGCCGCCTCCAGACCCAGGCCTACCTCAAGGGCCTCGCGGCGACCCCCGACCAGGCGCGCCAGCTCATCGTCCACGGCCACGTCGCCGTGAACGGCGGCCGCGTCCGCGTCCCCGGTTACCTCGTGACCCGCGCCGAGGAAGCCATGATCACCTACGCCGCTGGCTCCGTTCTCGAGAACGACCAGCACCCCGTCCGCCCCAAGCTCATCACCGTGCCCGGCGGCGACGGCAGCACCGCGTTCACCACGGTGGACGAGAAGCAGAAGGCGACCGGCACCGGTCCCCGCCCGCCCCAGCAGGGCTTCGGCGGTCGCGGTGGCGGCGGTCGCGGCCGCGGCGGCCCCTCGGGCCGTGGTCGCGGTGGCGGCAGCAAGCCCCGTGGCGGTCGGCGCATCCAGCCTTCCGGCGGCGGCTCTGAAGGAGGTGCCTAAGCATGGCTCGCTGGGGTATTGCTAACATCTACGCGTCCTTCAACAACATCATCATCACCGTGACCGACCTCACCGGTGCTGAGACCATCACGAAGTGCACCGGCGGCATGGTCGTCAAGGCCGCCAAGGACGAGGGCGGCCCCTACGCCGCCATGAAGGCTGCCGAGCGCATCGCCGACGCCGCGAAGGAGAAGGGCATCGACTCCCTCCACGTGAAGGTCCGCGCTCCCGGTGGCCACAAGTCCAAGAGCCCCGGCCCCGGTGCCCAGGCCGCCATCCGTGCCCTCGCTCGCGCGGGCATGCGCATCGGCCGCATCGAGGACGTGACCCCCGTTCCCCACGACGGCACCAAGAAGAAGGGTGGCCGCCGCGGCCGCCGTGTCTGAGGTGAATTCGATGAAGGTCCAGGTCCTGAGCAGCACGGACATGAAGGTCCGGTTCGTCGTCGAGGGCGTCAACCACGCCTTCGTCAACGCCATCCGCCGCGCCCTCCTCTCGGAGGTGCCGAAGCTTGCCTTCGAGGATGTGACGATCTACGACAACACGTCCGCTCTCTTCGACGAGATGCTCGCCCACCGCGTGGGCCTCGTCCCCGTGAAGACGGACCTGGGCGCCATCGTGCCCCGCGACGCCTGCGACGCCTGCAACGGCGAGGGCTGCCCCAACTGCACCGTGATCTACACCCTCTCCAAGGAGGGTCCCTGCACGGTGTACAGCGGCGACATGACCCCTGCCGACCCCAAGCTGGAGATGCCCGACAAGCGCATCCCCCTCGTGAAGCTTCTCGAGGGCCAGCGCGTGATGCTCGAAGCGGCTGCCATCCTCGGCACGCCCAACGAGCACGCGAAGTGGCAGTGCGTGACCTGCGCGGCCTACCGCGAGTACCCCGTGATCAACTTCCGCTCCAACGCGCCCCTGCCCCCCGGCACGGCGCAGAAGCTCGCCCAGCTCGCCCCCAAGGGCAGCATCGAGATCCGGGACGGTCGCATCCACGTGGTCGACCAGGAGAAGGCCTGGGACTTCCTCTGGTCCGCTCGCGACATGTACGATCTCGACGGCGTGGAGCTCACGACCGACCCCCGGAGGTTCATCTTCACGGTGGAGACGGACGGAAGCCTCACCCCCTCGGAGGCCGTGGAGTTCGTGCTCGACACGCTCTCCGGCAAGCTCGAGGAGATCGAGAACGAAGTCACGACCCTCAAGGTCCCCGCCGCGTAAGGCCCCCGGCCTCGCGCACCTGGCGCCCGGCGCGTGCCCCTCACGGGGCCGCGCCCGGTCCCTTCTTTTTCCTTTTCCAACGCCTCAATTCCCAGCCTTTATGCCGTGGCGCTGCCTCGCTGATGCGTGAGCCTCGCCGCGGAGCTCGTGGGCGCGTTCTTCACCAACGGCTTCAGCCCCGCCCAGGCCTTCGGCCTGTTCTTCCTGCTCGGCAGCTTCACGGTGGCCACCGTGAGCGACCTGCGCCACATGGCGGCCCAGCGCGAGTTCGTGGAGGTGTGGTTTGCCTTCGCCGCCGCGATGCTCGTGCTCGACCTGTGGCTTGCCGAGTTCACCCTCACCGCGCCCGCCTTCCTCGTGAAATGGGGCCTCATCATCGCGCTCTCGGTGATGAGCCACCGCCGCGTCGGGCCCCTCTTTCACCTCGCCACCGGCGACGTGGCCGCGTGCGCCGCTGCCGCGAGCGTGCTCCCCGCGGGGTGGGTGGCCGTGTTCTTCCTGCTCCTCAAGGTCACGGACGTGCCCCTGGGGCCGCTCCTTGCCCGCGGCCGGAACGCCTACCCTTTCATGCCCGTCGTGACGCTCGCCACCGTCCTCGTGCTGGGGCTTGCGGCGTGGGCGAGCGGGGCGTTTTGATCGCCCGCCCACGGGTCGTGTCCTTTGAGGGATCCTTCGCCCCTTTGTGATCCCTATCGGAGGCGGGGGCCCGCGGGCGAAAAACCGTCGTCGCCAGGCCCCAAATCTTCATCCTCCCGAGGCTCCTCCGCTAGCCCATGCCCTCGCCCGCCACCCATGGTTTCGGCTTGTACGGTCCCGACTTCGGCTACCCCGGAGGCGGCTTCTGCGTCAGCGTGTTCCTCGCCGTCCAGACCGGCTCCCAGGTGCTCGTGGGCCAAATGCGCGAGGACCCCGCTTGGGCGCGCGAATGGGCGCCGAACCTCCCCTACTACGAGGGGGAACTCCGGCGCAAGGTGTTCAGCGGGCTGCGCCTCCCCGCGACGTACCTCCGCGTGGGCGAAGCGCCCGAGCACGCGGCACGGCGCGTGTGGCGCGACCAGCTCGGGTTCACGGACGAGCCGCACCTGGGCACGCCCCGCATCGTGAGCGAGGCAGGCCCCTCGCGCCGCTACCCGGGCGAGCAGCATTGGGACCTCCTGTTCCTGTACCCGGTCGCGCCCCCCGCCGGGCCCCTGCACGCCGTGCCCGCCCACTGGGAGCGCCTCGAGTTCCGCGACCGCGCCGCGCTCGCGCCCGGGGACCTGGTGCTCACGCACGGGGAGCTCCTGCCCCTCCTTGGCCCCTGAGGCGGGCGCCGAGGGAGGGGCCAGAACCCTTTTTGCGCCTCGCGCGGAGCGGGAAGGAGGTGCATCCATGGACAACACCAGTGGACGGAAGATGGACCCGGCTCCGAAGTTCGACGAGGAATCCCGCCCCACGGAGGGCGTCGCGCGCCCGCCGCAGCCGCGCGTCGGCGTCGCCGCCGTGCTTGACGCCGTGAAGGGGGTGCAGTGGCCCGCCACCTCCGATGACATCCGCCGCGTCGCGGGCAATCCCGAGATTTCCACGAGCAAGGTCACGCACTTCCCCCTGGAGCGCATCCTGGGCCGCCTCACGCGCGACCGCTTCGTGGACCGCGGCGCCTTCGAGCGCGAGTTGCTTGCCCAGTGGGACCGCATCGAGAGCCTGGAGTCGCCCTTTGGCGGCAACGCCACGCGGCCCGCA
>DATMKA010000370.1:0-6549 GCA_035553595.1 Thermoplasmatota archaeon | reverse complement strand
CGTTAGCGTGAGCGTTAGCGTGAGCGTTAGCGTGAGCGTTAGCGTGAGCGTTAGCGTGAGCGTTAGCGTGAGCGTTAGCGTGAGCGTTAGCGTGAGCGTTAGCGTGAGCGTTAGCGTGAGCGTTAGCGTGAGCGTTGGGGTCCCTGGCCCGGCGAACGCTCTCGCTCCCGTTCACGCTCCCGTTCACGCTCCCGTTCACGCTCCCGTCCACGTGAAACGATGCACGTTCGACGTTAGCGTGAGCGTTAGCGTGAGCGTGAGCGTTGGCTGTTCACGCCACGCCCGAATCCACGAACACCGCCGCCCCGTTCACGGCGAGGCTCAGCACGAAGGTGGCCCCCTGCAGCTTGTACCCGGGCTCGGGCCGGATGCGGATCTCGTCGCCTGCCTGCAGGGGTTCGCTGCGGTCGAGGGGCGCGCCGTTCCGGAGCGCGATCCAGGCGCCCATGGCAGGGGAGCCGCCGCTTGCGCGGTAGGTGAGCAGGAGCCCGTCGAGGCTCGCCTCGAGGTCGGCGTAGCGGAGGCCGCTCGTGGCGCCTGCCACCTGGTAGGCGGCGACGTCGCCGAGGCGCGCGCCGTACTCGAGCCGCACCTCGGGCCGGTTGGGGGGCCCGGGCGGGAGGCCCGTGAGGGGCTGCGCGGCCGAGAGGAGCGCCCCGAGGCTCAGGAAGGGGGCGTGGAAGCCGGGAAGGCCGTCCGCGTTCGCGGCAAGGAGCAGCGCGAGGCCCGGGGACTGGGCGGGCGCTCCCTCGAGGCTCGTGAGGTTGAGGGTCATCTTCGACCGCGCCGCATCCAGGGTGCCGAGCAGGGAGAGGCGGGGGAGGAGGCCGTCGGCGCCGAGGCTCGTGGGCGAGGGGCCCTCGCGCTCCACCTTCACGAGGAGGTGGGTGCCGGGCGTGATCCAGGCGGTGCGGGTCGTGTTGAGGCCCGTGGCGGTTTCGCGCCACACGATCTTCAGGGCGTCGTAGGTGCCCGCAGGGACGGTCACGCGTTCCGCGGGGAGCACCGTGAGGTCGTGGCGGACGGCGCGGGCGGCCTCCGCGCCCGTGGCGGGGTGCACGATGCGGAGGCTCACGTGGTCGCCGGGCACGAGGGTGCGCCCGAGGAGGGCCGTGAGGAGGGACTCCTCGCCCTGGGGGCTCGCGTAAGCCGCGGGGGAGAGGCGCGTGGTGGAAGGAATGGCGGCGCTGCCATCGTGCTTCTCGTACAGCGCATCGAGGCGGCAGCGGTCCTCGCGGGCCTTCCCGTAGCAGGGCGGGGGCGCGGCGGGGTCGGCGGGGCCCTTGTACCAGGCGGTGACGTCCGCGTTCGTGGTGGAGCCGCCGCCGAGGATCGTGAGGGCCTTCAGGCGACCGGAGGTCTCGGGTTCGAGGGCGGCCTCGAGGGTGGAGCGGAGGTCGAGGTTGCGGATCTCGATGCCGGCGCTCACGTTCGCTTCCTCGGAGGCGTCGTTCATCACGAGCACGAGGGCGGGGTCGCCATTCGGGACGGTGCGGAGCGCGAGGGTGTAGCTGAGGTTGCCGGGCGAGGCGCCGCGGTACCCGAGCGTGAGTGTACCCTCCTGGCGGGTGGACACCGTCTCCCCGATGGCGTCGTAGCGGGGACCGTTCTCCGCGCCGGGGAGGGTGCTGTTGAAGAGGAGGCGCGCGCCCTTCGTCTGGACGTCGAGGCTGTAGGCGGCGGTGCCGGGGCTTCCGCTGAAGCCGAGGCCCGTGAACTTTCCTGCCGTGGGGACGGGGTCGTAGCTCACGCGCTCGTACACGGTCTTCCCGGCCTGGACGAGGGCGACGTTCGTGAAGGGCTCGGGGTCGGGGAGCTGGATGGTCGCGCCCGCCCGGAGGGTGGCCCCCGCGAGGGTGGAGAGGGGGAGCGTGGTGAGGCCGCCGCTGCGGTTCATGTAGACGACCGCAAGGCCCGCCGTGGGGAGGTCGGTGGCGCCCGCGTGGAGCGTGTACACCACGGAGAGGCGGTCGAGAAGCACCGTGCTCGCGCTCGCGCCGCTGCTCACGCCCGTGAGGTCCAGGTGGACGTCGCGGGAGACCCGCAGCGCCGTGGCGGTGGTGGGGGGCGGGTTCCCACCCTCCCCGGTGGCGCCCTCCGTGGTGTCGCCGCCAAACAGGAAGCAACCGGACAGGGAGGCGGCGGGGACCACCAGCAGGAGGAGAAGGAGCGCACGGGTCGCGGGGCCCATCGGCTCGGGGACGCGCCCCGCCGGATATAAACGTGTCGAGGGAGCCGGTGGCCCTCTCCCGGGAGGAGCCTTTATGGCCCCCGCAAGGGCTCCGCCGCCTGTGATCGCGGTCGAGAACGTCACGAAGCGCTTCGGGTCCCGGGAGGCCCTGCGGGCCGTGACGCTCCGCGTCGCGCCCGGCGAGGCCGTGGCCCTCCTGGGGCCGAATGGCTCGGGGAAGACGACGCTCCTCTCGCTTCTCAGCGGCGTCCTCGCGCCTGATGCCGGCACCGTGGAGGTGGCGGGGCTTCCCGTGCCCGCGAAGGCGCGGGAGGTGAAGCGCCGCATCGGCCTCGTCCCCCAGGACCAGGCCCTCTACCCCCGCCTCACGGTGGAGGAGAACCTCCGCTTCTTCGGCGACCTGCAGAATGTCCCCTCGACCACCCTCGACGACCGGGTGCCCCGCCTCATTGAGCGCGTGGGGCTCACGGAGCGTGCCGGGGACCGCGTGGGGACGCTGAGCGGCGGCATGCGGCAGCGCGTGAACCTCGCCGCCGCCCTCGTGCACGACCCGCCCGTCCTCCTCCTCGACGAGCCCACCACGGGCCTCGACCCCGAGCACCGCCACCAGATTTGGCGCCTCGTGGAGGCCGAGCGCCGCCCCGACCGTGTCGTCATCGTGAGCACCCACAGCCTCGAGGAGGCGCGGTACCTCGCCGACCGCGCCGTCCTCCTGCGGGAGGGCCGCATCGCCCAGAGCTTCGCCGACCGGGAGGCCCTCCGCGCCCTGGAGGCCACCTACGCGCCCATCCCCCGCCGCACCCCCGAGGGGCGTGACCGGGCGTGAGCTTCCGCGCCGTCCTGCGCAAGGATGCGCGCATCCTCGCCCGCTCCCCCATCCTCCTCGGGACGCTCCTCCTGTACCCGCTCCTGCTCGTGCTCGTGGTGGGCCTCGCCTTCGCGAACCCGCCCGACGCGCCCACCCTCGCGGTCGTGAACGGCGATGCCGACAGCCCGCCCGAAACCCTCGGCGGGCGCGAATACACCACCCAGCACTTCCTAGACCTTGCTGGCCGCAACGTGAACCTCCAACTGGTGGAGCCCGAGGCGGGAGTCGCGCCCGAGGAGACGGCCCGCAGGCTCGTGCGGGAGGGCCGCGTGGACGGCGCCCTCTTCATCCCGAAGGGGTTCCTGCGCGATGCCAAGGAGCTGGGGAAGAGCGTGAACGTGACGCTCATCGTGGACGAGAGCGATCCCCTTCGCGCGGGGGCGGCCGAGGCCGCGGTGCGCGCCGCGCTCCAGCAGTTCGGCACCTTCGTGGTGAACGAGAAGATCGAGGGCGTGAAGGCCTTCCTGCGCCTCGCGAAGGATGGGAGCGAGTACGCCATCTCCGTCGCCGACGCCGAGGACGCGGTCCGCACCGCCCGCGACCAGCTCTCCCCCGGCAGTTCCGGGTACCGCGGCCTCACCGAGACGCTGCGCCTCCTCCAGTTCATCCACCTCGGCCTCAACAACTCCGAGCCCGTCCTCCAGGGCACGGCGGTGCCCATCCGGGTGGCCTCCGAGTCCGTGACCTCGGGCGTCATCGACCTGCGCGACGTGGTGCTGCCCGCCGCCGCCACCTTCAGCATCTTCTGGGCCGGCACCCTGGCCGCGAGCGCCATCGTTGCCGAGGAGCGCGAGGGCGCCGCCTACCGCCGCGTCCGCGCCTCTCCGACGCCCTTCGGCGTGTTCCTCGCCGCGAAGGGCACCCTCACGCTCCTGCTCGTGGTCGTGCAGGCGGTCCTGCTCGTTCTCGTCGCGGATCTCGTATGGGCCCGGCCCCCCGCGCCCCACGGGCTCGTGGCCCTCGCGCTTGCCGCGGCGGCCCTCGCGGCGGCCGGTCTCGGCGTCTTCCTCGCCTCCTTCGCGCGCTCCCCCGGGGAGGCCAGCCTCTTCTCGGTGCTCGCGCTCGTGCCCCAGATGTTCGTGGCGGGCGTCTTCTACCCCCTCGCGTACATGCCGGAGGCGGTGGCGGCCGTGGCCCGCTGGCTCCCCATGACGCAGGCGGCAACGCTTCTGCGCGAGGTGATGCTGAAGACGCCCGCGACGACGGCGGAGAGCCTCGCCGCCCTCGCGCCCCTCTTCCTGGGCCTCCTCGCGCTTGCAGCCCTCTTCTTCGGGCTCGGCGCCTGGCTGCAGGCCCGGCGCGCAAGCTAGAAAACGGGGAGCGGCCATCGCACCCCGTGCACCCCATCGCGCGGGACCTCATCCAGTGGTTCGGGACGAACCGCCGCGACCTTCCCTGGCGGCGCGAGCCCCGGGACCCCTACGCGGTGTGGGTGAGCGAGGTCATGCTCCAGCAGACCCAGGTGGCCACCGCCGTCCCCTACTTCGAGCGCTTCCTCGCGCGCTTCCCCACCGTGGCCGCTCTCGCGGCGGCGCCTGAAGCGGAGGTGCTCAAGCTGTGGGAGGGGCTCGGGTACTATTCGCGCGCCCGGAACCTCCACCGCGCCGCGAAGGAGCTGGTGGCGCGCCACGGGGGGCGGGTCCCGGCCGATGCCGCCGCGCTCGCGGACCTTCCCGGCTTCGGCCCCTACACGGTGGGCGCCGTCGGGAGTCTCGCCCACGGCCTCCCGCTCCCCGCCGTGGACGGGAACGTGCTGCGCGTCGCGAGCCGCATCGTTGCCCTCGAGGAGGACGTGGGCAGCAAGGAGGGCCGCGCCGCCGTGGAGGCCCTCGTCCGCGAGTGGCTGCCGCCGGCAGCGCCGGGTCCCTTCAACGAGGGGCTCATGGAGCTCGGCGCCACCGTGTGCACGCCCAAGGGCCCCGCGTGTCCCGTGTGTCCCCTCGCGGCCCACTGCCGTGCTCGCGCCGCCGGCACCCAGGAGCGCTACCCCCGCAAGGAACGGAAGGCGGCGCCCGCCTGGGAGGACCGCGTGATGATTGTGGCCCGTGCCGGGGAGCGCGTGCTTCTCGTTCGCCCCGCCTCGGGGCTCCTTGCGGGACTGTGGGGCTTCCCGACGCTCCCCCTCGCGGAGGGAACCCGGCCCGAGGCGGAGGCGCTTCGCCTGCTGCGGGAAGCGGGGGCGGCGCCCCTCCCGTCGAGCCCGCGGCGCGTGCTCTCCTTCCGGAAGGCGTTCACGCACCGGCGCTGGCGCGTGGAGGCGGTGGAGGTGCTCGTGGAAAAGGAGGCGTGGGAGTCGGGGGACGAGCGGGCGTGGATCCCGATCGGGGAGGCCGCGGCGCTCGCCTTGGGGGACCCGTCGAAACGGGTCCTTGCGCAGGTGCGGGGGAACCCGAAGCTCAGTTGAAGAGCTGCCAGGGGTCGAGCTCGAGGGCCTTCACGTGGGGGCCGCGCATGCGGAGGCGGTTCTCGGCGCGCAGGGGCGCGCACTCGCGGTTCGGGCAGGACCAGCCCGCGGCCTGGGGGCGCAGGGGGTTGCCGCATTCGGGGCAGGAGAGACCAACGCGGAGGGCCATGATTTCACCGGCAGATTGGCGGGGTAAGAACCTTTTCCGACGACCATCGGTGGTACTAGGGCGTGGCGAGGCCCTGGAAGCGGGGCGCGGGCGCCTGCACCTCGTTGGTGCCGCCGTAGCCGCAAGCAGTCATGCGGGGGCAGCGGAGCCCGCTCCAGGCGGGGACGAGGCGGGAACCACAGCGAGCGCACACGAGGGAGACCAGGTTCTTCATGGCCGCTCCAACGCGGAGAATGGGATAAAGCGCTTCTCGCACGAACCCCGGAGAAACCAGTTGGCTGCAGGAGAATGCAGGAAAACGGGTGCGCGCCGAAAGCGCGCGGAGCCGAAAACGGAGGGGTCGCGCCGCCTAGACCTTGGCGCCTTCGCGCGTGCCGGCGACGCTGCGCGGGGCGCGGCCGCGCTCCTCGATGCCGCCGCGGCCGCACGCGGAGAGCTTGGGGCAGGCGAGGCCCCGGAGAGTGGGCACGAGGGGCGTGGCGCACTCGGGGCACAAGGGGCGGGCGGCGCGCGTCATGTTCGCGCCGTTCCTTGGACCTCCCATGAGCTTTGCGCCAATTCCCCTGAGGGCGCTGCCTTAGTCGGAGCAGGAAGAGAAGCGAAAAAGGGGGGACGGGTGCGCCGTTGGGCGCGTGGGCGCCGTCAGGCGCGCACGGCGGGGGGAAGGCTCCCGAGGAAGCTCGGGCGCAGGGTCAGGTGGGTCTCGGTGATGCCGCCGAAGCCGCAGGCGCTGAGCCTGGGGCACCGCAGACCCGAGAGGGTGGGCACGAGACCGCTACCGCACTTCGCACACCGGAGGCGCATTCGCAACACCTTGAGCATGCCAAAGTGTGTCACGGGCTTAAAGGTTGTGGCACATGGCGCGGAAGCGCGCCTGGATGGCTGCCGGGCCGGCGCCCCAGGTGTCCCGGTTAGGG
>DATMKA010000369.1:0-3719 GCA_035553595.1 Thermoplasmatota archaeon | reverse complement strand
GGTCCGACCTCCACTGCCCCTACGCCTACCTCGCGGCCTACCGCCTCCGCAAGGTGCTTCCCGAATTCCGCGGCCGCGTGGAAGTGGAGCACCGCTGCCTCTCCCTCGAGTACACCAACGAGCGGCCCACCCCCAAGGACGTCCTCGACAACGAGACGCCCCTCATCCTCCTGGAGGAGCCCGGCATCCCCTACGCGCCCTGGCACCGCCCGGCGTGGGAATGGCCCGGCACCATGTGGCCCGCCTTCGAGGCCGTGAAGTGCGCCGAGCGCCAATCCTGGGAGCTCGCGAACGACCTCGACTGGCTCCTGCGGGAGGCCTTCTTCGCGGGAAGCCGCTGCATCAGCCTCCGCCACGTCATCCTCGACCTTGCCGAGCACGCGGGCCTCGACATGAAGCGCTTCCGCGAAGACTTCGACTCCGGGGTCACGAAGCGTGGCGTCCTGGAAGACGCCCGCAAGGGGTGGGACGAGCTCGACCTCCCCGTAAGCCCCACCTTCATCCTCCCCGACGGGTCGTGGCGCGTGAACCCCGCCGCTCCCAAGGTGCACCTCGACGAGCACCGCCACCACCGCGTCACCAAGGTCGACCCGGCCCCCGCAAAGGGCGCGGCAGCCCTCGACGTGTACCGGGACCTCCTGAAGGCCACCGCCCTGGGGGGATGACGCGACGGAGCCCCTCCAGTGGAACCCCACCTTCACCGTGTTCCTGCACGTTCTCGGCGCAAGCCTCTGGGTGGGCGGCGCCATCACGATCCTCGTCGTGAACCGGCTGCTGCGACGCACGGTCCCCGCGGAGGCTCACCGCGAGGCCCTCACCCGCGTCGGACGCGGCGCCATGCCCCTGCTCCTGGGGGGCCTTGCCGTCGCGGCGCTCACGGGCCTTGAACTGCTTCGCTTGCGCGGCTACGGTCTGAATCCGGCTGGCTTCCAGGCCCTCGCGAACTCCACCTTTGGTCTTCTCCTCGGGTGGAAGGCCCTCGCAATCCTGGCTTCCGTCGGCGCCGCCGCGGCCCACGGCATCCTCGCGGCCCGCGGGCGCCCGGTCCGCGGCCTCGCGCTCGTGACGGTGGTCACGGGGCTTCTCATCCTGTTCCTGGGGGCGGGTCTCCGATGGGCGGCCTAGGGCGCCCCATCGTGGGGTTCCACAGGGACGAGCACGGCGACTGGGTGGCCGACCTCCAGTGCGGTCACACCGTCCACGTCCGGCACGAGCCCCCCTTCTTCCCGCGACCGTGGGTGCTCACCGAGGAGGGCCGCGAGGCCCGGGTCGGGACGCTTGCCCCCTGCTACGAGTGCGCCCAGCAGGCAACGGGTGGGGTTTAAGCCTCGGGACGGGTTTCGCCGCCCATCTGGTGTTTCCCATGCCCGCGGAGTTCGACGTCATCGTGGTCGGCGGGGGCCCTGGCGGGTCCACGACCACCGCTTTCCTCGCCCGGGACGGCTACCGCGTCCTCCTCCTCGACAAGGCCCGGTTCCCCCGCGACAAGCCCTGCGGCGACGCCATCAGCGGCAAGAGCGCGAGCGTCCTCCGCGAGCTCGGCATCCAGGACCTCGTCGAGGACAAGGAGCACCTCCCCGCCGAGGGCGTCCTCTTCAGCTCGCCCGAAGGCCGCCTCCTCCAGATCCCCTTCCCCAAGGACGTGGACCCCAACGGGATCCGCAACAGCAAGAAGTACAACTACGTGACCTCCGGCTACATCGTGCGCCGCGAGGTGTACGACAACATCCTCTTCCAGCACGCGAAGAAGCAGAAGACCGTGGTCACCGAGGAGGAGTTCGAGGTCACCACCGTCCTCTTCGAGAACGGCAAGGCCGTGGGCGTGAAGGGCACCGACAAGTTCGGGCGCGAACGCGAATTCCACGCCAAGGTCGTGGTGGGCGCCGACGGCGCCATGAGCCCCGTGGCGAAGGCCGTCGGGACGTGGGAGCGCGACCCCGAGCACTGGGTCGGCAGCTACCGCAGCTACTGGACCGGCGTCACCGGCATGACGAAGGACATCGAGATCCACTTCGTGGAGGACGTCCTGCCCGGGTACTTCTGGATCTTCCCCCTCGACAACGGCCTCGCGAACGTCGGCATCGGCGTCCTCGAGAGCGAGGTCAAGAAGAGCAAAGGCACGAAGCGCGAGATCAACATGCGCAAGAGCATGTACGAACTCGTCCAGAACCACCCCATGTTCAAGGAGCGTTTCCAGAACGCGAAGGAGCTCCCCGAGTCCCGCAAGGGCTGGCTCCTCCCCCTCGGCAGCAAGCACCGCAAGATCCACGGCAACGGGTGGGTCCTCGTGGGCGATGCCGCCGCTCTCATCGACCCCTTCAGCGGCGAAGGCATCGGCAACGCCATGGTCTCCGCCCGCCTCGCCGCCCAGACCATCGACGAGTGCCTCATGAAGAACGACGTGTCGGAGGCCGCCCTCGCGCCCTACGAGAAGCGCGTTCGCGACGAGCTCGACCGCGAGCTCCAGATGAGCTACAAGCTCCAGAAGCTCGGCCGCTACAAGCCGCTCCTCAACTTCGTCATCCGCAAGGCCGCGAAGAAGGAGAAGGTGCGGAACACCATCAGCCAGATGCTTGCGGACCGCGAGAAGAAGGAGGAGTTCGGTTCAGCCTTCTTCTACGTGAAGCTCCTGCTGACGTAGAGGAAGGTCTGACGAGCGCGAAGCGGTCGTCGAGGACGTTCTTCTCCGTGAAGCTGCTCCTCACGTCACCTGGCCGCCTCGCCGGGCGGAGCCTCCCGCTCCTTGCCCGGCTGGCGGAAAAAAGATAGCCTCTGGGAGCCCATCCCGGAGGTAGAATGCTCCGTTTCCACACGCTCCGCCGCATCCGGGGCCCCGCCGACCTGCGGAGGCTCGACAAGGTGGCCGAGTTCTACCGGGCCGAGTTTCCTTCGAGCCCTCAGTTCATGGAGCAGCTGCGGGCCAAGCTCCTCCGTCCCCTCCGGGTGGATTACGCGGCGACCCTCATCACGGCGGAGTCCCTCCGCGGCGAGGTCCAAGGCTTCGCTTTCTACGATCACTTTCCCGACCTCAACCTGAGCTACCTCGAGTACATCGTGACCGCGCCCGGCGCGCGCGGTCGCGGTGTGGGCGGCGGCCTCTACGAGGCGATGCGCGAGAGCCTCCACTACGACGGGTCGGACGGTCTCCTCTTCGAGGTGAACCCGGACGACCCCACGCTGCCGCCCGAGATTTTCGCCGCCAACAAGGCTACCCTCAAGTTCTACGAGAAGTACGACGCGCGGCCCCTGGAGGGCGTGCGCTTCGACTACCCGCCCTTCCTGCACGGGGAGCATGGGCTCCTCCTCCTTTACGACGACCTCGGCACGGGGAAGCCGCTCGACCGCGCGAAGCTTCGCTCCTTCATGCTCAAGTTGTACGCCGTGAAGTACAACGCGTCCCCGAAGGACCCCAACGTGGAGCGCGTCCTCGCGGCCATCCCGCAGCAGGTGGCGCGCCGGCCCCGCCGCTACCTGAAGGAGCAGGCGGTGCAGCCGCGCCCCGCGCCTGGCCAGTACGTGGCCTGGGTGCACGCGGTTGTCTCGGACGCGCACCTGCGGCACGAGATTCCGGAGCGCGATTACTTGGAGCGGCCGCTCCGCGTGGGGCGCCTCCTCGATGCGCTCCGCCGCCTCGGTTTCGTGGCCTTCCGGAAGCCGAAGAGCTTCCCCGACAAACACATCCTCGCCGTCCATGATCCGGGGATGGTGCGCTACCTCAA
>DATMKA010000368.1:0-2249 GCA_035553595.1 Thermoplasmatota archaeon | reverse complement strand
CGTCGCGGCGGCGCTCGCGCTCCTCGCGGATGAGGCGGACGACGTCGATGCCGATGGGGATCAGGAAGAGGCCCGCGATGGAGGCCGCGAGGCAGGCCCACATGTCGGGCGGGGCCCACGCGTTCACGACGCGGGCCCACTGGGTGGGCGGGTTCCGCACGTTGAACTCGCTGCCCCACATGAGCTTGAGGAGGCCAAGCCACGGGATCTCGCCCTGGGCCTTCCCGACAAGCCACTCCACCTGGACGATGCGGCTCACGGAGTCGCGGTGCTGGTCCGCGTAGGCGTTGCGGATGGGGTTGTCGCCCTTGGTGATGATGCCGCTTGAGGGGGGCTTGTAACCGTCCCTGGCGGAGTCGCCAAGACCGAGAAGAGGAAGGTAGATGCCTTCGACGCCAAAGTGGAGGGTGACGCCGTTCATCCAGCGCACGTCGTACTCCCGCTCGCCGCCCTTGCCCGAGACGACGGTGACGTAGGTCATGGCGCGGTGGATGATGGGGGTGCCGCCTTCGACGCCGTTGCGGTGGTACACGATGACGTCGCCGGGGGCGCCGTAATGGAGGTCCGCGTCCGGCTTGGGGCGCCCGTTCGGTTCCACCCCGTCAACCCAGAACTCGATGTCGTCCAGGCTGTCGACGCTTTTCACGAACACCAGGTCGCCGGGGTCGATGGTGCCGACGCGACCATAGGAGACGCTCGTGCTGCCGTAGTCGGTGGCGGGGCAGCGGAACCAGCCGTCGTCGCGGTCGCAGTGCATCATCGATTCCGATTCGATGACCACGAGCGGGGGCCAGTTGCCCGTGTACACGAAGATGGCCGCCAGGAGGCCGCCCACCACGGCGACGGCGATGAGGAGGTCCCGGAAGCCACCGGAGCCCCGGCGCGCCATATGACACCTGGCCGTAGGAGAGGCGTATATAAAATCTTTCGGAACCCGCCGCCGGGCGCGGCGCCGTGAGGTGGCGCCCGCCCCGAGCCGGCGGCCACAGATGGAGGCCTGCCGCGAGGGGCAACGGGGACAACCGGGCCTTTCACGACATTCATATACCGGACGGCCCAGAACCGCTGGGGGGTTCCTGCCGCCATGCCTACGGCCGTCCCACGCCTCGTTCCACTCGCCCTCGCGGTCCTCCTAGCCATCGCCCTCCCGGCGCTTGCGCAGGACAGCCCCGTCGACGACGTCCTCGGCGAGGCCGGCAACGCCACCGGCAACACCACGGCCCCAGCGCCCGCCGGAACGCCCTCAGCGCCCGAGGTGAGCCTCGCCGTGCAGGATGCCGAGGGCATCACCACGGAAAAGATGGACGCGGGCTCCGTCGCGAACCTCGTGGTCGCCTTCACCCAGAGCGATTCCCCCATGCAGGTGCAGCTGTGGGCCATCGCCTCCGTCGACGGGAAGGAAGTGTGGGATCACAAGTCCGAGTACGCGCTCTCCAACCCGGACGAGCCCGTCATGTTCAAGGTGCCCCTCTCCGAGCTCGCGCCCGGGGAGTACCTGCTGCGGGCCTACCTGATTGATGACGCCGGCAACGTCCTCGACACCCAGGGCACCACGCGCCTCACCGTGGAGGGCTCGGCCCTTCCCCCCATCGTGGACCCCGGCTTCCCCTGGCTCACGATCATCGGGATCGGTGCCGTCCTCACCACGGCTGCCGGGCTTGGTCTCGGCCTCTACGACAGCTCCCTCGCCTCGAAGAAGAAGGCGCTCCTGCCCGACACGGTGATCCTCGTCACGGGCCTCGTGGGCGGCCTCCTGGGGCTGCTCGTGGCCTTCAAGGTGACGAAGCACCCCGAGCGGAGCAACGTCGAGATGATCACCTGGATCCTGCTCGGTGCGCAGGGCTTCCTCCTCGCCATCATCGTTTGGCTTGCCCTCTGACCCCAGGCGGCGCCTGCTATCGGCCCCGGGTCTGAGTGGACTCGGAAGGTATTCATGGCCGGTTGGCTTCTCCCCCGGCTGGCATGGTGCAGGCGCTTCTCGAGTTCCTTGCCGCCCAGGGCTCCCTCGTGGCGCCCGAGGCCGCTGCATACCTGGCTGAACCAGGGTGCCCCAAGGACCGGATCGAGGCTGCCCTGCGCAACCTGAAGGAGCTTCCCTTCATCCTCACCCGCGCCGACCTCGAGCGCCTTGCCGCCGAGGCCGTGAAGGAGGCGCCCCGTCCCGCCGCGCCCGTCCAGGCCGAGAAGACGGTGGCCGCCGCCCCAGAAACGGTGCAGGCGCCCCTGGACCCTCGCCCCCAGTATGGGCA
>DATMKA010000367.1:0-2481 GCA_035553595.1 Thermoplasmatota archaeon | reverse complement strand
GTGCACGCCCACGCCGTGGGTGGCCGCGGCGGGGGCCGGGTCGGGCAGGATGTGGGTGTTGTTGATGGTGACGGGGCTCACGGGGCGGTTGGTCTGCGCGTTCACCACCGGGCTCTTCCCGATGGCCTTCACGACGTCCATGCCTTCAACGACGCGGCCGAAGATGGCGTGGCGGTCGTCGAGGTGGGGAGTGCTGCCGAGGGTGATGAAGAACTGGCTGCCGCCGGTGTCTGCGCCGGAGTTCGCCATGCTGAGGAGGCCTTCGCCCTCGTGGCGGAGGGAGGGGTGGAACTCGTCCTGGATGCGGGTGGTCGGGCCGCCCCTGCCCCAGGTGTTCACGTCGGCCGTCTTCGTGTTGGGGTCGCCACCCTGGATCATGAATCCGTCGATGACGCGGTGGAACTTCGTGCCCACGTAGAAGCAGTCGCCCACGAGGTCCAGGAAGTTCTGGGCCGTGAGCGGGGCCTGCTCGACGAAGAGCTCGACGGTGATGTTGCCCGCGCTCGTGGCGAGGAGGACACGGGGCTTCGCAGCCTGGTCCCCGGTGGCGTTGCCGGGGTTCCCCACCTGGCCGGGCGTGCAGTTGCTCGGCAGGTTGTCGGGTGTCGTAGAGTCCTTGGGAGGGGTGGGGGCCGGCTCGGCGCACCCGGCGAGGGCGGCGGCCACGAGGAGCACGGCAAGGAGGAAGGTCACGCGGCGCATGCGGGCGCTCAACCTCGGGGAAGTGTCTTATCACTTTCGAGCCGCTGGCACCCGCGGGCCCGGGGGGAATTCCCAAAGAGACTTGTCCTTGGGCCGCCTTTTCCCCCTGGACCAGCCCTACTGTGCAATCCGCACATGTGGCCAGTAAGGTATTAAGTGGTGCATTGCCGAATAAGGGTGTACGTTCCCATGCTGGAGAGGCGCCTTGATCTCAGTCTCACGCCCACCGCGCTCTTCGCGCGCCTCTATGAGGCCTACCACACGGCCTTCCTCCTCGAGAGCGCCGAGGGCCCCGAGCGCCTCGCCCGCTACAGCATCCTCGGCTTCGACCCCGTGGGAGAGGTGGCGGGCAACCGGGGCAACCTCCGCGCGACGGGCAACCTGCCCGCCCAGCCTGAGGGCGACACCGGGTCCCTCCGTTACCTCCAGCGCCTCCTCGGCGCCTCCCGCGCCCGCGCCGCCCCCGGCCGCTACGCCGGCGGCCTCGTGGGCTACCTCGGCTACGAGTACATTGACGAGATCGAGGACCTCCCCGCCCGCAAGGGCCAATCCCCCTTCCCCGACGTGCAGTTCGGCCTCTTCGAGGACGGCATCGTGTACGACCGCGTCACGGGCCACGTCACCTACTTCAGCCACGGCGCCGACCGCTCCCGCGACCTGCTCGCCGTCGCCGAAGAGGAGCCCCCGAGCCATGCCGTCCGCTTCGGCGAGCCCCGCCGCAACGTCGGCGAATCCGGCTTCGTGAAGATGGTGGAGGAGGCCAAGGAGCACATCCTCGCGGGCGACATCTTCCAGGTGGTGCTCAGCAAGCGCATCGACGTCCCCTACGAAGGCAACCTCTTCGGGTACTACGAGGCCCTCAAGCGCGCGAACCCCTCGCCCTACATGTACTTCCTCAAGTTTGGTCACCGCACCATTGTGGGAGCAAGCCCCGAGATGCTTGCCCGCGTGGAGAACGGGCGCGTCGAGACCTTCCCCATCGCGGGGACGCGCCCCCTGGGGCGGACACCCGCGGAGACGGACCACCTCGCCCAGGAGATGCTCAAGGACCCCAAGGAGCGGGCCGAGCACGCGATGCTCGTGGACCTTGCCCGCAACGACCTCGGCCGCGTGAGCCGCTACGGGTCCGTGCAGGTGAGCGAGTACGCGAAGGTTGAGCGCTACAGCCACGTCCAGCACCTCGTGTCCCGCGTGGAGGGCCAGCTCGCGGAGCAGGCCACCTCCTTCGACGCCCTCCGCTCCGTGTTCCCCGCAGGCACCCTCAGCGGCGCCCCCAAGGTGGAGGCCCTGAAGATCATCCGCCGCCTGGAGCCCGACCCCCGCGGCCCCTACGGGGGCTGCGTCGGATACTTCAGCTTCAACGGCAACATGGACGCGGCCATCACCATCCGCACCCTCACCGCCGTCGCGGGCACCGCCTCCGTCCAGACGGGCGCGGGCATCGTCCACGACTCCGACCCCGTGAAAGAATACGAGGAGACCGAGGCCAAGGCCCGCGGCCTCCTCTCCGTCATGGAGCGCTTCCCATGAGCCCGAAGCCCCGCATCCTCGTCATCGACACGGCCGAATCGCCCGGGGCGATTCGGCCTATCGACAACAAGGAGAAGACAGAATGAGACCGAAAATCCTTGTTGTCGACAACTACGACTCCTTCACGTACAACCTCGTCCAGTACCTGGGCGAACTCGGCGCGGACCCCCTCGTGTACCGCAACGACAAGATCAGCGCCAAGGAAGCGGAGGGCCTGCGGCCGGACGGCATCGTGATCAGCCCCGGCCC
>DATMKA010000366.1:0-15552 GCA_035553595.1 Thermoplasmatota archaeon | reverse complement strand
GCCGTTCTCGCGATGGGCGTCCCCGAGCAGCTCGAGGCGCTGCGGGCTGCCGCCGCCACCCTGTTCGAGTCCGTCCGCATCGGCGAAGTGCACCCTGACGCGGGGGCCGCCCAGGCTCTCGTTGGCGGCTGGAGCGGGAGCGAGACGGAAGGATCCACCGGCGGGGTGGGCAGCGCCTCCGTCACCAACCACTACCGTTACGAGTTCCACTCCGACGGGCGCTTCGTGGTGCGCCACAAGTCCGCGGTCGTCTCGGACGTGGAAGGCCTCTCGGGAAGCCTCTTCGACGAGGAGGCCGACGGTGGGAGATACCTCGTGCTCGGGGGCTACCTCGCGCTCACGGCGGACTCGGGCGGCTGCGTGACCCAGCCCTACCGCCTCGTGGGGGAGCGTCTCCAGCTTGGCAACGTCCTCTTCACGCGGGTGGCGTAGGGACGGAACGAAACCCCCTTGAGCGAGGGCGCCCTTCCCCCCGTAATCATGTCCGGCGCGTCCACGCTCGAGCACCTTCCTCCCTTCCCCGTCAGCCTCACCGTTCCGACGGGATGGACCCAAGCCGTCACCCGGGGGGACCTCACGTTCCTGATGCACCAGGAGCTCGGCGCCGTGGTCTTCCTCCACGCGGGAATCTACGGCCGCTTCGAACCACTCCTCGGCCGCCTCGCCGCCATTCTCGACCAGTTCGTCGAGAACGCCTACCCCGTGGGCGAGCCGGACCACGGCGACATCGAGGGGACACCCGCCATGGTGGTGGCCTTCCACGGCAAGGCCCGAAGCGGCGACGAGATCGCCATCCAGGTGTGTGTCCTCCTCTCACCCGAGGGACTCGGCGCCGTCGTGGGCGGCATCGCGCCCCTCGACTCGGCGGATGCGATCATCCGCGACGTGAACCAGCTCGCGGCGAGCGTCCGCTTCGGCGCCCTCGACGAGAACCCCGAACTGCGCGGCCCCCTCGTCGGGACGTGGCGGCACGAGGACGGGCCGGCCTTCGCGTTCCGGCCCGACGGGTCCTTCCACTTCACGGCCCCCGGTGAGGGAGAAGTGGGTGGCCGCTTCCTCGTTCTCGGCGGCCACCTCGTGCTTGCGGGAGAGGACGGGTCCTCCGCCCAAACCCTCGCCGTTACCCCCGACCGCCTCACCATCGGCGACGCCGAGTACCACCGCGCAGGCAGCTAATCGGCGACGCTGCGACAACCTATTTCGCGCTCCCGCCCGGAAGGACCCGCATGGGTCCCCGCCTCCGGAAGCGCCAAGGGGTCGCCCTCGCGCGGCGCCGCTCCGGGGTGGGCCCCTGGACAATCCACTACCGGTACGCTGCCGGTCCCCCGGAGGCCCGCAGCCGGCCGCCCCTCGTTCTCGTGCACGGCCTCATCGTCTCCAGCCGCTACATGATCCCAACCGCGGAGGCCCTCGGCACCCAGTACCGCGTCTTCGTCCCCGACCTCCCCGGTTATGGGTGGTCCACGAAGCCGCGGGAGGTGCTCAGCATCCCGCAGCTCGCGGACGCCCTTGCCCAATGGATGAAGACGGAGCAGGTGGGGCCCGCCGTGGTCCTCGGGAACTCCATGGGGTGCCAGATCGCGGTGGACCTCGCCACGCGCTACCCGGATCTCGTGGAGGGCCTCATTCTTGTGGGTCCGACCATGGACCGGCACGCGCGCTCCTGGTGGCGCCAGGTGGGCCGTCTCCTCCGCGACTCCGCCCGCGAGCCCCTCGGGCTCCTCGTTACGGAAACCCTCGACTTCTGGCAGATGGGTCCACGCCGTGCGCTTCGCACCTCCCTGTACGCCGTCCACGACCCCATCGAGGCGAAACTGCCGCAGGTGCACGCCCCTGCCATCGTGGTGCGCGGCGACCGCGACGTCATCGTGCCCGACGAGTGGGCGCGGGAGGTGGCGGCGCTCCTGCCCGCGGGGGAGTTCACGACGCTCCCGGGGCCGCACGTGCTGAACTGGGTGCAGCCGCAGGGACTCCGCGCCCTGGTGGATGCCTTCACCGCCGCGCTCGCCCCGCGGGGGCTGCCCCCCGCGGGTTGACGATGGCTTGCTTAGGGCCATCCCTGCGGAGAAAAGAAACGGAGCGGCCGGGGCCGCCCGGGCTCAGGAGAGCACGCAGGCCGCAGCGTCCTCCAGCATGCACTCGCGGACGTCGTAGACCCACTGCTTGGTGCACTGCCAGAAGTCGCACACCACGGGGTCGCAGGGGTGGGGCTCCTCAGGATCGTGCGAAGGGCACCCGGAGTAGTAGCCGGGTGTCGGGGGCAGCGCGCTCGCAGCGGGCGCGAACGCGACAAGGGCGGCTCCAACGAGGAGGGCCGCGACGGCAATAACGGAAGCGCGCATTGGCTCAAACCTCCCTGCCGAGGACGGCAAGGTGGTATCGGAACTGCTCTGGCGTGGAAAAGGGTTGGGCCGCGGGATCGTCGGGACGTGAGCGAGCGCGGTGTCGGGCGCGTTGAGTGCGCTCGTCGGGACCTGAGCGAGCGCAGCGAGCGAAGGGACGACGAGCGCACGAAAAAAGCGAGGCGTCGCCGGAGGCGACGCCTCCAGCTGTTTGAGTGCGCTCGTCGGGATTCGAACCCGAGAGTCAACCTTGGCAAGGTTGAAGTTTACCACTAGCGTACGAGCGCGATGCTGCATTTCCTCGCGGGGGTCCCGCGGGGCTGCGCACCCTAAGAATGCGGAACCCCTATAAATTGATTTCGTGGCGAGCAAGGGGGCCGCCAGGGTTAAGCGGGCGCGGTTGGTTCGGGCGCCTGATATGGCGCGCTCGGTCCGCGGGTACGAGTTTGTGGAGCACACGGCGGACTTGGGGGTGCGGGCGTGGGCGCCTTCGCTCGCGGAGGCTTTCGCGGAGGCGGCGCGGGGGATGGTGGACTACATCCTCGACGATGCGGGGACGGTGACGCTCCACGATTTCCGCGTGGTGGAGATCAAGGCAGGGTCCGCGGAGCGCGCCCTCGTGGAGTTCCTGGACGAGCTGAACTTCCTGATTCTCACGGAGGGATTCATTTTCCGGGAGGTGCGGGTAAAGCGGTTCGACCCCGAGGCGGGGGTCGTGGAGGCTGAGGCGTGGGGTGAGTTCCTGGACGAGGAGCGGCACGGGCACGTCCATGAGATCAAGGCCATCACCTTCCATGACCTCGTGGTCACGCGTGACCCGCCGGAAGTGTACGTGATTTTCGACATCTGAAGCCACGGGCCGGGCGGGCTTCGAAAAGGAACCCTTAAGGAGACTCCCGTTTTCACGGTGAGCGGTCAACCCCATGGTCTGGAGCGGCGAGCTTCGTCAGATCGACCCCTTCCGGTTCGAGATCCCGAAGACCCACCTCCCCGGGATGCGCGTCCCGGGCAAGGTCTTCACCTCAGAAGCGATGCTGCCCGCCCTCATGCAGGACAACGCCCTTCAGCAGGTGGCGAACGTCGCCACCCTCCCCGGCATCGTGGGCCACTCCATGGCGATGCCCGACATCCACTGGGGCTACGGCTTCCCCATCGGGGGCGTTGCCGCCTTCGACGCCGAGGAGGGTGTCCTCTCCCCCGGCGGCGTCGGGTTCGACATCAACTGCGGCGTCCGCCTCATCCGCACCAACCTCACGGAGCAGGAGGTGCGCCCCAAGCTCAAGGAGCTCATCGACACCCTGTTCCGCAACGTCCCCTCGGGCGTGGGCAGCAAGGCCCGCGTCCGCCTCACAGGGGGCGAGACCGAGGAGGTGTTCATGCGCGGCGCCGCCTGGGCCGTGGAGAACGATTACGGGTGGCCCGAGGACCTCAAGCACATCGAGCACGAGGGCACCATGCCCGGCGCCGACCCCGGCAAGGTGAGCGACAAGGCCCGCAAGCGCGGCGCGCCCCAGGTGGGAAGCCTCGGCGGCGGCAACCACTTCCTCGAGCTTCAGCGCGTGGACGAGATCTTCTACCCCGAGGCCGCCGAGGCCTTCGGCCTCCGCCCCGGTCACGTCTGCATCATGATCCACAGCGGCAGCCGCGGCGCCGGCCACCAGATCTGCCAGGACCACCTGGAGAGCATGGAGCAGGCCGCCGACAGCTACCGCGTGAACCTCGTGGACCGGCAGCTTGCGTGCACCCCCGTGAAGAGCCGCGAGGCCGAGAACTACTACGGCGCCATGTGCTGCGGCGTGAACTTCGCGTGGACAAACCGCCAGCTCATCACCCACTGGGTGCGCGAGAGCTTTCAGCAGGTGTTCCACCAGAGCGCCGACCGCATGGACATGCACCTCGTGTACGACGTGGCGCACAACATCGCGAAGCTCGAGGAGCACATCGTGGACGGCCGCCGCAAGAAGGTGTACGTCCACCGCAAGGGCGCCACCCGCGCCTTTGCCCCGGGCCACCCCCTCATCCCCCAGGACTACCGGAGCGTGGGCCAGCCCGTGCTCGTGCCCGGCGACATGGGGAACGCGAGCTACGTCCTCGCCGGGACCGAGCAGGCCATGAAGGAAACCTTCGGCAGCAACTGCCACGGCGCCGGCCGCATCCTCTCCCGCACCGCCGCCACGCGTGCGCGCCGCGGCGAGGAAGTGGTGGCGGAGCTTGCCGAGCGCGGCATCCTCGTGAAGCCCGCAAGCTTCCGCGTCGCCGCTGAGGAGGCGCCCGAGGCCTACAAGAACGTCACCGAGGTCGTGGACGTCTGCCACGGCGCGGGCATCAGCCGCAAGGTGGCCCGCATGAAGCCCATCGGCGTCGTGAAGGGGTAAACGCCAAACGGAAACCGAAGTCTTTTGTCCCTGCCCCACTGATGGGGACGCAATGGCCCGCTCCGCCGCAGGCATCCGCCGCGCCTCCCGTTTCTCCGGCCTCCTGGCCCTTGCCCTCGTGGGCCAGGCCTACCTCCTCTATCGCGCTGCGGAAACGAACCCCTACCTGGAGCTCGGCGCCGTCGCCTACGTGCTCGTGGCCGTCGTCGTTCTCGCGGGCGCGCTCCTTGCGGCCCTCACTGCCGCCGCGCTCAGCCGCCGCGTCCGTTTCGCCCGGGCCGCGGGCTTCGTGGTCGGTCCCTTGGGCTTCCTCCTGCTTGCGGCGGGGGGCTGGCTTATCGTGGATCTGCCCGGCGGCGCCGACGCGGGCATGCTCGGGGCCCAAGCCCTCACGGCCCTCGTCGGGGCGTTGTCGGGAGTCCTCATGCTCGCCCGCCTGCGGTAACGGGCCAACGCTTTTCTCCCGGCTTCGGCATGGGGCATCATGGCTTCCGAGGTCCGCTTCCGCCGCGCCGGCCCGAACGACCTGCCGCGCCTCCAGGCGCTCCTGAAAGAGGCGTTCCCCATGCCCGCGTGGCCCACGGACGCTCCCGCCTGGACCGAGGCGCACTTGAGGGACCTTCTCGCAAACGCCCGCGTCTATGTGGGCGAGGATGAGGCCGGGGCCCTCGTCGCCACAGGCAGCCTCGACCAGCGCACCCACCTGCGCCACCTCGCCGTCGCCGAGCCCCTCCGAAAGCAAGGCCTCGGCTCCGCCTTCCTGGGCTATCTGGAGAGCGAGGCCGCCTCGGCGGGCGCCCGCATGATGACGCTCACGGCGGAGGCGGAGGGGGCGTTGCCCCGGTTCTACGAGCGCGCCGGCTTCCGCAACGTGGGCGGCCTAGACATCCCGGGCGGAAAACGGTACTTCCAGTTCCGCAAGGCGCTCACTCCGAAGCTCCCCGAGGGCGTCCGGCGTGCACGCGAGGAGGACGCGGAAGCGCTCAGCGCCTTCTTCGCCCGCACGTACCAGGAGAATGAGAAGCTGGGCCTCCAGTACTATGCGTCCGCCGTTGCCCCCGAGGTGGTGCGGCACCTCCTCGCCACCTCCGAGGTGTACGTGCGGGAGGAGGGAGGCCGCATCCTTGCCGCTGTGGCCCTCACGCCCCTGGTGGAGGTGCGGCGGCTATCCGTGGACCCCGCGGCCCGCGGCGACGGCCACGCGGCAGACCTCCTGGCCTTCGCCCTCGAGCGGGGGCGCGCGATGGGCGCCGCCGAGGCACGGCTCGAGATTGACGCGGGGCACCCCTGGCTTGGGGGTTTCTACGAGCGGCGGGGTTTCGTGGAGCTTGGCACCCTCACCTACGACCCGGGAACGCCGGACGAGTTCCGCAGCCGCTGGTTCGCGCGCCCCCTCCTGTTATCACAGGCCCCCGAGGGCAGCCCAGACTCGGTTCAATAGGTATAAATCGGGCGCCTCCGGTGGTTTGGGCATGGAAATCCTGGTCCAGCTCGGGCCCGCCCGGCTCACCCTGCTGCAGGTCGTCCCCGGCCGCCCCGGGGAAGCCGTCCGCGTTCACGACGCCCTCCGCAAGCTGGACCCCGACCTCATCTGCGCGGAGCTCACCCTCAAGGAGGCCCTGCGGGTCGAGGACGCGCTCCTCAAGGGGAAGGAGCCGGAGCCCCAGCGCTTCCTGGAGCAGCGCCTCCGCGAAGGGCTCACGCGCTTCGGCCGCGTCGAGCACCGCGACCCCTTCGCGGCCGCCGCGCGCTACGCCCGCGAAAACCGCCTCCTCTATCTCCCGCTTTCCCAGGGCCATCACGAGCCCGGGCCCTTCACCCGCCTGCGCTTCACCCACCACCTCCGCAAGACCGACCTGCTTGCCGAGGACGAGGAGGGGTACGCCCGCGCCTTGGACGCGCTTGCCCGCGAGGACCCCAAGATGGGCCCCCGGCTCCTCGAGGAGGAGAGGCTCCTCGCCGCAAAGATTGAGGACGTCATGGAGCGCGAGCAGCGGACCCGGGTAGCCGCAATCCTCACATACCCGCGCGGCGAACGGGTGGCGGGGCACCTCCGCGAGGCCGGTTTCGGTCCGGCCCGCAAGGACGGCCTCGTCCCCTGGGAAACGCGGTGAAGGGTATGCCGGCAAGCGACGGGCTCCAAGCAACACTTGCGATCGTGGACGTGAAGGCCCTGAAGCCTCACGAGCAGATTGTGGAGAAGCACGTCACGGAGCTCGTGGAGGCCATCCGGAAGGCCGGAGGCATCACGAGGCCCATTCTCGCGGACCGGGAGACCCTCACGGTGCTCGACGGGCACCACCGCCTCGAGGCCCTCAAGCGCCTCCGCATTCCCCACGCTCCCGTCCAGCTCGTGAACTACCACGCCAAGGACATCCTCCTTGACGTGTGGCGGAAGAACGAGCCCGTCCCCACGAAGGACGAGGTCATCGCCCGCGCAATGGCCGGGGACCTCTACACTCCCAAGACCACCCGCCACATCCTCAAGGAGGAGCTGCGGGAGGTCAAGATCAGCCTCAAGGAACTCGAATAGGGCGCGCTCCGGCAGGCAGCCCAACTCCCTTTTAGCTCCGGCCCTGGACCCGATCCACCGGAAATGGCTCTCTTCTCCTGAGGTTCCCGCCTGGGCGTCCACGCGAGTAGGCGATGCACTTAAGGCACGGAAGTCGAGTCCCCCGTATCTTGAGCGCCCCCTGCCCAAGGGGGCCTTGCGCGTCTTATTGAGGGTCCGCCATGGAGCTCACGCCAGCCGGAGCAACCCGCACCACCCCCACCCCCGTTCCCGTCACCCTTGGTGCTGCCTTCAGTCCCGCCCCCGAGGAAGCCCACTTCCTTCTCGAGGCGGGGCGTCTCCTCGCTCAGTCCCTGGACGTGAGGGAAGTCCTCAGCCAAGTGGCCGCCCTCGCGGTGCCCCACGTTGCCGACTGGTGCACCATCGACCTTGCGACCCCTGGGGGCAAGTCGCTCGAGCGCGTTGCCGTCGCCCATGTGGATTCCCGGAAGGTAGCCCTCGCCCAAGAACTGCAGCGCCGTTACCCGCCGACCTTCGACTCCCCCCAGGGCCCCGGGGAGGTCGTCCGGAAAAACCAGTCGGTTTTCGTCGAGACCGTCACGGAAGAGCTGCTGCGCGCCGCCTGCCAGAGCGAAGAGCATTTCGAGATCGTAAGGAGCCTCGGCATCCGCTCCTACATGGTGGTCCCCATCACGAGCCGTGGCCGCGCCCTCGGCGCCATCTCCTTTGTGCGCGCCGGGGAGGGCGCACGCCCCTACACTGCGAGGGAGGTGGCGCTCGCGGAGACCCTCGGCCGCCAAGCCGGCATCGCCGTCGAGAACGCGCGCCTCTTCACCGAGACGGAGGCCGCGAAGCTGAGTCTCGAGAACCTCGTGAACGGCGTGGAGGCAGTCCTGTGGGAAGCTGACCCCGCCACCTTCCAGTTCACCTTTGTGAGCCAGCGCGTCGAGAGCCTCTTGGGCTACCCCGCCGCCGCGTGGCTTGCAAGCCCCACCTTCTGGGCAGACCACATCCACCCCCTCGACCGCGCCTACGCCACCAGCTTCTGCCACTCCGAGACCGTGGCGGCCCGCGACCACGAGTTCGAGTACCGCATGATTGCCGCGGACGGCCGGGTCGTCTGGATCCGCGACGTCGTCTACGTGAGCAGGGACGCCACAGGCAAGCCCACCCACATGCGCGGCATCATGCTCGACGTGACCCGCCGCAAGCTCGCGGAGGCCCGCTTCGGCCTCCAGCACGAGGTGACCTCCCGCCTTGCCCGCGCCGCCTCCCTAGAGGAAGCCGCTCCCGGCATCCTGGAAGCCATCGGGCGCTACCTCGGGTGGGAAGCCGGGGCTCTCTGGATGGCTATGGACGGTGAGGAACGCATCGGTTGCCGCTTCCACTGGGAAGCGCCGCACCTCGCGAGCAGCGCCTTCCGCCAAGCCAGTGAAGGGCGCATCCTGGCCCGCGGCGAGGGGCTTCCCGGCCGCGTCCTTGCCGAAGGGACCCCCTTGTGGGTGGCCGACTTTGCCGCAAGCGACGCCTTCCCCCGCGCAAAGGCTGCCGCCGCCTCGGGCCTCCACGCCGCCGTCGCCTTTCCCGTGCCCTCCCGCCACGGCACCGCCGCCGTGGTCGAGTTCTTCTCCCGGGACCGCCGCGCCCCAGACCAGGACCTGCTGCGGGCTCTCGACAGCCTCGGCGGCCTCATGGGCCTCTTCGTGGAGCGCTGGCACTCCGAGGCAGCGCTTCGTCAGAGCAACGCACGCCGCGGCGCCATCCTCGAGGCCTCCCTCGACTCCATCATCACCATCGACCACCATGGGAAGGTCCTGGAGTGGAACCCCTCCGCGGAGGCCACCTTCGGGTACACGCCCGCCGAGGCCATCGGCCGCGACATGGCCGACCTCATCGTGCCCCCCACCATGCGGGAAGGCCACCGCCGCGGCATGGCCCACTACCTCCGCACTGGGGAGGGCCCCGTCCTCGGGAAACGCATGGAGCTCCCGGCCATGCGGAAGGACGGCACCGTCTTTCAGGCGGAGCTCGCCATCGTCCGCATCCCTGGCGATCCCCCCGTGTTCACCGGTTTCCTGCGCGACATCACGGAGCAGAAGCGCACCGAAGCCATGCTGAAGGAGAACGAGCAGCGCCTCGCCGCCGACCGTGCCCTCCTGGAATCGGTGCTGCGCCAGATGCCTGCCGGCGTCCTCATCGCCGAGGCGCCTTCCGCGCGCATCATCATCGCAAACCACCACGTCGAAGCCATCCTCGGCGGATCCTTCGAGCCGGCGGGCGACCTCGTGGAGTACCGCCAGTACCGCGGCTTCCACCCCGACGGGCGTCCCTACGAGCCCCACGAGTGGCCCCTCCCCCGCTCCCTCGCGGGCGAGGTCGTGACCGGTGAAGTCATCGAATACCTCCGGCCCGACGGTGAGCGCGTGCTCATCCTCTGCAACTCCGCGCCCGTCCGTGACGGCAAGGGCAAGATCGTTGCCGCCGTGGTCACCTTCCTCGACATCACGGAGGAGCGGGAGGCCGAGCGCGCCCTCCGCCAGTCCGAGGAGCGCTTCCGCTCCCTCAGCGCCTCCTCCCCGGTGGGCATCTTCATGGCCGACACCGAGGGGAAGGCCACCTACACGAACCCCTCCGCGCAAACCATCTGCGGTTTCACGCCCGAGCAGGCCATGGGTGCGGGCTGGGCCTCCTTCATCCACCCCGAGGACCGCGAGGCAGCCCTCAAGTCCTGGATGGCCTACACCCGCGGAGAGACACCCACCTACGCGGGTTCCTTCCGCTGGATCCATCCCGACGGCACCGTTCGCCGCACCCTGGTGCGCGCCGCCCCCGTCGTGGGCGACAAGGGCGTCCGCCTCGGCCACGTGGGCACCGTGGAGGACATCACCGAGCGCTACGACATGGAGAACGCCCTCCGCTCCAACGAGGCCCGCCTCGAGCGAGAGCGCGCCCTCATGGAGACGGTGCTGAAGCAGATGCCTGCGGGCGTCGTTCTTGCAGACGCCTCGGGGCGCCTCCTCCTCGCAAACGACCGCTTCAACGAGATTCTCAAGCACGATTTCATCCCCGCCGCAGGCATCGAGCAGTACCGCCACTACAAGGCCTGGAAGCCGGACGGCAGCGCTTATGCGCCCACGGAGTACCCCCTGGCGCGAGCCATCCTGAAGGGCGAGCTCGTCGTCGGCGAGGAAGTCCTGTACGAGCGCGGCGACGGCGAGAAAATCATCCTCCGCGTGAACGCCGCCCCCATCCGCGACTCCACAGGCAGCCTCACGGCGGCCGTGGCCATGTTCACGGACGAGAGCGACAAGATCCGCGCCGAGAAGAACCTGGAGCGCACGAAGCGCCACCTCGAGCTCATCCTCAACTTCGCGGGTGAGGGCGTGTACGGCGTGGACGAGAACGGCGTCACCACCTTCATCAACGCCGCGGGCCTCAAGATGCTCGGCTTCACCATGGAGGAAGCCGTGGGCCACAAGCTCCACGGCATCATCCACCACACGAAGCCCGACGGGTCCCCCTACCCTGCGCCCGAGTGCCACATCTACAAGGCCGCCCACGGCGGCCCCACGGCGCACTGCACGGACGAGTTCTTCTTCCACAAGGACGGCACCCCCATCCCCGTGGAGTACGTCACGACGCCCATCTACGAGGATGGGCGGGTGAAGGGCGCCGTCACCGTGTTCAAGGACGTGACGGAGCGCCGCCAGGCCGAGGCCGCCCTGCGCGAGAGCGAAGCCCGCTACCGGTTCATCGCGGAAAACAGCGGCGACATGATCTCCCGCCACGGCCTCGACACCACCTACCTGTGGGTGTCGGCCTCCGTGAGCCGCATCCTCGGGTACGAGCCCGAGGAGCTCATCGGCCGCAAGTCCATCGAGTTCGTCCACCCCGACGACCTCCCTGGCGCGAGCGGCGACGTGGAGGCCATCCTGGAGACGCCCGACTCCTACACGCTCGCGCTCCGCTACCGTCACAAGGCGGGCCACTACGTGTGGCTCGAAGCCTCCGCCCAGACCGTCCGCGACCCCGAGACGGGCACGCCCGTGGAGATTATCGCAAGCAGCCGCGACGTCACGGAGCGGAAGCGGGCGGAAGCCGCGGCCGCGCGCCTCGCCGCCATTGTGCAGCAGTCCCAGGACGCCGTGTACGCCAAGATGGCGGATGGCACCATTGCCGACTGGAACCCGGGCGCGGAGCGCCTCTATGGCTACAAGGGCGAGGAAATTGTGGGCAAGCCCATCCAACTCCTCGTTCCCGAGGACAAGCTTCAGGAGGAGCGGGAGATTCTCGCCCGCATCGCGCGCGGAGACCTGGTACCTCCCTTCGAGACGGTGCGCGTGAGGAAGGACGGAACGCGCTTCGACGTTTCCCTCACGGTCTCTCCCATCCGGGACGGGAGCGGCCGCCTCATTGGAGCCTCCGCCATCGCCCGCGACATCACCGACCGCAAGCGCGCGGAGGCGAAGATCCGCGAAAGCGACGCGCGCTTCAACATGCTTGCCAAGGCCACCAACGACGTTATCTGGGATTGGGACTTCCGCACGGGAGGCCTCTGGTGGAACGAGAACTTCCTCCACGCCTTCGGCTACACGCCTGACCAGATCGAGCCCGGCATTGAGTCGTGGACGAGCCGGATCCACCCCGAGGACCTCGAACGGGTCTCGAACAGCATTCACGCCGCCATTGACGGGACGGAGACGACCTGGAGCGACGAGTACCTGTTCCGCCGCGCGGACGGGACCTACTGCGCCATCCTCGACCGCGGCCTCATCATCCGCGACGCCGCTGGCCAGGCCATCCGCATGATCGGGAGCATGATGGACGTCACCGAGCGGAAGCGGGCCGAGGTCGAGATCCGCGAGGCAAAGGAGCGCCTCGACGTGGCCCTCAAGGCCGCCGAGCTTGGCGCCTGGGACCTCGACCTCGTCGCGGACACCTCCGTCCGCTCCCTGCGCCATGACCAAATCTTCGGGTACCCCGACGGGGTGACCGAGTGGGGCGCCCAGCGCTTCTTCGGCCACGTGCTCCCCCAGCACCAAGAGATGGTCAAGAACGCCTTCGAGGAGGCTCTCCGCAGGGGCAAGCTCACCTTCGAGTGCCAGATCCACCGCGCGGACGGCGCCCTCCGCTGGATCACCGCCCAGGGACGTGTGGCCTACGAGAACGGCAAGCCTGTCCGCATGATGGGCATCGTGGCCGACATCACCGAGCGCCGCAACGCCGAAGCCGCCCTCCGCGAGAAGGAGGAAAGGCTGCGGGCCGCCCTCGACGCCTCCTCCACTGGCACCTTCCGCTGGGACCTCGCCACCAACGCCCTGGACTGGGACGACAACCTCGACCGCCTCTTCGGCCTCCCGCCCGGCCAGACCGCGCGCCACCTCGACCAGTTTGCCTCCATGGTGCACCCCGAGGACCGCCCCGCCCTCGCGAAGGCCCTTGACCGCTGCATCCAGGAAGGAGCCGACTTCGACATGGAGTTCCGAGTCGTCTGGCCCGACGGAAGCATTCACTGGCTCCTCGACCGCGGCCAGATGATCCGCGACGCGAACGGCCGTGCCCTCTACATGGCGGGCGCCTGCACGGACATCACGGCCCGCAAGGAAGCCGAGCTTGAGCTGCGGCACCGCAGCCAGATCCTCGCCTGGCAGCGCCGCGTCCTCGAAGCCATCGCCGAGGGCGCTCCCCTCCGCGAGACCCTCGAGGTTCTCTGCCGCGAAGCCGAGGGCCAGTCCACGGGCCGGCACTACACGGTGCTCCTCGTGGACGACGACCGCAAGCACCTGCGGCATGGCGCGGCCCCGAGCCTGCCGGACCACTACAACAACGCCGTGGACGGCATCGACATCGGCGCCGGCGTGGGCTCCTGTGGAACGGCGGCCTACCTCCGCAAGCAGGTTGTGGTGGAGGACATCGCCACGGACCCCCTATGGGCGGACTTCCGTGCCCTCGCGCTCCCCCTCGGGCTGCGGGCCTGCTGGTCCACGCCCATCTTCGGCCAATCCGGGGAGCTCCTCGGTACCTGGGCCGTGTACTCCGCGACGGCGGGGACGCCCACGGAGGCGGACCATGAGATCATCTCGGTGGCCACGCGCCTTGCCTCCGTGGCGATCGAGCGCGCCCGCGCCGAGGAGAACCTCCGCTACCAGATTGAGCTCACGAAAACCATCACGGACAACGCCGGCTCGGCGCTCTTCATGATGGACGCCAACGGGTACCCCATCTTCATGAACCCCGCGGCCGCCGCCATGACGGGCTACGCCGACGTGGAGGAGATCCGGAGCAAGCCCCTGCACTACGCGGTCCACTTCCGCCGCCCCGACGGGTCCCCCTACCCCATGGAGGAATGCCCCATCGACCAGGCGAACGCGGAAATCGTTCCCTTGAAGGGACAGCGGGAGATCTTCTGCCGGAAGGACGGCTCGCTCTTCCCCGTGCGCTACAACGTGGCTCCCGTCCAGAAGAACGGGGAGCGCCTCGGTGCCGTCATCGAGGTGCGCGACGTCACGGTGGAGGAGGCTCGCGAGAAGGCGCTGCAGGACCAGGCCCGCACCCTCGCCACCCTCAACCGCGTGGGCTCCACCATCTCGGCCGAGCTCGACATCGACCGCGTCCTCCAGCTCGTGACGGACGCCGCCACGGAAGTCACGGGCGCCAAGTTCGGCGCCTTCTTCTACAACGGCGTCAACGAGAAGGGCGAGGCTTACACCCTCTACACCATCTCCGGGGTTCCCCGGGAGGCCTTCTCGAAGTTCCCCATGCCGCGGGCCACGGAGCTCTTCGGTCCCACCTTCCGCGGTGAAGGCATCGTGCGCCTGGAGGACGTCACGAAGGACCCGCGCTACGGCAAGAACGCGCCCCACAACGGCATGCCCAAGGGACACCTCCCCGTGAGATCCTACCTGGCGGTGCCGGTGGTCTCGCGCACGGGCACCGTCATCGGTGGCCTCTTCTTCGGCCACCCCGAGCCCGGGCGCTTCAGCGAGGAGGTGGAGCAGATTGTTGCCGGTATCGCGGGTCAGGCCGCCATCGCCCTCGACAACGCGACGCTCTACCGCTCCGCGCAGATGCGCGCCGAGGAGCTCGCCCGCCTCGCGGACTCCCTCGAGCGCAGCAACCGCGAGCTCGACCAGTTCGCTTACGTGACGAGCCACGACCTCAAGGCGCCCCTGCGCGGCATCGCCAACCTGTCGCGCTGGATCGAGGAGGACCTCGGGACCACGGTCCCGACCGAGGTGCGGACGCACCTCGACCTGCTGCGCGGCCGCGTCAACCGCATGGAAGCCCTCATCGACGCCATCCTGGAGTACAGCCGGGTGGGCCGCGTCCGCGGCATCCCCGAGCACGTCGACTCCGGCGCCCTCGTGAGGGAGATTGTGGACTTGCTCGCGCCGCCTCCGGGCTTCCGCCTGGAGATGCCCGAGAGCATGCCGCAGCTGCGGACGGAGCGCCTGCGCCTCCAGCAGGTCTTCCAGAACCTCATCGGCAACGCCATCAAGCACCACCCAAGCCGGAACGACGCGGTGGTCACCCTCGGGGTTGAAGACCTCGGGGACAAGTACCGTTTCAGCGTGAAGGACAACGGACGCGGGATCCCCCCGCGCTTCCACGACCGCATCTTCGCCATCTTCCAGACCCTTGAGGCAAGGGACAAGGTGGAGGGCACGGGCATCGGCCTCGCCATCGTCAAGAAGGTCGTGGAAAACAAGGGGGGCCGCGTCGAGATCGATTCCGACGAGGGCCGGGGCTCCACCTTCAGCTTCACCTGGCCCAAGAACGAGGAGGCACACTCTTGACCCAAACCACCACCAACACGCCCCCCGCTCCCCCCACCGACAAGATGATCAACATCCTCCTCGTGGAGGACGACGAGGTGGACGTGATGAACGTCCGGCGGGCGTTCAAGAAGAACAACATCATGAACCCCCTCCACGTCGCCGGCAACGGCGTCGAGGCCCTCGAGTTCCTCCGGGGCAAGACGGGCAGCCGCATCCCCAAGGAGAGAAGGCTTATCCTTCTCGACCTCAACATGCCCCGGATGAACGGCATCGAGTTCCTCCGGGAGCTCCGCGCCGACCCCGACCTGCGGGCCACGCCCGTGGTGGTCCTCACCACCTCCAACGATGACAAGGACCGCGTCGAGGCCTACAACCTCAACGTTGCGGGGTACATCCTCAAGCCTGTGACCCTCACGAGCTTCATCGAGACCATGGCGACCCTGAACAAGTACTGGATGCTGTCCGAGTTCCCTTGAGCCGCTGACCTATGCCGCTGCCGCTCCGCGCCGCCCACGCTCGCACCCGCCCCGGCCCCAGCGAGCGCC
>DATMKA010000365.1:0-12558 GCA_035553595.1 Thermoplasmatota archaeon | reverse complement strand
GCCTCGGGGCAAAGGGGCGCGAGGTGCCGCGCCCCACCCCCGGTGGCCCCACCTTCTCCTGGAGGCGCGGCACCTCGCGCCCCTTTGCCCCGAGGCCGCCTTCGCATGCCTCCGGGAGGCCTGGGAGGAGGGGACCTGCCTGAAGCTCGCGCCCGGCGGGACAACCGTGCCAGCGGATTCGCTCCTTGCGGCAGCGGACGCTGCAGGGGTCCACCTGCCGCAGCCTCTCGGCACGTTGCTGGATCTCCATGAGCGCCTGATGGCCACGGCGCACATCGCGGAGGATCTCACAAGCCTTGACGCCTGGCGGTTCCTGGATGAGGTGGGGACGACGCTCAACGTCCTCGACATGACGCCGGTCCCCGACGAGGTGCGTTTGGCCCTCGCGCGCCGCCTCTCCTGATCAGGGCCCGCCGATGCTGTCGGGGAGCTTGAACATGGGGTGGTTGAGCCACTGGCCCCCGTCGATGGTCATGCACTCGCCCGTCATATAGGGGTGTGCGTGGAGGAACAGGACGCCCTGCGCGATCTCCTCGGGCGTGCCGAGGCGCTTGAGGGGCACGCCGTCGATGATGCGCTCGCCAAGCTCGGGCGCCATCGCGAGGTTGCCGAAGGCGCCCTCGGTGAACACCGGGCCGGGGGCCACGGCGTTCACGCGCACCTTCGGCGCCCATTCGATGGCGAGGGTGCGCGTGAGGTTGAGGACGCCGGCCTTCGCCGCCCCCGAGTGGGAGGTGTAAGGCGCGGCGCCCCACGCGTAGCTCACCACGATGTTCACGATGCTGCCGCGCTCGCGCTCAAGCATGCGCTGCCCCACGGCTTTCGTGACGTTGAAGGTGCCGTTGAGCACGATGTTGATGACGCTCGCCCACCCGTTGGGGGAGAGGTCCTTGAACTCGGCGAGGAAGTTGCCCGCCGCGTTGTTCACGAGCAGGTCCACGGGACCCACCCGGGTCTCGACCTCCTCCGCCATGGCCATCACCTGGTCGAGGTTGCGGACGTCGCAGGCCACCGCGTGGGCCTTCCGCCCCATGGCCTCAATCTCCTTCACGACGCCGTGGTGCTCGGGCTTGCGGCTCGCGATGGCGACGTTGGCGCCGTGGGCTGCCGCCGTGAGCGCGATGCCGCGCCCGATGCCGGTGCCGCCGCCGGTGACGAGAACGGTCTGGCCCTGGAGAAGGTCGGAGCGGAAGGGGCTCTGCATGGGCAAGGAACCGCCGCCCGGAGGGAAAACCCTTCCGTTACGGGGGCATCTCCCGGAGCAGGAAGGCGACGACGCGCTGCTCGTACTCCTCGGGCACAATCCCGTGGCCGCGTACGTGGGCCGCATCCCTCACCATCCAGGCGGTGAGGGGGACCCCGTTCGCTTCCGCCGCGGCCTTGAGGCGGTCGTGCTCCGAGGGCGGAGCCACGGGGTCCGCGGTGCCATGGATCATGAGGAGGGGCGCGCGAAGGCGACCAATGCTTTCCACGGGCGTGACCTGGTCGAGGTCCGCGCGCGTCTCCTGCTCCGCGAACCAGACGGCGATGGGGCCGAAGGGCCACCGCGGCAGTCCCGTGAAGTAGGTGAAGGCGTTCGCCGAGGCCTCCCGGAGGGTACTGAAGGGACTGTCCACGACCACGGCCTGCAGGTGCGGAAGGTCGGGCGCGACGAGGAGCGCGACGGCGCCTCCCATGCTCCACCCCATGAGGGCGAAGGGGCAGGAGGGGGCGCACCCCACGAGGTCTGGGCGCGTCTGGAGGTAGCCTGCGGCGGCGCTCGCGTCCCACCGCTCCCGGTCGCCCACGGTCGTGAATTCGCCCTCGGACTCGCCGTGGGCGCGGAAGTCGAAGGCGAGGAGGTTGTAGCCCGCCCCGTGGAGCCAGGGAGCCACGTGGAGGCTCTGGTTCTTCGAGGAGGTGAACCCGTGAAGGAACAGCACCGTCCTGTTGTCCGCGGGCGTGCTGTCTGCCGGAATCCACCACCCCGTGAGGCGCGTCCCGTCGGTGCTGTTGAAGGTCACGTTCTCGTAGGAGAGGTTGAGCGTGCCGGGTGTGGGCGGGGGAAGGATCCGCTCGGGATGGATCAGGTTGTTCGCCGTCTGGTAGCTCACGAAGAGGACCCCGGCCGTGCCCAAGAGGAGCACCGCGGCTGCCGCGAGGGTGAGGAGGCGCGCGAGACGGCGGCGCTTCTCGGCCACGACGTCACCCCTCCGGGGTAGGGGCCTTCCGCACCTTCACGAAGGTGGTCACGAAGGTGGCGTTGCCGCCGTAGGCCTGCACGTCGTCCGAGGTGAGGTCGTTCACGCTCGCGCCCCCCGCCTGGTGTTTCACCCAGGGGACGGCGAAGGTGACGACGCTGCCGCGCACCACGCGGGCCGTGAGGGTCACGGGAAGGCGGAGGCGGCCCCGCTCGTTCCAGAGCTCGGCCTCCTCGCCCTCCGTGAGCCTTAGGGCGGCGGCGTCCTCGGGGTTCACCTCGAGGCGCGGCGCGAAGGGGGCGAGGTGGAAGTAGGTGCTGTTGATGACGCTCGCGTGGGTGGGCGTGATGAGCTGGAACTCGTCCCGGCGCTCCACCCACTCGGGCTTCGGGAGGGGCGTGAAGCCGCGGGAGGCCGCGACGCTGCTCGCGAACTCCACCTTGCCGGAGGGCGTGGGGAAGACGGTGGGGTCCGGCCGGTGGAGCGCGACGCGCTTGCGCTCCTTGAGCGCCTCCCAGTTGCACGGGAGGTCGGGGCAGGTGTCCACGAGTTGGCGTAGCGTCGCCTCCTCCCCGGCGCGCAGCTCCGGATGCGTGAGCCCGAGGCGGGAGGCGAGGTCGAGGGTGATGCGGTGGTTGCTGCGGGCCTCGCCGCGAGGGGGCAGCACCTGCTCGTTGAGGTGGACGACCTCGTGGTAGTAGCCGGGGACGAGGTCCGGGCTCTCGAAGATGGAGGTGGCGGGGAGCACGATGTCTGCGTAGTCGCAGGTGTCCGTGAGGAACAGGTCGTGCACCACTGTGAAGAGCCCCTCGCGGAGCATGCCTTCCCGGACGAGGGGGAGGTTGGGGAGGGTGGCGAGGGGGTTCGCGTTCCACACGAACACCATGTCGAAGCGGTTCTCTTGGAGGGCCCGCCCGAGCTGCACCATGTTGAGGGTGGCGGTGCCCTTCCGCAGGTGCGCGCCGCCGAGCCAGGGAATGTCCCACCGGTAGGTGAGGTTCCCGTTGCTGAAGTAGAACCCGCGGGGGGCGCCGCGGAGTGCGGGAAGGAGCCCGACGGCGCGCACGATCTCGCCGCCGTTCACGTTCCGCTGGACGCCGAACCCGATGTGGACAGCGGGGCGTTTCGCGCGGCCGAAGGCCTCGGCGAGGGCGCGGATCTGGGCCGCCGGGACGCCGGTGACCTCGGCGGCGCGCTCCAGGGTCCAGGGCGCGCAGTGGACGCGGAACTCCTCCACGCCCAGGGTTTGGCTCTTCAGGAACTCGTCGGCCGTGAGGCCTTGCTCGAACAGCTCGCGGGCCACAGCGAGGGCGAGCACCACGTCCGTGGTGGGCCGCACCTGCAGGTGGGTTCCAATCTTGGTGGTCTGGCTCGCGAGGGGGTCCACCACGAACACGGGGGTTCCCTTGCGGGCCGCCTCCTTGATGAGGGCGAAGACGTGAGGGCTCGACCACGCGAGGTTGCTGCCCCACACGACGATGAGATCCGCCTCGGCGTAATCCGTGGGGTAGAGGCCGAAGCTGTTCCCGTAATGCAGGGAAAGGGCGGGTCCTCCGGCGGCGGCGCAGATGGTGCCGAGGGTCTCCGTGGCCCCGAAGGCGCGCCACAGGCGCAGCGGGAAGTAGCGGTTGAGGAAGCCCATGTGGCCCGAGTAGTGGAACTCGAGCACGCGCTCCGGAGTCCCCTGCGCAGCGATGGCGGTCATGCGCCGGGCAATCTCGTCCAAGGCCTCGTCCCACGAGATGCGCTCCCAGGAGCCTTTCCCCGGTCCCTTCGGGCCGACGCGGCGGAGGGGGTGGAGGAGGCGCTCACGGTGGTCGTGCAGGTCCACGTTCGCGTAGCCCTTTCCGCACAGGAAGCCGCGCGTGACGGGGTGCTCCGCATCGCCCTCCACCTTGAGGCTCCCGTCCTCCGCGAGGGTCACCCACTGGCCGCAGGTGTCGTAGCAGTTGCGGGGGCAGGCGCCGTAGAATCGGAGGGCCACGCCGCTCCCAAAGAGAGCGGCGGGCATAACCCTTTCCCGGGAGGCAACCCGCGCTAGGTGGCGGGGTCGAGGCGGAGGAGCAGGAGCTCCTGCGTGACCACGGTGAGGACGGCGGTGGGATCCTCTGGGGTGCGGCCTGGGCCGAGGGCAAGGGCATACCACGTGCCCTCGGGGCCTTCCTGGAGGTCGAGGTCCCTCATCGGAAGGGGGAATCCCTGCGCGAGCGTCCGTTCCCCCGTCAGGTTGCCTGAGGGGGTCCACAGGCGGAGCGTGAGACCGCTCGGGAGATGGGTCTCGTTCAGGAGAGGCGAGAGGAGGGCAACCCCGGTGCTGCCCCAGCGGAGCGGGCTTCCGGGGTGAGCCCCCGGGCCGAGGCCCAAGTGACCAGGCCTGTCGGGAACGAACAGGTACACTCCACCGGAGTGCTCAACGTTTGCGAGGGCGGCCACCTTGGTCCCGCTCAGGGATGGGCTCGCCCGGTACAGGTAGACGCGCTCGTGGGTCGGAGTCCAGGGTTCGAGCCCCAGGAGGTCGCCGGCTCGGGTGAGGAAGGCTTGCGCCCCCGGAGCCTCGGGGGCCCACCGGCCAAGCCTCAGGTGGACGGTCCCGTTCGATAGCGCCTCCGCCACAAGGGGTATCCCGATCTTGTGCTGCTGGATCGAGCCGAAGGTTCGGGTGGCCACATCGTACCCCACGGCCACGGCAATCCCCCGGTCCGGGTCGGTCCTTTCGGAAAGGGGCGCACCGGTGAGAACCAGGAGCGTCCCGTCCCCTGGGGCGACGGAGACTCCGTTCCAAGGATAGCGGTACGCGGGGCTCAGGAAGGTGTCCGGCGATCGGATTGCTCCTTGAGGCGTGCCCTCTCCCGAGAAGTGGGCGACGAGGAACCGAGTCTCCGCCAGGTCGGAGTCCGGTGGGGGCGGGGCCCCCACGGCAGTCGCCACCACCAGATAGCTCCCGTTCGCGAAGCGGTGGAGGGTGGGGTGCGTCTCGGGCCATTGCGTCACCCCGCTCACGTTCAGCCAGGTGTGCGACAGGAGGTCGCCCCCGTGCGTGAAGCGGGCGAGGCGGACGGTTCCGGGGTTCTTCAGCGTCGCCACCGCCACCTCCGAGGCATCGACATGGAGGGCGGCGGAGGCAAAGGCGGTGACCTCCATCGCCCGCGCCCATTCCCTCACGGTAGGGACGGGGTTTGCCCCTTCGGAGGGCGCGGTGCATCCGGCGAGAACCACCCCCACGACAAGCGTGATGGCCGTGAAGGCGTGCTTCCAGGAGGCGGTCATCAAGGTTCCCACGCTCCCGAGATGAGGCCGTGGTCGGCGTGGACCACGCGAGGATCGAATCGGGCCAGGTGACAGGAGCAGAATAGGAGGTCCCAGGCGTTGACGGCCTTCGCCGTGGGATCCTCTTGGTGGCCGACGGTGCAGCAGAAGTGGGTGCAGGCCGCATAGTACGCGACCAAGTTCGGCACCTGGAGGGCGTCGCGGGCCATCTCCTCCGCGGCCTCGGAGGTGAACTCGAGGCGGTCGTGGGGAACCGCGAAAAGGACACCTTGGAGGACGTTGATTCCCTCCTCCCCTTCGCTTCGGAAACGGAACTTCGCGCTCGATCGGTCCCCACCAGGAACGAGGTCATCCTGGTGGATGCGGTCCCCAACGCGGCGCGAATACCAGGGGTTTGCGCCCTGAAGGCGGGCCGCTTCGTCGAGGTGGAAGCGGAGGTAGCTGTCGCCCTTATAGTCTGAGCGGAGGCCAGGCGCGCGCTCCGACCCGCAGTAGCGGTAGCGCTCCCAGGCCGTGGGCGCCACCTCGAGGTACCCGAACTCGCCCACACGAAGGGGGAGGAGGGGCAATCCCCTGGGAGCAGGCCCCGCTACCGCCTTCGCCCCCGCGTAGCGGACCCTGCGCTCTGCAATGGGTGAAACCCCGTCCGGCTCGGGCAGGGCTGGGGGAAGAGGGAGGACTCCGCCGGCCCCTTGGGTCGCGGAGGCCGCGGCGAGACCGGCTGCGGCAAGCCCGATGTTCCGGAGCAGGCGGCGGCGGATGGGATCCTCGGCGGCCATGGGACTCTCGACGCTATCGTTCCGTTTCAAGCTTGCCGGGCAAGGGCAGGGTGCGGCTTGCCGCCGGGCTTATACGATCAGCGCCGGGATCAAAGGCCATGTGCCGTCTCTTCGCCTTCCTCGGATCGGGGCCCGAGCGCCTCGATCAGTACCTGTGTGGTCCTGAGCCTTCCCTCCGCGCCCTCGCCTCCGAGCACGGTGACGGGTGGGGCATCGCCCGCTTTGCCCCGGGCCACACGGACGTGGTGAAGCGTGCCACGAACGCGGGGGACGACCCCGAGTTCCTGAAGGCCACGGAGGGCGCCCGCGCCACGGCCCTCCTGGCGCACATCCGCTGGGCAAGCGTGGGCTCCGTGAACGAGGAGAACACCCACCCCTTCCGGCACGGTCCCTGGGCCTTTTCCCACAACGGCACCGTCCCCTTCACGGCGGAGGAGCGCCACCGCCGCCTCGCCTTCCTTCCCCCGGAGCTGCGGGCTCGCATCCGCGGCACCACGGACAGCGAGCTTGTGTTCCACCTCATCCTCGCGGACCTCCTCGCGCGCGAGGGGAAGATTGACGTCCCCGTCCAGGTGGCCGCGGCCTCCGTCGCGGCCGTCTTCAAGGACCTCTCCAAAACGCCCGAGCACGGGGATGAGCCCCTCGGCATGAACTTCCTGCTCATGCGCGAGAACGGGTTCTGCATCACGCGCTTCCGCCGCGAGCTCTCCGTGTACCAGGGCGTCGGCGATTTCGGTCCCTACGCGATGGTGGCAAGCGAACCGCTCGGCGACGACGAGGACGCCTGGTGGGAGGTCCCTGAGGGGTCTCTCCTCACGGTGTCCACGCCGGGCCGCGTGACCGTGGACCGCATCCTCTAATTAGCGAGCCAGGAGCTTGCCGAGGCGGCCATGGACGGCGGGCCACTCGGCCCGCACGACGCTGAACATCACGGTGTCCCGCACGTACCCGTCCGGAAGCACCACGTGGTTGCGGAGGACGCCCTCGCGGACGGCGCCGAGGCGCGCGATGGCCGCTTGGCTCCGCAGGTTGCGCGCGTCGCACTTCAGCTGCACCCGGTTCGCGCCCATCGTCTCGAAGGCGTGGGCGAAGAGGAGGAGCTTCGCCTCCGTGTTTGCCGCCGTCCGCCGGTGCGAGGCCCCGAGCCACGTGTGCCCAATTTCCATGCGACCGTGGGCGAGATCGATGTCGAAAAGGCTTGTGCTCCCGAAGGCTTGACCCGTGCGGGCATCCCGTTGGAGGAGGGGGATGGCGGTCCCTGCGTCCCGGTCGCGCAGGCGGAGCCCTATCCAGGTCCGGAGATCCTCCACGCTCGCCACGTCGAAGGTCATGTAGGCCCACAGGCTCCGCTCGCTCGCGGCGGGCCACAACTCTTCCGCGTGCTCCAGGCGGAGAGGCTCCAGGCAGACGTGCTCGCCCTTGAGGGTGACCGGGGGCAGCGGGGAGGGCATGAAGCCCCATCCCCGCAGGGGGTCTTGGGCGTTCCGGCCCCCTACAGTAAATACTGTTCGAGCGCAGGAGCTATCGATGGGCCACGCGATGGGGGGCCCGTATGCGAGTCTTTGTGGCGGGCGCCACGGGCGCCATCGGTCGTCCCCTCGTGAAAGAACTCGTCTCCCGCGGTCACCAGGTAGCCGCCCTCGCGCGGTCGGAGGAGAATGAACGAGTCCTCCGGTCGCTCGGGGCTGAGCCGCGCCGCGCGGACCTCTTCGATGCCTCCTCCCTCGCAAAGGCGGCCGAAGGCGCGGAGGCCGTGATCCGGACGGCAACCCACATCCCGACCTCGACGAAACCCAAGGGTTCGGACTGGGCCACCAATGATCGCATCCGCCGCGACGGCACCCGCGCCCTCCTTGAGGCGGCGGCGAAGGTTGGCGCGCGGCACTACCTGCAGGAGAGCATCACGTGGCTCGCGCGGCCCAACGACGGGAGGCCCTTCACGGAGAGCTCCCCACCCAACACGGACCGCATCACCGCGTCCGCCCTCGATGCGGAGCGCATCGCGGAGACGGAGGGCGAGCGACTCGGCCTCAAGGTGACGACGCTCCGCCTCGGCTTCCTCTACGGCCCGGAGGCGGCCCACCTGCGCGGCATGGCGCAGGGCCTGAAGGCCAGGCGCGTCCCCATCGTCGGGAAGGGCGACACCCCCATCGGGTTCCTCCACCTGGACGATGCCGCCACCGCCTTCGCCGCGGCCCTGGAGGGGGGCGTCCCCGGCCTGTGGCACGTGGTGGACGACCGGCCCGTCCCCGCGGGAGAGTTCTTCGAGGAGTTCGCGCGCCGACTTGGCGCCCCGAAGCCGATGCACGTCCCCGTGTGGCTTGCGCGCCTCGCGGCCGGCGAGGCCGCCGTCAAGATGCTGACCGTCCCCACCGTCACGTCGAGCGCGCCCTTCCGCACCGCCACCGGGTGGGCGCCGCGGTACCCCACCATCCGCGAGGGCCTTGCGCAGATGGAGCAGGCCTGGCGCGCGGAGGGCTTCCTGGGGCTGTCCCGCCTGGAGGCCGCGGCCCCCGTGGCAGGGCGCTAATCTTAAGCCCTACCGCCGGGGTATCCCGCCCATGACCGAGGCGCAGCGTCCCCTCATCCTCGTGAACTACAAGGTCTACACGGAGGCCACCGGCGAGAACGCCGTGCGCCTCACGAAGGCCCTCGAGGAGGCGGCCCGCGGCGCGCGCGCCGAAGTGGCCGTGGCCGTGCAGGCCGTGGACCTGTGGCGCGTGGCCCAGGCCACGACGCTCCCCGTGTGGGCCCAGCACGTGGATGCCCTCAAGCCCGGCGCGGGCACCGGGTGGATCACGGCCGAGGCCGTGAAAGCCGCGGGCGCACGGGGCACGCTGCTCAACCATGCCGAGCACCGCCTCGAGCTTGCCGCCCTCGACGACACCCTCCACCGCCTCAAGCACGCGGGGCTTGCTCGGGTCGTCTGCACGAACAACGTGTGCACCACCCGCGCAGCCGCCGCCCTCGGCCCCGAGTACGTGGCCATCGAGCCCCCAGAGCTCATCGGGGGCGACATCAGCGTCACCACCGCCGACCCCCAGATCGTGGCCGACGCCGTGAAAGCCACGAAGGAGACGAACCCCCGCGTGCGCGTCCTCTGCGGCGCCGGAGTCAAGACGGGCGAGGACCTGCGGGCGGCCCTCAAGCTGGGCGCCGACGGCGTCCTCCTCGCCTCTGGTGTGGTGAAGGCGAAGGACCCGGGCGCGGCGCTACGGGACCTGCTTTCCGGGCTCGTTTAATCGCCACGCGGTTCGCGCGCAGGCCAAAGAAATAGGCACGGGGGCGAGCGCCCCCGTTTCTGCCTTTACCACGTGCCGAGGTAGGCGGCGTTCACGGCCCACTTGCCGGAGTGGGGCGCAGAGGACCAGCGGTACCAGGTGGTGGAGGGCGCGTCCATGTAGTCCACCACGGCGTCGTTCGTGGTGCTCACGTCGGCGTAGTAGTCGCTGTGGCCGTAGCAGGGGTTGCTCACGTGGACCACCTTGTGGTTGGCCTTCATGTCCACCGCGAGGTTCCACGCCACCCACCCGTCGCAGTCGCTCCCAACGAGGGTCCAGTCGGTGCTCCACTGCTTGGCCTGGGGGTTCTGCGCGTTGTTCTTGAGCCAGGTCATGAAGGCGGAGTCGCTGCACATCTGGCGCACGTCGCTCCAGGTGCTGAGCTTGCACCAGCTCGTGCCGAGGCCGCCGTGGGGCGTTCCCCAGGTGGTGACGTCCTCCACGAGGAGGTGGGGCGGGAAGTCCGTGGTGCCCTGCTTGGCGAGGGCGTAGCGGATGAGGAGACCGCCCATGCTGTGGCCCACGTAGTCCACCTTCACGCCGTTCACGGTCCAGTGGTCGTAGATCATCCACGCGAGGTGGTAGGCGAGGTGCTCGATGTTCGTGTCGAGGTCATGGATCTGGGTGGTGCCGCTCACGCAGCCCGTCTTCGTGACGTGCTCACCGGAGCCGCCGTAGTGCTTGTTGTGGTCACCATGGTGCTCGGCGCGGTGCTCTACGTTGCACTCGCCGCCGTAGTACCCGATGCGCTGCACGTCGGAGTAGCCCTGGTTGAGGAAGAAGTTCCGCATGTTGCCGTAGCCGCCCATGTTGTAGTTGTCGCGGCCGTGGACGAACAGGACGGGCTTCGACTTGTCGTCCGTGCGCGAGGCGGCGCTCATGGGCACCTCCTTCCCTTCGAGGGTGGGGGTGACGACGCGCAGGCCCGGCGGGAGCTCCTCCGCGAGGGCCGCGCCGCCGTCAATCATCTGCAGGATCGCCCACAGCGCTTCCATCTCCTCCGTTGTCATAGCGGAGGGTTGGAGGGTGCTGGGGTCCGTGGTGTCGAACAGGTAGGTTTCGGGGCCGGCGGCCTCCTGGGTGGCGGGCGTCGTGAGGCCCGCGCCCGCGGGGGCAACAAGGGCGAGGCAGGCGGCAAGGGAGAGGACGAGAAGGCGGGTTCGGGTGCGGGCGGTCATGGGGCTGCCTCCTGTGCAGCGGCCTCGCCATCTCCCGAGGCGGTTTTGGGGTTGTCGGGAGACAGGTCCCACCCCGAGCCGGAAACCTCCTCCGCGGTGACCCATATCCTATTTACCAGGGGCTCCTATCCCGGGTTGGTGTCTCCCTTGGCGGAGAAGCGCATTCTGCAGGTAGCCCTTGACGTCTACAATCTCCACCGCGCCCTCGAAATCGGCCAGGAGGCCGTCGCGGGCGGGGCCGACTGGGTGGAGGCCGGCACGCCCCTCATCAAGTCCGAGGGCCTCAACGCCGTGCGCGAGCTCAAGCGGGCCTTCCCCGACAAGACCATCGTCGCCGACATGAAGACGATGGACGTTGGCGGCGCGGAGACGGAGATCGCCATCAAGGCCGGCGCCGGCGTCGTCACCATCCTCGGTGTGAGCGACGACGGAACCATCCGGGAGGCCGTGGAAGCGGCGCGCAAGTACGGCGGCAAGATCATGGTGGACCTCATCGGCGTCGCCGACAAGGCGAAGCGCGCGAAGGAGGCGGAAGCCCTCGGCGCCCACCTGGTGGGTCTCCACTACGGCGTGGACGAGCAGATGAAGGGCAAGTCCCCCCTGCAGATGGTGCAGGAAGTCATCGCCGCCACCACGCTCCCGGTGGCCGTCGCCGGTGGCCTCACGAGCGAGACGGTGGCCCCCATCGTGCAGGCGGGCGCGCAGGTCATCATCGTGGGCGGCGCCGTCACGAAGGCCCAGGACGCGACGGCGGCCACGAAGCGCCTCCGCCAAGCCATTGACGAGGTTCGCGTCCTCGAGAGCGCGGGCATGAAGAAGTACAAGGAGTCCGAGATCCGGCAGGCCTTCATGATTGCGGCCGCCCCCAACGTCACGGACGCCATGCACCGCGAGGGCGCCATGTTCGGCATAAACGCCGTCACCCTCGGCGTGAAGGCCGTGGGTCCCGCGCTTACCGTCCACACCATGGACGGCGACTGGGCGAAGCCCGTGGAAAGCATCGATGAGGCCGAGCCCGGCACCATCCTCGTCATCAAGGTGGAGGGCGGCCACAAGGCCGTCTGGGGCGAGCTTGCCACCCACACCTGCGCGAAGAAAGGCATCGCGGGCGTCATCATTGACGGCGCCATCCGCGACGTGGACGAGATCCGCCGCATCAAGTTCCCCGCCTGGGCCCGCCACATCCAACCCAACGCCGGCGACCCCAAGGGCTTTGGCGAGATCGGCACCGAGATCGAGTGCGGCGGCCAGCGCGTCCGCACCGGCGACTGGATCGTGGCGGACGAGAGCGGCGTCGTCGTGGTCCCCAAGGAGAAGGCCCACGAGATCGCGAACCGCGCCGTCGACATCAAGGAGACGGAGGACCGGCTGCGCGCCGAGATCGAGCGCGGCTCGAGCCTCAGCAAGGTGCTCAAGCTCAAGAAGTGGGAGAAGGTCGTGGGGTAACCCATGCTCCGGGTGGCTGCCCTCCTCGTCGCCGTTGCGCTCGCGGCCCTTCCCGGGTGCCTAAGCGCCTCCCAGCTCCGGACCGCTCTGGATCCCACGAGCTACGCGCGCGAGGTCCTCTCCAGCGACCCCTACGCGAAGCTCGTGGTCGAAATCGACCACCCGCCCACCTCCCCGCCCGCGAAGAACGCGCTCGACCACCTCGAACGCACCCTCAGGGAAGTCACGAGCAAGGAAAACATCGAGATCCGGTTGGAGGCGTCCCTCGAGTCCACTCCCGAGGCGCGCTGGACGGTGCCGGAGATCCACCGCCTCGCTGAGGCTTCGCGGACTCACGAACACGGGTCTCCCGACGCCGTTATCCATGTCCTCTACCTGGAGGGCGAGTACGCGGAGGGCGCTGCGGGAGGGCTCGGCGTGTACGCGG
>DATMKA010000364.1:0-9385 GCA_035553595.1 Thermoplasmatota archaeon | reverse complement strand
CTCCCGAGCGACGCCACCATCCCCGGCTTCCCCCTCACGTACGCCCACACCGAGCTTCTCTTCACCATGGGGCTCGCCGCCCTCACGTACCTCCTTGTGAGCCGCCTCACCCAGAGCCCCTACGGGCGCGTCCTCCGCGGCCAGAAGGACGACGAGATCGCCGCCAAGTCCCTTGGGAAGAACACGAGCGGGTACCGCCTCACGGCGTTCCTCGTGAGCGCCGCCCTCGCGAGCCTCTGGGGCAGCATCTACATCCACCACGTGGGCGTCCTCTCCCCGGGCGTCTTCAGCTTCGCCTTCATGGTGACGGCCCTCGTCATCGTCATCCTCGGGGGCCTCGGCAGCACCTTGGGCGCGGCCCTCGGCGCCGTCCTGTACGTGGTGTTCGAGCACGTCGCGCTCCAGACGAGCGTCCTCGCCTCCGAGACCGTGGACTGGGACGTGGACTGGAGCGCCCTCCGAATTCTCCTGTTCTCCGCCATCCTCGTCCTCGTCATGATCTTCCGCCCGCGCGGCCTCATGGGAGGCCGGGACTGGACGGTCCGTGAAACCGTGCGCCGCGTCGCGGCCCGCCTCAGGGGGTGGCGCCGTGGCCCTGCTTGAGCTCGACAACGTCCGCATCCGCTTCGGGGGCGTGCAGGCCGTGGACGGCTGCACCTTCCACGTGAAGGAGGGCGAGATCGTGGGCCTCATCGGCCCCAACGGCGCCGGCAAGACCACCGTCTTCGACCTCATCACAGGCTACCTCACCCCCGACTCCGGCCAAATCCGCTACCGGGGCCGCCGCATCGACGGCTCCCCGCCCCACATCATCGCGCGCCAAGGAGTAGGCCGCACCTTCCAGATCATCCGCAACTTCCCCACCATGAGCGCCCGCGACAACCTCGTGATGGCCTTCAAGGACCACCCGGGGGAAACGCTCCTGGGCGGCTTCTTCGGGGGGTGGCGCGGCGTGGAGCAGCAGCACCTCCAGCGGGCCCGCGAGCTCATGGACCTCGTGGGCATCCGCCACCGCGAGGACGTCCCCGCTGGCAACCTCAGCTACGGCCAGCAGAAGCTCCTCGAGATCGCCCGCGTCATCGCCCTCGGCACCGACCTCTTCCTCCTCGACGAGCCCATGGCGGGCGTGAACCCCGCGATGCGCCGCAAGCTCCTCGACCTCATCGGCACCCTTCGCAAACAGGGGAAAACCTTCCTTATCGTGGAGCACGACCTCAACTTCATCATGGGCGTGAGCGACCGCATCGTCGTCCTCGACTACGGCCACGTGATCGCCGACGGCACCCCCGCCGAGGTGCGGGACAACGCCCGCGTGGTGGAGGCCTACCTCGGCGTGAAGCGGCGCGACCCCAACGACCCCAATCTCGGAGGTGCGAACGCGTGACCGGAGAGCACCTGCTCGACGTGAAGGGGCTCGACACCTACTACGGCGCCGTCCAAATCCTGCATGACGTGGCCTTCCACGTGGACGCAGGCGAGATCGTGACCCTCATCGGCCCCAACGGCGCGGGCAAGAGCACCGCCCTCAAGGCCGTGGTGGGCCTCGTGAAGATCACGAAGGGGGAAGTGCGCTACCAGGGAAACCCCATCACGGGCACGCCCCCGGAAGGCCTCATCGCAAACGGCCTCACCTTCGTCTCCCAAGGCCAGGTGGTGTTCCCGAGCCTCACGGTCCGCGAGAACCTGGAGCTTGGCGCCTACACCCTCACGGACGCAGCCGCCATCCGCGACCGCATGGAAGCCCTCCTCAACCGCTTCCCCGTCCTCCGCGAGCGCGCGACCCAACGCGCCGGCCTCCTCTCGGGCGGCGAGCAGCAGCAGCTCGCCCTCGCGCGGGCCCTCATGGTGAAACCGCGCCTCCTCCTCCTCGACGAGCCCTCCCTGGGCCTTGCCCCCAAGATCGTGGCCCAGGTCCTCGATCAGATCCGGGAGATCAACCGGCAGGAGAAGACGGCAATCCTCATGGTGGAGCAGAACGCGCACCAGGCCCTCGAAGTGAGCCACCGTGCCTACGTGCTCGACATGGGGCGCGTGGCCCTCACGGACCGCGCCGACACGCTCCTCGCCGACGACCGCGTGAAGCGCATCTACCTCGGCCAGGGCGGAGCAAACCCGGAGCCCGCTAGCGAAGGTTCTGCATGAGGTACTGGCCCTCACGCTGCACCTGGATCCCGTCGAACCACACGTCCGTCTTCAGAATGACCACGTCCACGTGCGTGTTCGCCGTCCACGGTGCACCCGTCAGATCGGAGTAGGGGTGCCCGAAGGCGACGTGGACCCCGGGAATCTTCTCGTCCTGCAGGAGATTCCCCACGAGGCGAGTGAGCCCCGTGTTGGTGCCGCACGCAAACTCGGCAGCCCGGGGACCGTTGGGGTCGCTCAGGAGGTACTCCTTGAACTCGCGGACGATCTCGGGGGTAGCGCCCCTGAAAGAATCCATGTCTATCCAGGAGTCGCGCACCTCGAAGCTCAGGGGCGTCTTGAGCTCGCCGTATTTCTCACTGAAGTGGTCCCCCAGGAGGTGGGTGACGATGCGGCCGTGCAGACGGAACGGTGCAGTGTACGTCTCGCCCGCGGGAAGGTTCCCCCACGTCTTGGGGGTGTGGAACTTGCCCGTGTCCGCAAGCCACCGCCACTCGGGGTTGAACTCCACCGTGAAGTCCGTGCCGACGGGGTTGGTGACGCGCGCCGTCCGCTTCCCCTGCACGAACTTGTGGAGGCGGAGGGTGAGGTCCGCCACCTCGTCGTAATTGGCGCACATTCCCGTCTCCATCAGGAGGGGCGTGACGCCGGGCATGTGGCCGTGGCGCGCCCGCTGCTGCACGAGCCGCCGGAAAGCCATCCGCATGGGGAGCTCCCCCTTCACGCTCTGGGTCGCCCAAAAGGTCACGTCGGCCTCCGAGGCGGCTTTCGAGAGCGCCTCCGGCAGGGTCGTGAGGGGGCGCGGCCCCAGGTCCTCCAGGGTGACCCGCGTCACGTGCGGCGTCACGTTGCGGGCCGCCCGCTCCAGCGCATCGCCCACGGTGGGGACGAGGCGGTCCGTCACGAGAACCACGCGCTCCCCGGGTTTCACGCCCATGCACACCGTCACCGCGTTCCGTGCGCCCTGTTCGAGGCTTCCCATCAGGCTCCGCCATGCGCGCCGGGGCCGAATAAAGGTTTGGCGAAGCCCCGGCGGCAGCTTCTTCCGCGCTGGCGCGCTTGAGCCTGCGTGGAGTTCCTGGATCGCCTCCGCAGGGAGGCCCTACATTGGCGGTTCGAGGACTTCGACCTCACCTACCACCTCTCCACGCGGCCCGCCATGCCCGAGGAGTACCGCGTCCCCGACCTTGTGGGCCTCACGTTCCGCCTGTGGCCGCGCCCCGAGGGCGGCTGGCGCTACGCCACCGTGCTCGACGTGGACGCGGTGATGCGGCTTGGCGAGCGCTTCGGGCTCGACATGGCCGAGGCCCTCGCCCTCGTGGACTCCCACGAGCGCATGCACATCCACCTCCAGCTGGAGGGCGTCCCCGAGGAAGTGGAGGAGGAGCAGTCTCGGTTCGTGGACGCCGTCTGGCTGAGCTTCCGGCACCCGCAGCTCGCAGAGCGCTTGCTCCACGGCGAGTTCGGGCTCGTCACCCGCGTCCACGAGGACTTCTGGGAAATGCTCCTCCTGCTCGGCAGCGAGCCGCCCGCCTGACCGCTCCCCCGCGTGGAGACGGGGGATGCCACAAGGCTCAAGACCCGTCCCCCGGGCCCCAGGGGTGGTGTTGCCATGCCCCACCGCCGACTCCACGCCCATGGACACGCGGCCCGGCCCCTGATGCTGCATGAGCGCCGCGCGGCGCCCCCCACGGGCGCGCTCGCGCGGCTCCACCACCTGCTCGGGTGGCGGTAGTTACCGGGTGCGGCGGACGGCGCGCTCCTCCACCTCGCCCGTTTCCCGCTTGCCGGGCGTCCGCTTCACGCTCTTCGCGTCGCCCTTGGCGCCCTCGGGCTTCTTGCTGCTCGGAAGCCCTTTCCAGTTGCGAACGAGGTCCGTGAGGAGGCGGACGCCCACGCCCGTCGCGAGGCCGGGACTGTACTCGTCGTTGTACTTGATGGCCCCGTCCTGCCACGCGGTGGCCGCGATGTCGAGGTGGGCCCAGGCGTAGTCGCCGATGAACTTCTCGAGGAAGCGGCCTGCCGTGATGGTGCCCGCCATGCGGCCGCCCGTGTTCGCCCAGTCGCCGGTCTTCGCCTTGATGAGCTCATCGTACTCGGGGTAGAAGGGCAGCTCCCACACGCGCTCGTGGGTGCGCTCCGCGCTCTCCTTGATGGCCTGGAGGAGCGCCGCGTTGTTGCCCATCATGCCGGAGCACTGGTTGCCGAGGGCAATCTGCACCGCGCCCGTGAGGGTGGCCATGTCCACGACGGCGGCGGGCTTGAAGCGGTCCGCGTAGTAAAGCGCGTCGCTGAGGATGACGCGGCCCTCCGCGTCCGTGTTGAGGATCTCGATGGTCTTCCCGTTGAGGGAGGTGAAGATGTCGCCGGGCTTGTAGGCGGTGCCCGAGGGGAGGTTCTCGGTGAAGGGCGTGAGGCCAATGACGCGCTGCGGCACCTTCAGGAGCGCACAGGCGCGGAGGATGCCGAAGACGGCGATGGCGCCGCACTTGTCGAACTTCATCTCGTCCATCTTCTCGCCGGGCTTGAGGCTGATGCCGCCCGAGTCAAAAGTGATGCCCTTGCCCACGAACACGAGGGTGTCCTCGCCCTTCTTGCCGGGCCATTCGAGGACCACGAAGCGGGGCTCGCGGGCGCTGCCGCGGTTCACGGCGAGGAAGGCGTTCATGCCCTCCTTCTGGATGCGGGCCTTGTCCATGACGGTGCACTTGAGGCCCACCTCGCGCGCCATCTCCTGCGCGATGCGCGCCATCTCCTCCGGCGTCCCCTCGTCCCCGGACAGGGTGGCGGTGGTGCGCGTGAAGAGCGTGCTCTCGCTGATGATGGTGGCCACGCGGACGGCCTCCTTCATCTCGGGAAGCTTCCCCTTGTCCGCCTCGAGAAGCACCACTTCCGCGAGCTCGGGCTTCTTCTCGCCCTCCTTCTGGGGCTTCTTGCTCTTGTAGTGCTCGAACTTGTAGGCCCCGAGGAGCGTGCCCTCGGTGACGGCGGCCGCCGCCTCGGCGGGGTCGAGGCCCCCGATGCCGGCGCCGTGCACGATGGTGTGGTACCGGGTGATGCCCATGCCGGAGGCGCGCTTCACGACCCGCGCCGCCACCTGCCGCGCGCGGTCGAGGGTCCACTTCTCCTGCTCACCGAGCCCCACGAGGAGGATGCGCTTCATGGGCGCAGCCTCGGGGTACAGGAGGGCCGTGTCCTTGAAGTCGCCCTTGAAGTCGCCCGCCTTCAGGAAGTGGCGGAGGAGACCTCCCGTGGCCTTGTCGAGGGCGCCTGTGGCGCCCCCGGGCGTCGTGACGCCCTTGAAGAGGTTCACGACCACGAGGTCGCTCTTCACGGTGGTGATGTCCCCGGCCTGAACGGTCACTTTGAGGTTCGGCATGGCTTCCCGTCCTAGTTGGGCCCCTGAGCGCGCGGGGACCCTTACAAGGTTTCGGTTCGGCCCGGCCCCCGGGGCCACGCTTAAGGCCCCCCGGATGCCTTCCGGACCCATGGATTCGCAAGGGTGGCGGTACCTCCGCAACGGCGCCTACACGGTGGCCGCCCTCCTGTCGGCCCACCTCCTCTACCTGTACTACCGCCTCGCGACGTCCTCCTCCATCGCCCGCGGCATCGACAACCCCGAGGGCTTCTTCTTCGGATGGGGCGAGACGGCGGGCCTCATGGTGAGCCTCCGCAGCCAGCTCACCGCCACCGCCTGGCTCGCAGCCTTCACCTTCGCGGTGGCCTTCCTCGCGCAGTACAAGGCGGGGCGCGCCGCCCGCGAGGAGGCGGCCCGGGACGCCGTCCCCGGCGCCGGGGGCTATCAGGACTTAAACCCCCCGCCACCAAGTTCTTGAACCCCTCGCGCCCAACATGGCGCCCTGCGGCCCCCTGCGGCAGGCCGATGGAGGATCCTCCCTGTCCAGCGCGACGCTCATCATCGGGTGGGGCTTCACCGTCACCGTCGCAGCGGCCCTGCTCTATGCGGCCCGCACCGTGTGGCGGCGACCGACCTCGAAGGCCCTCCGAGCCGCTCGCGCCCGCCTCGCCCTCTGGTGGGCCGGCGCAGCCACCCTGTTTCTCCTCAATGCCACCTCCACCGGCCTCTACCTTCTCGGAGTGGACACCCCGGGCGTTCACCGCACCCTCCACGCCCTCCTCCCCATCCCCATCACGGTAGCCCTCTGGGCCCTCGCCACCCACCTCATCTTCCTGTACACCGGCCACCTGCGGGCCTCCGCTCCCGTCGGCGTCCTCGCCTTCCTCCTGTACGGTTTCGCCGTCTACCACGAGCTCGCCCTCGGTCCCTGGAACCTCGAGGTGGGAGCCTGGGAAGTCCACCTCGTGGACACGAGCCCGGACGGGGCCGCCCTCCACGCAGCCTACGCGCTCCTCGTCCTCATCCCCATCTTCGCCTCCACCGTGGCCTACGCCGCCCTCGTGTTCCGCCTGCGCGACCCCACGCAGCGCTTCCGCGTCCTCCTTGTCTCCGCCGCATGCCTCCAGTGGGTGCTCGTCATCGGGGCCGGCATCGCCCTCGGCGCCGTGGACGCTCCCTGGTTCCCCCTCCTGTACCAGGCGCCCGGGATCGTGGCGGCCCTCCTGGTGGTTCTCGCCTATTCGCCGCCGGCCTTCCTGTTGCGCGCGCTCGGGCTCGTCCACGGGACCCGCTCCACGGGGTAACGCCGCCGCTGGGGATGCTCTCAGGGCGCGCGGAGGCGCACCCTCGCGAGCCCGCCGCCACCGGGCCGGTGCGCAAGCTCAAGGGAGCCGCCCATGCGGGTGAGCGCGCGCTGCACGAGGGAGAGCCCGAAGCCCCCTCGCACCGTCGAGGGACGGTCCCCCCGGAGGCGACGCGCGAGGAGCTCCGGCGGGAACCCGGGACCGTTGTCCTCCACGTGGATGACGACGTCGTCCCCATCGCGGGAGGCATGGACGCGCACGGCCGGAGCAGTCCCGGAGTTGTGGCGGACGGCGTTCAGCACGAGGTTCCCGAGGGCCTGGCAGAGGAGCTGATCGTTCGCGAGGACGAGCGGCATGAGCTCCACCCGCACCTCGGCGCCCCGCTCCCGGGCAAGCGTTTCATACATCGCAGCGCAAGCATCCGACCGGAGCACCACGGCAGGGTCGACCGGCATCAGGTCGGAGGGCGCGAGGGAGACGCGGCTGTACCGGATGAGCCCGTCGCAGAGCGCCGCCAAGCGATCGGCGGTACGCTTTGCGAGCGGCAGCGCGTCCCGGTTGCCCGCCTCCGCGTCCTCCAGGAGCGCCTGCAACCCCCGCACCGGCTCCTTCAGATCATGCGAGACGACGTAGGCAAAGGTTTCGAGATCCGCGTTCGCCTGCTCGAGGGCCTGGATGCGGGCCCGCTCCCGCGCACGCGCCTGATCCTGCCGCTGCCGCAGCAAGGAGGCCACGAGGGTGATCACGATGACGCCGACCGTGATGCTTGCGACCCGCGCAGTCGAGGCCGTGGCCACCATGAGGGTCCCATGCGGCGCCAGGTAGTAGAACTCGTACAGGATGACAATCGCCGCGCTCACCCATCCGCTCCAATGGCCGCCAACGAAGATGCCGATGAGGACCGTGGCAAGCAAGGGCGCGAGGATGGAGCCGGGGAAGACCCGCTCATTCAACTCCGGGTCGAAAGTGTAAAAGACCTCCGCCGCGAAGACGGCGACCACCGTCAACAGGGGCCCCAAGGCCTGCGCCCAGCCTGAGGAGGCCAAGCGGGGCGACTGCATGGAGCGGAGTCCCTCGAGCTGCCTGGAGCGTGCAGCCTGTGGCATGCTCTCCAGAGTGTCGCCTCAACCGTAAGGTTCTGACGGTGGGTGAGCCAGGACGCAGACGGGTGGCGGGCCGGGGGAAGGGCCGCCACCCGGGGAAAAGGAAGCAACAACGAAGCGCCGCGAAGGCAGACCTGAGAGCCGCTCGCGCCTTCGCGCGGGTGTGGCGGGGCGGTAGCCCCGCCACACCGGGACGTCTGCACGTCTACTGGGGCAGCCAGCCCTTCAGGAGGGCGCCCGCGACGACCACGCGCTGAATTTCGTTGGTACCCTCGTAGATCTGGGTGATCTTCGCGTCACGCATGTGCCGCTCGGCAGGGTAGTCGGTGGTGTAGCCGTTGCCGCCGTGGATCTGCACGGCCTCGATGGCGGCCCACATGGCCGTGTCGCCCGCGTAGCACTTCGCCATGGCGGCGGCGGGACCGTACTTCTCCCCGATGTCCTTCAGGTAGGCGGCCTGGTAGGTGAGGAGGCGAGCGGCCTGGATGCGCTGCGCCATGTCGGCGAGCTTGAACTGGATGGCCTGGAACTCGCTGATCTTCTTGCCGAACTGCTCGCGCTCGTTGGCGTAGGCGACGCTCTCCTCGAGGCAGGCCTGGGCGATGCCGAGGGCCTGGGCGGCGATGCCGATGCGGCCGCCGTCGAGGGTGCTCATCGCGATCTTGAAGCCGTCCCCTTCCTTGCCGAGGAGGTTCTCGGCAGGGACTTCCACGTTGTCGAAGTAGAGCTGCGTGCTGTGGGCGGCGCGGATGCCCATCTTGTGCTCGGGCTCGCTCCAGGTGAAGCCGGGCATGCCCTTCTCCACGAGGAGGGCGCTCATGCCCTTGTGCTTCTGGGAGGCGTCCGTCTTGCAGAACACGATGTAGGCGTCGGCGTGGCCGCCGTTCGTGATGAAGTTCTTCTGCCCGTTGAGGATGTAGGAGCCATCCTTCTTCTGGGCCACCGTCTGCCCACCGGCGGGGTCGGACCCGGCCACGGGCTCGCTGAGGCCGTAGGCGCCGAGCTTCTGGCCCTGGGCGTAGGGGACGCCGAACTTCTGCTTCTGGGCCTCGGTGCCGTACTGCATCACGGGCCACAGGTAGAGGGAGTTGTTCACGGAGGCGATGACGCCGTGGGCGGCGCACACGCGAGAGAGCTCCTCGATGGCGATGGCGTAGCTCACCATGTCGGTGCCGGCGCCGCCGTACTCGGCGGGCACGTTCATGCCCAGGAGGCCGAGGGAGGCCATCTTGGGGATGTTCTCCGTGGGCCAGCGCCCCTCCTTGTCGATGCGGCCGGCGATGGGGCGGACTTCCTTCTCGGCGAACTCGCGCACCATCTTGCGGATCATTTCCTGCTCGGGGGAGAGCTTGAACAGCATAGGCGTCCCTGACTAAACGGGGCTAAGGGGCGTCCTTTTATGAAGGTTTCGCGCACCGCGGGCGCGCCGCCGCGCCCAAGCCCCCTTCCCGCGGCGAGGGGCCCAGGGCCCCTCGCCG
>DATMKA010000363.1:0-5746 GCA_035553595.1 Thermoplasmatota archaeon | reverse complement strand
GGGCGGCGGGAGGCGAGGAGGAAGCCGCCGAACATGAGGGCCACGCCGAGGAACTGGGCGAGGACGCGGATTTCGGCCACGCCGAGGGAGGCGAGGCTGCCGCCGGAGGCCACCACGAGGCCGCCTACGGCGATGAGGGCGAGGCCGGGGTGGCGGGTGCGCGCGAAGGACCAGACGGCGCCGCCGATGAGGGCGAGGCCGCCGGCGATGTTGAGGATGAGGTTGGCCCAGCGGGCGGGGTTCCCGTAGGGGATGGCCTTGAAGCCGAGGTCGGTGCCCCACTCGCCCATGGGGCGCGTCTCCTCGACGCCGCCCACGGTGAGGGTGAGTGCCGCAGCCGTGTCGAAGGGGGTGGAGAGCTGCGCGGTGGCCGCGAGGACGGTGCAGGAGAGGACGAGGGCGGCGAAGGCGTGGCCGAGGGGCGGGCGTTCGCGCCACAGGAGGTAGAGGGTGCCGAGGCCAAGGAGGCCCACGTTGGCGGCCGCCAGGGGGAAGTAGAGGCGGTACAGGAGGGGGTTCCAGGGGTTGGTGGAGACCCAGGCCTCGATGAGGCTCACGAGGCCGTAGGCGGCAAGCCCTCCGGCCCAGGCGAGGTCCTGGACGCGGCGCTTCTCGTGGTACTTCCACGCCACGACGGCCGCGAAGGCGAGGCCGATGAGGCCCGTGGCGGCGGGCAGGTACCAGGTCATGGCCCTTCCGAAGCGCAGCCGGGCCTTAAAGGTAACTTAGGAGGCGAGAGCGAGAATCCCAACGTGGACCACCAGGCGCGGCGCCCGGCGTCCTCGGGCTGGATAGGCTCCAGGTCGCCGCTCTCCCCGTCCGCTTGGTCGGAGCGAGCCCACCAAAGGATGTGCCAGCGTGACCCACACGCGAGGGTCCAGGGGCGAGCGAGCCCCTGGCCGGGGAGGTTGCAAGGAGGGGGTGGAACCCCCTCCTTGCCACGAAGTGCACAGGGCCTACGGCCCTGTCACGGAGTGTTCCGGATCAATATTCCTCGTCGTCCTTTTCCATGACTTCCGCCGTCACGTCCTTGTCGAGGAGTTTGCCCTCTTCGAAGGCGTTGTAGAAGTAGTCGGCATCGAAGTCGGGGACCTGGACGGTGAAGTGGTCGTCGAAGACCTGGAGGTGGCCGAGGGTGTTTTCGCGGAAGCGGCACTTCTTGTTGATGGCCTTGAAGAGGTCCATCATCTTGGCGCCGTCCTGGCTGCCGATGCCTTTCACGCGGAAGTGGACCATGCCGGTGGGGTCGGCGAGCTCGCGCCAGTCCATGACCTTCTTGATCTTGTCCTTCTTCTTGCCGGCTTCCTTCGGCTCGGGGACGGTTTCGAGGCGGACCTTGCCCTGGCTCACGTCCATGATGTCGAGGAGGGCACGGGACTCTTCGCGGGTGACGAAGGTGATGGCCTTCCCGGTCTTCCCCATGCGGCCGGTGCGGCCGATGCGGTGGACGTACCACTCGGGGTCCTCGGGGACGTCGTAGTTGATGACGTGGGTGCAGTGGCTCACGTCGATGCCGCGGGCGAGCACGTCGGTGGCGATGACGATGCGCGTCTTGCTCTCGCGCACGTTCTCCATGACCTTGTTGCGGGCCTTCTGGGTCATGTCGCCGTGGAGGGCCTCGGCGGCGAAGCCGCTCCCCTTGAGGAGGCGCGCCACCTTGTCCACCTCGATCTTGGTGCGGCAGAACACGAAGGCGAGGTCGGGCTTCTCCGCTTCGAGGATGCGGTAGAGGAGCCAGGGCTTGTTGCGGTACCCGATCTGGTAGTACACCTGCTCGGTGCCTTCGACGGTAAACTTGTCCTCGCTCACGGCCACGGTCTCGGGGTTGTCCATGACCTCGCTTGCGAGGTTCATGATCTCCACGGGCATGGTGGCGCTGAAGAGGAGCTTCTGGGCATCGCGAGGGGTCTTCTTGAGCACCCACTTGATGTCGTCGATGAAGCCCATGTCGAGCATGCGGTCGGCCTCGTCGAGGATGAAGAGCTTGAGGTCGTTGAGGTGGATGTTGCCGCGGCGCATGTGGTCCATGACGCGGCCGGGGGTGCCGACGACCACGGGGACGCCTTCGCGCAGCTCCTTGATTTGGGGACCGAAGCTCGCGCCGCCGTAGATGGCGACCGCGTGCACGCCCTTGAACTGCCCGATCTCGTTGATCTCGCCCGCCACCTGCTCCGCGAGTTCACGCGTGGGCACGAGGATGAGGGTGCCGGGGCGGTGGGGCTTCAGGACGGGGTCCATGCGGTGGACGGCGGGGATGCCGAAGGCGGCGGTCTTGCCGGTGCCGGTCTGGGCCTGGCCGATGACGTCGCGGCCGGTGAGGATGACGGGGATGGCGGCAGCCTGGATGGGCGAGGGAGACTCGAAGCCCATCGCGGCGAGGGCGTCAAGAAGCTCGGGGCCGAGGGCAAAATCGGAGAATTTCTTGCTCATACGATCGGCCTGGTTTCGTTTCGGAACGGGCCGCCATATTCCCTTTCTGCTTATAACCCTGCCGGGGCAGAACCAGTGGAGCGGGTGGAGCGCTCGGAACTTTGCGGCCTTACCCTTCAGGGGGCGGCAGCGCCTCCGGCAGCTCGCGCGTCGCGAAGACGCCGCGGTAGCGCACGCGGAAGGTTTTCACGAAGGCGCGGGCGGCCGTCGCGTGGAGCGCGGCGTCGGCTTCCGGTCCGCGGACGCTCAGCGCGATGTGGGCGAGGCGCCCCTCCTCGAGGTCGGCCGTGACGCGGACCGCGCCCTTGCCCGCGATGCTTCGCGCGGCCGCCTTGAGGCCTGCCCGCGTGGCCTTCCGGAGGGCCTCGGGATCGGCGGGGTGCTGGAAGCGGAAGCGGAGGGTCCCCTCGACCGTCGCCTCGGGTCTCGGGTCCTTCCGTCGCGTCCAGGGCCAGCGCATGGCGGGCGGAAGCCTCGTGGGCCCTATCAAGGCTCCGACCTGGGGACGGGGACCGGGTGGGTGCGCTGCAGGGGGCCTGCGCGGCTCATGGCGGCGGCGCAGAAGGCAGCGGCGCCGAGCGCGAGGTGGGTGGCGGCCACGAGGTCCATGGCGGGCGGTCCCACGAAGGGCGCCGCGACGAGGCCTGTGGCGCCCACGAGGAGGTAGAGGAGCCCGAAGCCGCGGGCCCAGGCCACAGCCAGGGGCCCGGGGAGGTTCGCGAAGCCCCCATAGAGGGCGGCGGCTCCCGTTACCAGATGGAGGAATGCGTCGAGCGGCGTGGACCCTGCCGCGAGGGCGGCCGTCTTCCCCGTGGCTTTTGCGAACTCGGCGAGGCCGATCGCGATGAGCAGGGGGGCGACGACGCGGAGGAGGGCCCGGCTTGCGCCCCCCTCGGGGACGGCTCGGGGCCGGTGAGGGGGATCGGCAAGGGTCGCCATGGGGGCTCGATAGGAAAGGAAAAAGGGGCGGCGCCGGAGCGCCGCCGGTTGTTCGTCGGCGGGGCGTGCTTAGACCGTGGGGCGGCGGAGGCGGCTGCGGTCGGCCTCGGGCGCGGTCATGAAGCCCGTGGCGAGACCGGCCACACCGAGGATGACGTGGAACCAGTCGTCCACAGTGGTGAGCACGAGGGCGCCGTTGAGAATGTCGTTCACGAAGAAGCCGATGATGCCGATCACGAGGTAGATGGCACCGAAGACCTTCGCGAAGTTCGCCACCGTCACCTCAGGGATACGGGCGAAGCCGAAGTAGAGGGCCACCGCACCGGTGAGGATGTGGATCCAGTTGTGAAGGGTCGTCAGCTCGAAGTTGATGCCGAGGGGGTCCCGGGTAAAGAAACCCACGATACCCACGAGCAGGAGCACGATACCGGCGATGCGGGCATACCAGCGGGCGGCGCTGGTGCGGTTGTAGTCACGGTTCACGATGTCTGCCATTTGGACCACCACCCTTGCTTCCGGGGCGCGGCTCATGAAGCCTAAGGCCCTGATATCGATAGGGAACGGGCGGGTCCCCGACCGGCGCGGCACCCGGGGGAGCCACCCGCGGCATCCTTAAGAGGGGGTTCGATTATGCTCGAAATTGGTCCGGTTTTCGGTGGATTCCATGGCTTCGCTCACGATGTCCGAGAAGATTCTGGCGCGCGTTTCCGGCAAGTCCCCGAGCGAAATCCGCGTGGGCGACGTCGTGACCGCGAAGGTCGACCTCGTGATGAGCCACGACAACGCGGCCCTCATCTCCACGATCTTCAAGGAAGTGCCTGTGAAGGGCGTCCGCAACCCCCAGAGCATGGTGGTCATCCTCGACCACCGCACGCCCGCGCCCGACATCGAGACCGCCACCAAGCAGAAGATCGTGCGCGACTTCGTGCGCGAGCAGAAGATCCCCACCTTCTACAACATGAACGAGGGCATCTGCCACCAGGTGCTCCCCGAGAAGGGCCACGTCCTCCCCGGCATGCACATCGTGGGCACCGACAGCCACAGCTGCACCTACGGCGCTTTCGGTGCCTTCGGGTACGGCGTGGGCGCCACCGAGATGGCCGCCGTGTGGGCCGCGGGCGACCTGTGGCTTCGCGTCCCCGAGACCATGAAGATCACGGTGAACGGCCGCTTCCGCCCCGGCGTGTACGAGAAGGACATGACGCTCAGCATCATCGGCGACGTCACCGCCGACGGCGCGAACTACATGGCCGTGGAGTACTACGGCGAAACCATCCGCAACACGCCCATCCCGGGCCGCATGACGCTCTGCAACATGGGCATCGAGATGGGCGCGAAGGTGGCCATGGTGCCCCCCGACGAGCAGACCTTCCGCTACCTCGCCGCCCGCGGCATCACCCAGTACCCCCACATGGCCCACTCCGACCCCGGCGCGCGCTTCGCCGAGGAGCGCGAGTACGACATCAACAAGCTCGTCCCCCAGGTGGCCTGCCCCCACAGCGTGGACAACGTCCACCCTATCGACGCCGTGAAGGGCAAGCGCATCGACCAGGCCTTCCTCGGCAGCTGCACCAACGGCCGCATCGAGGACCTCCACGAGGCCGCGAGCATCCTCAAGGGCCGCAAGGTGCACCCCGACGTCCGCCTCATCGTTACGCCCGCGAGCAAGCAGACCATGCTCGACGCCATGAACGACGGCACCCTCCAGATCCTCATGGAGGCCGGAGCCGTCGTCGGCACCCCCGGCTGCGGCCCCTGCATGGGTGCCGCGGGCGGCATTCTCGCACCCAACGAGCGCTGCATCTCCTCCTCCAACCGCAACTTCAAGGGCCGCATGGGCCACAGCCAGAGCGAGGTCTACCTCGGTAGCCCCGCCACGGTGGCCGCGAGCGCCATCAAGGGCGAGATTGCGGACCCCCGGGAATTTGTGGCGTAAGGGGCCGCGCTCGCGCCCCGAGGCCCCGGGGGCCTGTGGAGGCCCCAGGGTGCCCCTTGCTCAGGCGAGCAGCGGGACGTGGATCTCGCGGTCGTGGTCGACGAAGGCCGCGAGGGTCGAGAAGACGATCCCGGACTTGTCGGCCGTCGTGTGCCACACGTAGAGCGGCCACCCCGCCTCCGTCCCAGCAGCTAAGGAAAGGAGGCGGTGGCCCGCGTGGCGGACCGTGCCGTTGTACCCCAACACGTACACGCACGGAACTGGCGCGCGGCACGAAGGGTTGGGTTGCGCGAAGGGATCCTCTGCGGCGGCGCTCTGCCCCCGGAGGGACCGGTAGCCCGGGATCAACACGGAAGGCGCCTCGGGGTCAGGCAGCGCGGGAACCTCCGGGCTCGGGATGGGGGGAGCATCCAGGTCGGGGGCGCCGGGGGCTTCCGGCAA
>DATMKA010000362.1:0-2962 GCA_035553595.1 Thermoplasmatota archaeon | reverse complement strand
GAAGGGCACCTCGACCGCTTCCGGCGCTTCGCGGGGCTGCCCGCGGCGCAACACCCTGTCCAGCAACCGCACGCAAGTGCTGGAGGATTGGGGGGCCTTAACGGTTCGTTTCACCCCGCGGTGACGGAACTATCTCTGGAGGGCGAAGTAGTCCTTCACGTGGGGACGCGTGAGGTAGCGCAGGACGCTGAGGGCCGCCGCGAGCACGAGAAGCCCCATGAGGAGGTTGCCACCCGTGGGAGCCGAGATGATGCCGAGGACCGCGACGCCCGCCGCGAGACCCATGAGCCACAGGCCCGTGAAGCGCGCCCACTCCTTGAACCAGAAGAGGCCCACGGCGGTGGCGGCAAGCGCGGCGGCAAAGGCGGTGAGGAAGAGGCCGCGGAAAATCTCCAGGTTGTTCCCGTCGGCGATGCCTGTGGTGAAGACGCGGAGCGAAATCCACAGGTTGCTCGCCCCGATGAAGAGGAGAACGGCCGCAATGATGCGCATCCCGCTCGGGTAAGCAATCATCCTGTCGGGCTCGCCCGTGTCCTTGGCCATGCTGGAGGGTGGGAGGGGCCCTCGGCATTTGAGGGTTTGGTTCGCCCTTCCCTGGTCAGGGCCCGGTAGGCGCAAGGAAGATACCCCCTGGGAGGGTTCGCCGCGGGGATAGCCATGAACCGGACTGCCCTCGTCGTCGTTCTCGTCGCCTTCGCGCTCGCCGCAGCGCCCCTGCTTGCGGGGCTCACCGTTGCCCAAGGCCCCGGTGGCCAGGGAGGCCACGGCGGTCACGGCCAGGGTCAGGGCGGCATGGACAACCGCACGAAGGGCAACCATTCCAAAATGATGGGCTTCCACGGCATGCGCGACCAGGCCGACAAGGACGCCCGGGCCCTGCAGAACCTCACGCCCGAGAAGCAGCGGCAGGGCTTCGAGAAGGCCGAGCGCAGTAACCTCTTCAGCCGCTTCAACGAGTCCAACGGCACCGTCACGGGCCGCTTCGTCACCTTCGGCCACCCCAGTGTGGGGCACCTCACGAACTTCCAAGTGAACGACTCCGGGCAATCGGTTCCCCTGTTCCAGAACGTGCGCGTCGAGGGCCTCGGGAACGCCCAGGCGCGCATCACGGGCTCCGTGTGGCGCGAGCTCGGCCCCAACGCGGGCCTCGCAGTCCACAACAACCCCACGGCGCAGATCCACCTCAACGGCGACCAGAACTTCACGGGCCGCCTCACCCTGGAGGTGGCGGGCAACGAGGTGAGCCTCCCCGCCGCCAACGCGACCCAGGTGCGCGACAACGGGTACACCGTCACGCTCGCGAACGCCCACTTCCACGTGGTGCCCCACGGCAACGCCACCCTCGAGGCCACGGGCCGCACCATCATCGTGACCCTGCGCGGCGGGGACGGCGTGAGCGTCGGCTACCACCCCCGGAGCGCGAAGCTGTTCGCGGACACCCTCCACGACCTCAACAAGGCCGTGGCGCGCGGGAAGGCCGGCGCCGTCGCCACCGTCGTGAACGTGGACGGCACGCCCTTGCAGGACGTGCAGTCCTACGGCGTCGAGGTGAGCACGCGCGCCATCCAGAACAACGGCGCCTCCTTCGTGGTCTCCAGCGACAACCCCAGCGGCAAGGTGGTGGTGCTCAACCTCGACACGAGCGTCGTGAACGTGACCAACGTCACGAACCTGCGCATCCGCCTCGACGGCATGGACGTGCCCCAGCTCCCAGCGAGCGCGCCCAAGCCCTTCGAGGCCATCATCAACGCCACCACCGCCCAGGCAAAGGCCGTCACCGTGCCCGGCCAGGGCACCCAGATCTGGGTGTACGTGCCCTCCTTCAGCGACCACACCCTCACGGTGCAGTCCACCGAGGGCACCACGGGCGGCCCCAACAACGGCGGGAACAACACGGGCGGCAACGAGACCGGCGGCAGCGGCATGCCCGGCTTCGAGGCCGTGTTCGTGATCCTCGCAGCCGCCGCGGCGGTGCTCGCGGTGAAGAAGCGCCGCGCGTGATCACGCGTTGAGGAGCCGCAGCCCCTCGCTCATGCTTCCGGCGCGGTAGCCCCGGGGGTCCACGGCCACCGTGTGGTAGCCGAAGTCCCGGAGGGCCGCCTCCACCTGGGGGAAGAGCCCGTTGAGGCGCTCGATCTCCTCGGGCAGCACCTCGATGCGGGCCACGTCGCCGAGGCTCCGCACGCGCACCTGGCGGAAGCCGAGGGCGCGCACGTAGCCTTCGGCCTTCTCGATGCGGCGGAGCTTCCCCTCCGTGATGGCCTCGCCGTAGGGGATGCGGCTGCTGAGGCAGGCCATGCTGGGCTTCTCCGCCACGGGCACACCGAGGAGGCGGGCAAGCTCGCGCACGCCGGCCTTGTCCACGTTGTGCTCCACGAAGGGCTGCCACGCGCCCGCCTCGTTGAGGGCCTTGAGGCCGGGGCGCCACTCGCCGAGGTCGCTCAGGTTCGTGCCCACCACGACGACGGAGTAGCCGCGCTCGCGCGCCATCCCGGTGAGGGCGCTGCTCAGGTTCTTGCGGCAGAAGTAGCAGCGGTTCGTGGGGTTCATGGCGTAGTTGGGGTCCGCGAGCTCGCTCTCGAACACGACCTCGTACCGGATGCCCATCGCGTCCCCGGTGCGGCGCGCCTCCTCCAGCTCGGAAGCGGCGTAGGACTCGCTGTTCACGATGACGGAGAGCGCGCGGTCCCCCAGTTCCTCGTGCGCGATCTTCGCGAGGACGGCGCTGTCCACGCCGCCGCTGAAGGCCACGAGGGCGCTTCCCCGAGCACGGAAGGCGGCCCGGAGGTCCTGGAGGGTCTCCTCGACGGGCTTCGGGACGGGGGGCTGGGGGCCGCTCATGGCGCGGGCATTGGGACCGCTCCCCTAAAAAGGTGATCCCGGGCGGCGATAGCCTGGGGCCTAGCCGGCCGCCGTCGCACCGCTTCCCTCAAGCGTTTCTCCCCGGAGGAGGAGCCTGAGG
>DATMKA010000361.1:0-7756 GCA_035553595.1 Thermoplasmatota archaeon | reverse complement strand
CCCTCATGGGGGACGTCAAGCCGAAGGGCAAGAAGCCTGAATAATCCGGCCCCCGGGCCCCGCTCGGCCGCCTCTCCCGCGGCCGGGCATCCAATTTTTTCTCCTTTCTGTTCCCTAGCGCAAGCCCTGTCCCGCGGGGGTTCCCGGCCGGGGCCGCCAAAGGCGGCTACCACAACGGCTTTTGACCCCCTGGCGGCTGCCTCTCCCATGCGCCGCCTTGCCGCCCTCCTCGTGCCCGCCCTCCTGCTCACAGGGTGTCTCGCCGCCACCGAGGGAGAGCCCGAGGCCGTGGCCCGGGAGGGGCCGCTCCCGGCAGCTTCCTGGGAGGCCGTCAAGGCCGCTCTCGCGGGCGTCCCGTGCGAGGCCGCAGTCGTGGGCGCGGACACCAGCGAGAACCTGAAGGTGCTCGGCCTCGACCCGTTGGACGACTACGGCGCGGCCGACCACGGCGAGATGGCCTTCCACACCAAGGACAACCGCACCCTGGCGGCGGTGGCGCGCTACAGCGCGGGCGGTTTTGACCTCGTGGACGTGACGGATCCCCTCGCGCCCAAGCACCTCATGACCTGGGACCCCGAGGACGGCGACTACGGGCTCGACCTCAAGTTCACCGCGGACGGCGCCACGCTCGTGCTCGCGGGCGCGGAACAGATCCGTCTCGTGGACCTGCGCGACCCCCTCGCGCCGCGGCAGGAATCCACGTTCCCCCTCGACGCGCCCCAGGCGCACCTCCTCACCGTGTTCCCCGTGGACGGTGTCGAGTACGTTGCGGCCTCCAAGGGCGAGAACCGGGACCTCTCGATCTTCCGCATCGTGGGCGAGCCCGGCAACCGCACCCTCGAGCGCGTCGCGCGTCCCGCCCTCACGCCCCTTGGGGACACGGAGCGGAACGACCTCGTGCGCAGCCACGACACCTGGTTCGAGGTGGACCCCGAGACGGGCACCCCGCTCCTGTGGGTGGCGAACGTGTGGTGGGGCATCCTCGGCCTCGACGTCACGGACCCCGCGAACCCCAAGGAGGTCACGCGCATGGCGAACCTCGATCCCTTCCAGGGCTACGTCCACTCGGTGCAGGTGACGCATCTCGAGGGCCGCCGCCTCGTCGTCTCCGTCCAGGAGTACGGCACGGGCGCGCTCAAGGTGTACGACGCCACCGACCTCAAGGCCCCGCACCTCGTGGCCCTCTGGAATCTCGACATCCCCACGATGCCCCAGCACAACCTCCAGGTGGTGGGCCAGTACGCGTACGTCGCCCACTTCGCGGATGGCCTCTTCGTCTTCGACCTCACCCAGGCCGGCAACGGGCCCGCGCCCACGCGCCTCTCGCCCGTCGCCCACCTCGCGCCCGAAGGCGACCCGCCCCTCGACGCCTTCCGCTACTCCATGTTCGCCCAATACTTCGGACCGCGCGACGTCGTCATCCGCGACGGCATCCTGTGGGTGAGCGAGACCACCATGGGGCTCCGCACCGTCGGCTTCGGGTGCCTCACGCCCGGGGATGTGGCGCAGCGGTCGAGCGGGTGAGGCCTATTGAACGGCGTGTATACACTCGTTCAAGGGACGACTGTCAACCATGCTCAGGTCTCGACCAGAGCGTCCCAGGCCTTCGGGCGACGGATGACCCAACCGCCTATAGATCATTAAGTCTTATGCTCGCCAATTGGGCCTGCCGAAGCCCTGCCCCAAACCCTGTCGGTCCCTGAGGGCGCGCGGGCTACCCCCGGGGCCCGGCTTCCCCGGAGCCACCCCCGCTTTGAATGACCCCCCGATTAAGATTAAAGGGGGGCAGATCATCTGCGGCCTTGATGGCATCTGGTGGCAGTGAACTCGATCGGCGAGTCAGGTCGGTCACTCCAATCCCAAACCGTAGGGGCGTCTCAAGTTTTCATCAGTTGGCTCCGTACATCGGTAAGATGCCTCCGATCATGGCTCGACGTCTTCTCAGGAGATACTCTCAGGAGGGCGAGACGGTCCTGGATCCGTTTTGTGGGTCGGGCACTGTCCCGTTCGAGGCTGCAGCCTTGGGTCGCCATGCTATCGCAATCGACCTAAATCCCTACGCCGTCGCCCTAACAAAAGCCAAGCTAGCTGCCCCTCCTACCCTAGCCGTTGCACTTGATCGCGCGGAGCGGCGGTTAGGAGAAGCTGAGGAACTCTCCTCGGCAGTTGCCTTGGATGAGGTCCCCGAGTGGGTTCGGGCCTTCTTCCATCCGGAAACCCTCCGGAATACGATCGCGTTATTCGATGTACTCATTCGACGTCGTGAGCATTTCCTGATCGGGTGTCTTCTCGGAATCTTGCATCACCAGAGGGCAGGATTCCTGTCGTACCCCGCTAGTCATCTTACCCCGTACCTGCGGACGAACAAATTTCCCCGCGATCACTACCCTGAGCTTTATGAGGCGCGTGCGGTCCGGCCCCGACTTCTCGCCAAGATCCGTCGGGTCTTCTCGGTCCCGCCAGAACTGCCATTCCAAACCAGGACCACGGTGAGACTGGGTAAGGCGCAGGGGGCGGCTTGTGGGGCTGCCCCGGTCGATTTGGTTCTCACAAGCCCCCCATACATGAATGACCTCGATTACGGCCGGGATAACAGGCTGAGACTGTGGTTTCTGGGTCGAGGGGAGCACCGCCCGCTGGATGCGGGGGTAAGAACTCAGGGGCGCTTCATGGACCTCATGGATGCCAGTTTCAAGCAGTTGAAGAAAGCACTCAAGCCAGGAGGCCATTGTGTTTTGGTGGTTGGTGAGTCCCGACGGTCCCGAAGCCCAGTCGCTGTCCCGCGTTTGCTCGCAGAGCTCGCAGTAGAATCTGTTGGGGGGTTCCGCCGCGTCTCGCAACGGAATGATGTCTTTGCCGGGATCAAGCGGACAACTGTACCCCGGCCGCCTCGAAAAGAGTGGATTATCGTTTTGCGGAGGGAGTAAGATGGTAAGTTCAAGGCTTCCGCCAAAGGACAAGTTCGCGGGGCGGACCGTTAAGAACTGGCAACTCAAGGGCGAGGTTGGGCGTGGGAAGATTGGCGTGGTATACCGAGCGCTACAACCCGACCTAGACGATGAGGTTGCGATCAAACTCATCCCAATGGACAACCTGAAGGCAGGTTGGAAGGCAGAGATCGCCAAGCTGGTGAAGTTAGGGGGGGTCCCCCAGGTAATCCAGTTTCGGACGCATGAGGTTGTGGAATTTGATGGTGTCCTTTATGTCGCGATCATCTCGGAATTTATCCGCGGCAGCAACCTGAAGGAATACGCCGCCGAACACCCTGGGAGCATTACTCTTTCCTTCGTCGAGAACTTGGCCGAACAGGTACTCCGAGTCTTCGTGGCAATGGCCGCCAGAGGAATTTCTCATGGGGACCTGCACGAAGGAAACGTGATGATCGCGGTTGATGATCGTCATTTCGAACCAGACCCCGTGATTAAGGTTGGAGACTTCGGCATTGGTGGGACCCATAACGTCCTGAAACCTAAGGATGATTACAGCGAACTTGCCGCCATCTGCCTCCGGCTCCTCGAACGGTATGTAGACCCCGCTGCACTCGATGACGCTCAGGATAGGCAGAACTACGAATACTTCTTAGGGGAGTTCATCACCAAACGCTTGCTCGAACGCAACCCGACTGTGGGGGATCACGTCCGAGACCCGAGGCGGCTTTTAACGGAATTAAGGGAATCCCGCGCCGCGATTCAACGGAAGGCCTTAGAAAAACCAGCCAAACGGCTCCGCACCCCGTTTGAATATCTCAGCAGTGAGCAGATTGGAGATTCGTTCGAGCTCCTTCAGCGGCTTTATTCAAGCAATTTCCCAGGTTACGAGTACATCCTGGAGAGGACCAACACAATTCTAACGGGGCCACGCGGCTGTGGCAAGACGACGATTTTTCGGAACCTTAGTCTGAAGGCGCAGTTGATCTCTGGGAAGGTTTCTGCTAGTCAGCCCCCTGATTATATCGGAATCTACTACCACTGTCGTGACCTTTATTTCACCTTCCACTTCCTTAAGGAGCGTGCGACAGACGCGGAGCGCGAGATTCTCACGCATTACGTCAACCTTGCACTCCTTCGGGAGGTCCTAGATACCCTTGTCCTCGCCGAGAACGAATCTCGGGGGAAATGGGACACAGAGTCCCTGCGCAGGCTCCAAGATCATATCACCGAGTGGCTCCCCAAATATCAGGTTCCACCTACCGGCACACCTGTACTGAGGCACCTCCTCAGTTTCATTGAGAAAGAGAAGCATAGTGTAGGCCTCTGGCTTAAGCAAGGCCGCCGAGGCGCGGGCCCTGGGGAGTACTTGCTCCCGCGCGACTTCATGCCCGGGCTATGCAACCTCCTGCAGCAGATTGTCCCTTGGATGAAGAACCGCCCCGTGTTCTTTTTCCTTGACGATTACTCGCTTCCTCACGTTTCTAAGCCGGTTCAACAGACACTCAACGATTTTGTGATGGAACGATGGCCCGAGTGTTTCTTCAAAATCTCTACGGAGAGCCTCACTACCTTCCATCCCTATGACGCATCTGGGAAACTGGTTGAGGAAACGCGCGAATACGATGTCGTTGACCTCGCCGCCCATTTCAACGCGTCGGACGAGCGACGGGCATTCTTGGTGGAAATCCTCAATAACCGCCTCAACAACGCGGAGGGGATCCATCCGGAATACAAGGACATCGTCCGGATACTAGGGGAGAGTCCTTTCCCTTCGTATAATGAGCTCGCTCGTCAAATCCGGCGCACCGAAGGAGCACATCGAGTACAGTACTCCGGGATTGGGGTTCTCTCAGACCTGTTCTCTGGAGACATTGCGGATATTCTAAGGATCGTGTCGGCGATTTTCTCCAATGTCGGAACCTACGAGGTGTTTTCGTCACCTGGCGGGGTGTCCCTTCCGATCGGGCCGGACAAACAAGACAAGGCGATCCGGGCGTACGGCGCCAGCTTCCTAAACCGTGTCGAGGCAGCTCCTCAGACAGGGCCTTATCTCAGAAAAATCGCCGAGGCCTTCGGGAACTCCTCGAACTATATTCTGCGGAACCGAACCTCGAAGAACGAGGCATCCAGCCCCCCGTGGCAAGCGTTCCGCATCGAGATTAGGGAACGACTGACGTTCGATGAGCCGCAGGTACTCGGTAGGGCCTATGACTCGTTGGTTCCGAAGGATAAGCGAAAGGAAATTTCCCTGGAAACCTTCCGCAATACGGTCGAGGCAAGATATTTCGATCTAATTCGGTACGGGGTGTTCCTGAGGGATGCTCGAGGGAAGAGCCAGCGGGGTGCAGTTGTTCCTCGGCTATATCTTAGGCGGCTGCTCATCCCGACGTTTCTGCTTACTCCGAGCCAACGAGACAGTTTGGGGCTGGAAGTCCACCAGTTCATTACTCTACTCTACGACCCCGATGAATTCATCAAGCAGGTCAGGGAAAAGATCGACCGTGCTGGCTGGGATCCCAATGACGTCACAAAGCAAGCGAGGATTTCAGAATGGTAGCTCCGCTTGATGTGAATAATCTCCCCCAAGTCGAGGAATTCGAGCTCCCTACGGGCCGCGAGTACGTTTTCCTGGGCGCGGTCGGCTTCGAGGACCGAGGAGTGGCCGTTCTTGAGAGATTGATAAGTACAGGGGTCAAGGTCACCGGAGCGATTGCGATTACGTACGTCCCACACGACGAGCGCAACCGCGTAGCAGACTTCCGCCGGATGTTTGGGCAATTGAGGTTAACTCCAGAGGAACAGAAGTGGATCGAGTACCGGCGGTTCGATCCCGAGTCGTTCGGAGACCAGTTGGCCGCCGCAGATGGCCTGCTCCGGCCTGACCGCCCACTAATCGTCGACATCTCAGCAATGTCCAAGTTCGAAATCGCGGTTGTCCTACAGGAACTTCGAAACAGAGACATCGAGGTCGTAATCGCATATACCGAATCCGCTCGGTATTACCCGACCCGGAGCCAATTTGACCTGATCCGGGCAAGCGAGCCGGAATCCACGCCTGATTTCTTGACAAGTGAGGTCAATCGGATTGTAACTACTACCAAGCTTTCCAGCGTGGTCATGCAGGGCTACCCAGTGGTGTGTGTTGCTTTCCCTACTTTCAATCACCGCGAGCTTCTCGCTTTGGTAAGCGAGGTTGCACCTCAAAAGCTGATCGTCCTCCATTGCGTTCCCCACCTGGGAGAGGACGGGTGGCGAAGGGAGGCTGCGGCTTGGATCAACCGCACTGTAGCGCAGTATGTTTCCGCTGATGAACTTGAAGATGCTGAGGTAAGCACTTTCGAATATCGTGATACACTCCGGGTCCTTGAGAGCATATACCACCGGTTCTCATCTAGTCACCGTCTCGTCGTCGCGCCCACTGGAAGCAAGCTCCAGGCCGTGGCGGCGTGGATTCTCAAGCAGGCGCACCCGGATGTGCAAATGGTCTATCCAGTCTGTTCGACCCACGTTAGTGAGTATACGGATGGGGCACGGGCCGTATGGAAAATTGAGTTGGGTCGGATGGGCAACTTCGCTGGTGCTTTGGACCGCCACAGAAAACAGCAGATATATGACCTCGCTAGCAAAATCGCCGACGGCCTCAGGGACGCCTAACGCGGTGCTGTCAAATCTCGCATGTGCGCTCAGGCATTCTCAGTCAAGTTCCCTCCTGGTTTGATGCGGTCTGTGAGGTTTCCGCTGCGTCGGACCCCCCACAACCTATATATACCGTAAGTTGCGTCTCCGAATCCCCCTTCAAGGGGAACCGGAGTCACCGCCCGTTTGAGCGGTGGAGAAGGAATCATCATGGACATCAACCGCGCTCTCCGCAGTGCCGCATCCACTGGCAAGGTCACCCTCGGCCAGAAGGAATCCGCCAAGGTCATCGAGGCCAAGCAGGCCAAGCTCGTCGTGCTCGCCTCCAACATTCCCGCCGAGGACGCTGAGAAGCTCACCTCCGCGGCCCAGAAGGCCGGCGTGCCTGTCTACCGCTTCAGCGGCCCCAACACCGAGCTCGGCCCCGCCTGCGGCAAGCCCTTCCCCGTCTCCACGATGGCTGTCGTGGACGCCGGCGAGAGCGACGTGCTCGCCCTCGCCAAGCTCAAGTAATCGCTTACGAACGCCCCCGGCCCCGGTTGCACTCCGGGGCCTCCTGGGGAATTTCCCATGTCCGAATACACCCTCAACGCCGACACGCTGCGGCTCATCGCCCTTTTCGAGAACTACACCCACTCCCGCGTCCGTGACGTGGTGGAGGAGGAGGACCGCCTCACCTTCGTCATCGAGGAAGGGTACCTCGGGAAGGCCATCGGGAAGGGCGCGGCGAACCTGAAGCAGCTGCGCGACATCCTGAAGAAGGAGGTGGACGTCGTCGGGTACGACTCCGACCGCCAGAAGTTCCTCGGGAACCTTTTCCACCGCTTCAAGGTGGACGGCATCGTGGTGGAGACCCGCCGCGACGGGAAGGAGGTCGCGAAGATCGCCATCGACCAGGCGGACCGCGGCAAGGCCATCGGCAAGGGTGGACGCAACATCAACCTCATGAAGACCATCGCTGAGCGCCACCACGGCATCAGCGACATCAGCCTCGTGGAGGCCTCCGAGCTCTCCGGCGAGAAGAAGCCCCAGGGCCCCCGCGAGGGCGGCCAGCGCGGCGGCCCCGGCGGCGAGCGCCGCGGCGACGGTCGCCGTGGCGGCCGGGGCGGGCGCGGGCGCGGCGGCGACCGCCGCGGCGGCCCCCGCGGCCCCCGCGACGGGCAGCAGCAGCCTGCCGGCGAGCAGCAGCC
>DATMKA010000360.1:0-4957 GCA_035553595.1 Thermoplasmatota archaeon | reverse complement strand
CGCGTGTCATCGACCTCCCGACGGCGCCCAACCCGCCCGCGACCCCGAGCTACACCTCCACGGTGGAGGTGTAGCTCGGGGTCGCGGGCGGGTTGGGCGCCGTCGGGAGGTCGATGACACGCGCCACCTTCCCCGAGGGGTCCTTGAGCGTGATCTTCACCGTTCCGGGCGCCTTCACGGGCACGGGCGAGGCCGGGGTGGAGGAGAGCGTGCCGGTGAGCACGATGCGGACGTGGCCGGGCTGGACATCCAGGGAGAGCGACTTATTGTACCCGGGACCGAGGGCCTCGTCGAGGGGGCCCGCCACGACATCGGCGGGCGGGGGCGCCGGGTCTTCGGCCGTGAAGCGGGAGATGGCGCCCGTAATCTGATCGAGGCACCCCGCGGTTGCGACGGCGGCAACGAGAAGAACCGTGATGAGACCCGCCTCAGCGCGCATGGGAGCCGCTCCGATGGCGAGCGATGGCCCATGGCGCACTAAAACGTTTGGGTAGCGCGCTCCTCAGGCTCCTCCTCCGGGGAGAAACGCTTGAGGGAAGCGGTGCGACGGCGGCGGGTCCTCGCGGAAGCCATGGCCTGGGGGCGGGCGCGAGCCCCGATGGCCTTTGTCCCAGTCGCGCCTTACGCCGTGGCGGCGCCCGTGGCGGGAGCGCGGGAAGCGACGGCGCAGTAGAGGGCAAGCACGACGGCCAGGAAGCCCTGGGCGACCGCGGCCGGGTACGCCATGTACCGGTAGCCGGGGGAGAGGAAGCCGACGCCCACGAGGAGGCCGCCGATGAGGAGGCTGAGGACGAGGTTCTCGGCCACGCGGCGGGTGCGGTCGTGCTCGAACCAGCGCTTCATGATGCCCACGCGTGGGATGCCGCCGCCCAAAAAGCCAGAGGCGAGGGCCCCATGGGCCCAGGGCCCTCCCGGAGGACCCGTTCGGCCGCGCCTTTCCGTGGAGCGCAAACCTCAATACCCCTCCCTGGCAGGGTGGGGGATTCACCCCGTGATCCTGAGCCCCCCGTGTCAGGCTCTGGATTTGACGTCACATCAAAAACGTTGATAAAACAGCATCTAGTCTCCCCGGATGGTGTCCCCCCTGCGCATCGCTATCGTTGCCTCGCTTCTCGTTGCCGCTTCCGCCCTTGCAGGCTGCATCGGCGGCACGGAGGAAGCGCCCCCCGTCGCCCCAGCCCAGGCGAACAAGACCGACGACAAGCCCATCTTCGAGAACCCGGATGGGCGCGGCACCTCCGCCGCCGCCAACGAGACGAACAAGACCGTGGTCGGGAAGGGCGGCATCGAGCACCTCCACGACTACTGGGAGGGGCAGACGGAGAAGGTGATCGTGGACCAGGACATCTGGCTCTCGGACGCGGTCTTCTGCGACAACAAGGACACGAGCAAATACGGGTGCTACATCCTCCGCCTCCCCGTGACCGATTCCCCCACTCTCGTGTATGAGGGCACGGGCCGGGTCGAAGTCACGGTCTCCGCGCTCCAGCCCTGGGTGCAGGGCCTCGAGATGCGCTACAAGAACGGCGCGAACCCCGACTGGGGCGGACTCATCACTCTGGAGGCCGACACCCCCGCTGCGGTGGAGCTTTCCGCCATCGAGACGGACATGCCCCACGCGACGACGAGCCAGTGGGCCTGGAAGTTCATCGGGAACAAGGCCGTGGGCCCCTCCTCTGCGTCGGCGAACGTGCTCCAGATCCCAGGCGACGGCCGCATGGAGGAGCTTGCGAGCGCCGTCGGAGCCCCCTGGCCCGCGGACTTCCATGTCACCATCAAAGTCATCAAGTCCGCGAAGATCGTGGACTGGCCCGGCCACCCCGACTTCTACGCGGGCAAGCCTCACCGTGTGGTGATGGACAGGGCGGCCCAGACCTCCACCGTTGGCATCACCGACTCGGGCCTGTACGGCGACGACGCGAACATCGTGCGCCCTGACCTCCTCATTAGTTCGGGCACGGGCAACCTGTCCATCTACATCAATATCACCGGCGTTCAGAGCCCAGGCGCCAGCCCCAACCGGTACATCCTGGAGTACACGAATGCCACGGGCGAATGGTTCCGCACCTGGGGCGAGGTCCTCGAGCCCGAGAAGAGCTACCTCATCAGCATCCCCGTCCACTACACCGGCTGGGACTCCCCATACGCCCCAGTGAGCGCGTGGCAGTTCCGCGTCATCGCTCTTTACGGCGCTGTGGAAGGCGTAGGCGGCTTCTGCCCCGGCTGCTTCCCCTACACCGTGGACTACCACATGACGATTATCGCCTACCCCGACCCCCAGTACCTGGGCGGCGACGCGCTCGAAAAGTAAACGCTGAGCCCGGCCCGGGGACTGGACACCCCCCGGGCCCTCCCACGCATCGCGTGCGCAACAACCCTTTTGTTCTCCCCCTCCCTCGGTGACGACCATGGCACTTCGTGGCACCAGTTCCCTTGCGGCGGTGACCCTCCTGCTGACCACCGCCTTCGCCGGCTGCATCGCGACCGACGACATCCCGGGCCCCCAACAGGTTTCGGCGACGAACACGACGCCCAAGAACACGACCTTCGTGAACCCCACGGGCACCGTGAGCGCCGCCGAGAATGAAACGAACCGGACCGTCGTGGGCAAGGGCGGCATCGAGCACCTCCACGACTACTGGGAGGGGCAGACGGAGAAGGTGATCGTGGACCAGGACATCTACCTCACCGACTCGGTGTTCTGCGACAACAAGGACACGAGCAAGTACGGGTGCTACATTCTCCGCCTTCCCGTGACGGACCCCGCCACCCTCGTGTTCGAGGGCACGGGCAAGGTGGAGATCACGGCCTCCGCCTTCCAGCCCTGGGTGCAGGGCCTCGAGATGCGCTACAAGAACGGCGCCAACCCCGACTGGGGCGAGCTCCTCACCCTCGAGCAGGACAAGCCCGTCGTGCTGGAGCTTTCCGCCATCGAGACCGACATGCCCCACGCGACGACGAGCCAGTGGGCGTGGAAGTTCATCGGGAACAAGGCCATCGGGCCCTCCTCGGGCGCGGCCGCCGTCCTCCAGATTCCGGGTGACGGTCGCCTCAGCGAGGTGCCTGACTTCCACCTGCAGATCAAGGTCATCAAGTCTGGCAAGGTCGTCAACTGGCCTGGCCACCCCGACTTCTACGCGGACAAGCCGCACCGCGTGGTGCTCGACCGCGCCGCGAAGACGAGCACTGTCGGCATCACGGACTCGGGCCTTTACGGCGACGAGGCCAACATCGTGCGCCCCGAGCTCCTCATCAGCTCGGGCACGGGCAACCTCACGGTGTACGTGAACATCACGGGCGTCACGAGCGCCGGCGGCGTCGTGAAGCCAAACCGGTACATCCTGGAGTACACGAACGCCACGGGCCGCTGGTTCCGCACCTGGGGCGAGACCCTGGAGCCGGAGAAGAGCTACAAGATCCCCATCCCCGTCCACTACACGGGCTGGGATTCGCCCTACGCGCCCACCTCGGCGTGGCAGTTCCGCGTCATCGCGCTCTACCTCACGCAGGAAGGCCTTCCGGGACCGGTCACGGGTATCGGCCTGTGTCCTGGCTGCTTCCCCTATGAGGTGGAGTACCAGATGACCGTGATCGCCTTCCCCGACCCCCAGTACCTGGGCACGGACGCCCTCGAAAAGTAGGGCTATCGGCGGGGGTTCCGGGCTTCCGGAGCCCCCAACGATTTCATGTGATTCACAACAAGCCTTTTATCCCCCACCACCTTCGTGCGAAGCTATGGCTCGCCGCACCCTCGCCTTCGCCCTCCTCACCGCCACCCTCCTTGTTGGCACCGCCCTGGCGGGCTGCCTCGGCGGGCAGGAGGCCCCGGTGGACCCCCAGACCGTCAACACGACGAAGGAGGAGGAACCCACCTTCGTCAACCCCGAGGGCCGCGGCGTCTCCGCCGCCGCCAACGAGACGAACAAGACCGTCGTCGGGAAGGGCGGCATCGAGCACCTCCACGACTACTGGGAAGGGCAGACCGAGAAGGTGATCTTTGACGGCCCCGTGAAGCTCCGCGACCCCGTGTTCTGCGACAACAAGGACACGAACAAGATGGGCTGCTTCATCCTCCAGCTCCCCGTGAGCGACCCCGCCGTCCTCGTGTACGAGGGCGCGGCCCGCGTCACCGTCACCGCGACGAACTTCCAGCCCTGGCTCACGGGCCTCGAGGTGCGCTACAAGAACGGCGCCAACACCGAGTGGAGCAGCGCCGCCCCCCTCGCTCCTGACGCGGCCTTCGACATCCCTGTCTCCGCCATCGAGACCGACATGCCCCACGCCTCGGCGAGCCAGTGGGCGTGGAAGTTCATCGGGAACAAGAACCTCGGCCCCTCCACCAGCTTCCTGTCCTTCTTCGACACCCAGGCGAAGTACGGTCCCGTGGAATCCCTCCCCGACGACTTCAACGTCAAGATCACGGTCCACAAGGGCGACAAGATCGTGGACTGGCCCGGCCACCCCGACTTCTATGCGGACAAGCCCTACCGTGTGGTCATGGACAAGCGCGGCGCCACCCACAACACGGGCATCCAGGACCAGTGGCTCTACGGCGACGAGGCGAACGTGATCCGCCCCGACCTCCTCATCAGCTCCGGCACGGGCAACCTCACCTTCTACCTCAACGTCACGAGCAGCAAGCTCAACGGCGCCGAGATGGCCCCCGACACTTTCTACATCGACTACACGAACGCCACGGGCCGCTGGGACGGCGCCTACACCGAGTGGAACGCCTTCGTGAACCGCCTCACCGGCAACAAGACCGATTCCGGCGCCTACCACTTCGACATGCCCGTGGACTACGGCGGCTGGGACTCCCCCTACGCCCCCGTGAGCGGGTGGCAGTTCCTCGTGCGCTCCTCCTACTCGCAGGACACGCCCGCGCGCAGCTTCGGGTTCTGCCCGGGTTGCTTCCCCTACGAGGTGGACTTCCAGATGACGGTGATCGCCTACCCCG
>DATMKA010000359.1:0-2569 GCA_035553595.1 Thermoplasmatota archaeon | reverse complement strand
CACCTTCCCGGCCCTTCCCGCCCTCCAGGGCGCGGGCCCCGTCGTGGTGCCCCTCTTCACCGCCGAGGAGAGCGTGGTCGTCGCGGGCATCCCCCACGCGAAGATGACGGTGAGCGGCGGCCCCGACAGCATCCTCCACTTCAGCCTCCTCGCGCAGACGGCGCGCGGCGTGCACGTCGTGGACGACCAGGCCACTGGGTACCGCGTGAAGATCCCCCTCGGCCAGGTGTCCACCACCGTGGAGCTCGACCTTGCGGGCGTGGCGACGCGCCTCGCGCCCGGCGACACGCTTCTCCTCCGCGTGGAGCCCGCCAACGAGTGGTACGCCACGAACGGCAACCGCGTTCCCGGCGCCGTGGTCCTTACCGACGTCACGGTCACGATCCCCACCGTGGACGCGTGAGGCACCCCTGAGGGCATCCCCGGGCTCCGGTTCGAGGGGTGCTCCAGGATCCCCTAACACCCGGAAGGCAACCAGGCCCCGATGACCGAAACTCCGTACGCTCCCGAACGGTACCAGCGCGTCGCGCTCTGTCCCGAGTGCGCCGGGCAGGCGAAGGCCGGTTGCGGCGAGTGCGGCGGCAAGGGCGCCATTCCTTTCTGAGGACCCTGCCACAAACGGTTTAGTCCGGCGCGGCCACTGCTGCGCCGTGCCCTCTTTTTCCTGGTTTGACCGCCTGGGGGGCCTCACCCACATCGAGGGGAACCTCTACCGGTGCGCGCTGCCCGTCCACCCGCGCCACTTCCAGGTGCTCCGCGACCGTGGTATCCACGTCGTCTTCAGCATGGAGGAGGAGGTTCCCGGGCACGAGGTGGCGCGCCACGGCTTCGACTGGCGCCCACACTTCTGGGTGGACGACCAGCCGCCCACCCCGCAGCAGATGGACCAGTTCCTCGCCGACGTCCTCGCGCTCCCGCTCGACCACAACGCCGTCGTCCACTGCAAGGCCGGCTGGGGCCGCACGGGCACCGCGATTGCCTGCGCGCTCATGGCGCGGCACGGGTGGGGCGCGGAGAAGGCGCTCTCCCACTACTGGTCCCGGGTGCCGGGGGCGAAAATCCACATGCTCCGCAACGGTCAGGCCGCCTTCGTGCACGCCTACGGGGCGAAGCTCAAGGGCCGGAATCCCCTGTTTTCCTGATGCGGCCCTTCCGGTCGCGGTGGGGGTACTCGCGCCAACTGGGGGGCGGCACCCCGGCCTCCTCGGCCCCTGCGTTCGGGAGGGGCGCCGGCTCCCCGCCGGCCGCTGCAAAGGCCAAGTCGTCCGCCTCCAGGTTGCGCCAGCGGGGGACGCGCTCCACGCGCACGGCAATGCCCCAGCCGCGCAGCACCAGCATGTGCTTGCGCGCCTCCTCCGCGAGAAGCCCCTCGGGGCCCTTCACGGTGATGTCGCGGTACACGAGGGCCTTCGCGACGAGGGCGGCGTCCACGCGCAGGAGCACGGGGCCCTGGGGGCGCTCGGCGCGCAGCCAACGGAGGGCGCGCACGGTGGCGGTCCACTCCGCGAGGAGGCTCGTCCCCTCGCCTTCCCGGCAGTCCACGTTGCCGTGGGCGTCGTGGACGCGCGCCCCGTCGCGCGTGAGGACCAGGAAGGCCCACGTGCAGGCACCCTGCGGGTCGTTGCGGCCGTCGGCGTGGACGATCAACACCATGGCTCTCTCGCTCGAAACCTTAAGCCTGCGTGCTATCTGGGGCGGCCGGGGGCTCGAAGCGGAGGGCGAGCCGGCGGGAAGCCGAGGGCATGGGCTTGCCGCCGCGCTCGAGGTGGATCGCGCCGTCCTCATCGAAGCGGTAGGCGTAGAACTTGCTGCGGTCGGCCAGGACGTCCGGGAATTCCTTCAGCTCGTCGAACTTGTCGAAGCGGTCGCGGCTCACGCAGGCGGCCTCCGGGAGCTTCCGCAGGGCCTGCAGCACCACGGAGTCGGCCTGGCGCCCCTTGGCCTCGGAGTGGGGGTACTTGCCGTAGCGCTCGCGGAACTTGTAGGGCTGGTCGATGAGGTGGAAGAGGTTCGCGTCGCTCACCATGATGGGCACGTACCCGAGCTTGCGGAGCGCCTCCTCGCACTTCACGAGGTGCTCGAGCTTCGCTTTGGGCTCGTTCGTCCAGATGGCGGGCGGGTCCCACCGCGCGACGTTGGAGGCGTCCACGAAGCACGCGAAGTGGGGCCACACGAGCTTCTTGAACTCCGGGTCCTTGAGGCTCTGCCGGATGAAATCGATGCGATCCTGCAGCGTGGGCGCGTCCTCCCAGGGAACGACGCCCGTCGCGAGGAAGGCCTGGTACTCCTCGACGTCGGCCATGCTGTGCCGCGTGAGGAAGCGATGAAAAATAAAGGGGGCGGGTCCGAGGACCCGCCATCGGGGTTACTTGCGGCGCACGAGGAGCGCGAGGCCGGCAAGGCCCGCGAGCACCAGCACGAGGCCGGGGCCGGGGGTCGGGGCCTCCGCCTTCGTGGAGGTGTTCCCCGACGTGTTGGCGCTGCCGTTCGTGGAGGCGGCGCTCTTCGTGGGGGAGGTGCCCGTGTGGGCGCGGTCGCCGTGGCCCGCGTGGGGGTTGCTGCCCGTGGC
>DATMKA010000358.1:0-2691 GCA_035553595.1 Thermoplasmatota archaeon | reverse complement strand
CGTGGCGCCGCGAGCGCTCCGACGAGTTGGGCGTGCCCCCCTACGTGGTGGCGGCGGACAAGACGCTCCGCGCCCTCGCCCGCGCTCGCCCCCGCACAGAGGCCGACCTCCTCGCCGTGAAAGGCATCGGCCCCAAGAAGGTGGAGGAGTTCGGGCGCGAGCTCCTCGACCTGTTCCGGCGGGTCTCGGGGTAAGCCGCGGAGGAGCCTGGGGGCGCGGAGCCTAGGAATACGCGGAGCGGGTAGAGGCGCTGGGGGCGCGGAGACCTTTTCATGGATCCGCGGAAGCGGCGGAGGGCGCGGAGCGTCTTGTCCGCCGCCACCACGTAGGGGGGCACGCCCAACTCGTCGGAGCGCTCGCGGCGCCACGCGCGCAAAATCTCGAAGAGGCGCTCCTCCTCGGGAGTGAGCGGTGCCTCCTCCTCCGGCTCGGGGCTGCGGCGCGGCGCCGCGGCGCGCGCGGGGGCAGGTGGGGGCGCCGCCGCCACCTCGAGGGGCTCGCCTGAGGCGAGGCGGTCGCGGCCCTTGTCGGTGATGCGGAGGGTGACGCCGCCGTGGCTCAGGGTCTCCTGCTCGGCGAGGCCGCGCTGGCGCAGCTCGGCGACGAGGCCCTTGAGCTTCGCGGCGCTGCGGAGGCCGAGGCGCCCGTAGTGGGGCGACTCGTAGCACCAGTTGGGAACGTCGGGGTCGCCGCGGAGGGTTTTCACGAGGTTGGCTTCTCCGATGCCCTTCACGCCCGCGAGCACTTCGAGGGCAATGCGGAGGGAGGCGGCGTCGTCGGGCACAAGGTCCGTGGCGATGGTGTGGCCGATCTTCAGGCAGCGGTCGCAGGCACCACAAGGGGTGGCGCCGGGGGGGTCACCCATGTGTTTTGCGAGGTGCGCGTGGAGGCAGCCCGGGGTGGTCACGTAGGCCATCATCTCCTCGGCGCGCTCCTCCGCGAGCTTCGAGGAGGCCTTGAGGCGCGCCTCCACCTCGGGGGGCTTCCCGGTGAGGCGCAGGAGAAGGTGGCGCTCGGCGCCTTGGAACTGCAGTTCTCCGCGCTCGCGGGCGGCGATGAGGGCGGGCTCCACCTCGGGCGGCGGCACGTCGAGGAGGGCTGCGAGCTCGAAGGGCGAGAGGGAGCGCCCGCCGTGCCCCTTCAGGGGGCCGTGGAAGACGCGCAGCATGAACGCGTGGGGCACGTCAGGGTAGCGCTCCACGCTGCCGGCCGCCTCCAGCAGGGAGAGGGCGACGCGGGCCTTCACCTCCTCGTCCGGATCGTCGGGGAGCGCCTCGCGGGGGAGCGCGACCCACCCGTTGGGCGTGGCCCAGTCGCGCAGCTTCGCTTCGAGGGCTCCCACGAGGGAGGGGTCCGGGAGATCGGACTTTGCCTTTCGCGCGATGGCGCTCCCGTCGGCGTTCGTGGCGAGGAGCACGCAGCGGGAGGGCTTCCCGTCGCGCCCCGCGCGGCCTGCCTCCTGCGCGTAGGCTTCGAGGCTCGTGCTGGGGTCGTGGTGGAAGATGAAGCGGATGTCGCCCTTGTCCACGCCCATGCCGAAGGCCACGGTGGCGACGAGGACGTGGATGTCGCCGCGCATGAACGCGTCCTGCCGCTCCGAACGGTCGGGAAGCCCCGCATGGTAGGCTTCGGCGTTGAGGCCGCGCGCCTTCAGGGCGGCCGCAATCTGCTCGGTCTTGTCGCGGCTGCTCGCATAGATGACGCCCGGGCCCGGCGTCTCGCGGCAGAGGGTAATGAGGTGCCCCAGCTTCTCGTCGGCGTTCCTGCACAGGATCGTCTCGAGGCGCAGGTTGGGGCGGTGGACGGGGACGCGCACCACCGCCATCGCCCCGAACCGCGCGAGGACGTCGTCGCGCACGCGGGGCGGCGCCGTGGCCGTCATCGCAAGAAGCGGCGGGTTCCCGAGAGCCTTCCGCACTTCGGGGAGGTACAGGTAGTCAGGGCGGAAGTCGTGGCCCCAGGTGGAGACGCAGTGCGCCTCGTCCACGACGAGCCGGGTGACGCCCCGGGCCTTCAGGGCCTCCAGGAAGGGGGCGCTGCGGAGGCGCTCGGGGGCGGCGTACACGAGGCGGTGGCGACCTTCCCGGATTTCCTGCAGGATCTCCGAGTCCCACTTGCCCGTGCCGGGGGTGAGGGCGACGCTCACGGCGCGCAGCGCATCGGGCATGGCGTCGAGCTGGTCCTTCATGAGCGCGATGAGGGGGCTCACGACGAGGGTGAGGCCCTCGGTCTCATGGAGCACGGGCAGCTGGTAGCAGAGGGACTTCCCCGCACCCGTGGGGAGGACGGCGAGGAGGCTCTCGCCCCGCAGGGTACGGACGAGGGTTTCTCCCTGGCCGGGGCGGAGGGTGTCGAACCCGTAGTGGAGGCGCACGAGGCTCTGGACGCGGCGGACCTCGATCTCCGAGACGGGAGCGGCGGGGGAAGCCATCACGCCCGCATCTGGCCGCCATCGCCTAAAGGTATTCCCTGCTGCCTCGTGCGGGGCCCTCGGCCGGAACCGCAGGGTGTCAGAGAGGAAGAGGGCCGCAGAGGGGGGTTTCCGCTCTCTGCGACCCTCTGACCCACGGACCCTCTGTGGTTTCGGCCGAGCTGCCGGGCCGCCGGCAACAGCCGACACCCGAACCATCGCCGATCGGACCGGAAAAAGCCTATATGGCGGCCCGTCTTCGGAGGGCCCGAGTATCATGT
>DATMKA010000357.1:0-6638 GCA_035553595.1 Thermoplasmatota archaeon | reverse complement strand
GCGCCGGGACGTACGAGCACCAGGTCACCGTCGCGGAGCTGATCCACCGGGACTTCCTCGATGTGCTCACCCACGATCCGCTCGGCGGTGCTCGGCAGGAGCTTTGCCAACTCCTTCAGTGCTCCCTGCGCCTGGAAGATGGAGCGCATCTCGATCCAGTGGCCGAGCAGCATCACGGTCACGAGCGTGGCAAGCTCCTCCCACAGGGGAGCCCCGGGGTAGCCCAGGGTGACGGCAGCACTGAACAGGAAAGCCACGGTGATGGCGAGGGAGATGAGCGTCATCATCCCGGGCAGGCGCGACCGCAGCTCCCGCGCGGCACCCTGAAGGAACACCCAGCCACCGTACCCGAAGACGACGGTGCCGAGGACGGCGGGAATCCAGTGGCTCCCCGGGAGGTGCGGCGGCGTGTACCCGAGGAGGGAGGGAAGCATGTGGCCCCACACGAGGGTGGGAATCGTGAGGAGGAGGGCGACCCAGAACTTCGTGCGGAACATGGCCACGCTGTGGCCCGCGTGCTTGTCGTGCCCGTCCGTGTGGTCGGGCGGGTGGTGGCCTGCCCCTTGGTGTGGTGGAGCCGCCGGCGGAGGCGCCGTGGGCGGGTGATGCGCGTGGCCGTGATGATGGGGGGAGTGTTCAGCGGACATGATCTCTCATCGGTGCCGGGGGTACACATCCCCTCTGGCTTCCGATTGTAAAGGGAAACAGGCAGGAACTCCCCGCCCCCTACGGTTCATGGTGAGATCCATGTCTTCCACCGCCGCAACCCCCCTCCACCGCTTGACTCCCGCCCGCCTTCCCCGCCGTCTCCACGTGAGCCTTCTCGTGGCCGCGCTCGGCAGCGTGGTGGCGCTTGCGGGGTGCCTTGCTCCTGCCCCGACGGACTCGCACGCGGGCCATGGTTCCGGAACCGGTGAGGGCCCTGCCTCGGGGCTCCTCGACACGGGCACCATCGCCCCCGGCGAGACGCGCTCCCTTCGCTTCGACACGGTGGGAAGCCACCACCTCCACTGCCACCCGCACCCCTTCATGGTCCAGTCCGTGATCGTGGAGGAGGGCCTCTCCACGGAGCGCGTCCACGTGCACATTCTTGATGGGAACACCACGAGCGAGTACGGCTTCGAGCCGGCAACCCTCCGTGTGGGTCCGGGCACGGTGGTGGACTACCACAACCACGGGCGGCTTGCGCACACGGCCACCGAGGAAGCCGCGCACTAAGGTTCAGCGCTTCGCTTTGGCTGCCGTCCGCTCGAAGCGCTCGCGGAAGTCCGCGAGGCACTGGCGGCAGCAGAACACGTTGGTTCGCTCCCCGAATTTCGCGCGCACGCCCTCCCCGTGGATGGGGCCCTGGCACTGGTGGCAGGGCACGTCCATGGCCTCGGGCAGATCCAGGCCCGGTTCCGCGCGCGGCTGCCCGATCACTTCCGCCGTGTCGTAGGAGAGGACGCCCTCGAGCCCCGCGAGGGTCTCGTGCAGGGTGGCCGTGGTGATCGTCGGGGGGCGGAGCCGCAGGCGTCCCTGGATGCGGCCGCCCGTGAGGAGGAGCACCTCCTCCATGCCGGGCATGCCGGAGAGGGCTTCCGCGATCCGGTGGGCATCCGCGGGGCGTGAGGCCACCGTCACCACGAGCAGGGGCCCGCCGAGGAAGCGGCGCTCCACGTCGGCGTGGTACCCCCGGATGAGCCCGATTTCCTCGAGCGCCTTCACGCGCGCGCTTACCGTTGGCGTGGTGGAGCCCGTCTTCTCGGCCAGGTCGCGGAAGGAGAGGCGGGCGTCCTCGCGCAGGAGGCGGAGGAGGGCCGCGTCAAGGGGGTCGAGACGCATACCTCCCGCAAAGCCCCCGGGCCCTTCTACTTTACGAATGGAAAGCGGAACTCCCTTGGATGCCCCCGACGTTAGGGGTGTGTGGCGAAACGCCACTGGAACGTGAACCCATGACCTCCCAGAACCAGACCTCCTCCGAAAGCGCGATCGAGATTGGCGTCACCGGCATGACCTGCGGCCACTGCGTGGGCACCGTGAAGGCGGCCCTGCAGGCCGTGCCCGGTGTCGGCGACGTGCGGGTGGACCTGCGGCGCGGCACGGCGAAGGTCGCGCCCGCGCCCGGCGCCGTCCTCGATCGCGGCACCCTCGTCGACGCCATCGAGACGGCCGGCTACGGCACCCTGGAAGCCTGAGGCGGCCGGGGGCGTTATCAGCCCTCGGAACCCTTTTGTAGTAGTCGGGGTTTGGCCGCCACAAGGTGCCCCATGTTCGACGCGGCGAAGTTCGTTGAGGAGCAGATTGCAGACATCCGGAAGAAGATCACGGGTCCTGCGATCATCGCCTGCAGCGGCGGCGTCGACTCCACCGTGGCGGCCGTCATTGTCGCGAAGGCCGTCCCCCAGTACCTCACGGCCGTCTTCGTGGACACGGGCTACATGCGCAAGAACGAGCCCGAGCAGGTGCGCGAGCTCCTCACCTCCTGCGGCGTGAAGGTGGACTTCGTGGACGCCCGCCAGGAGTACTACGACGCGCTCAAGGGCGTCACGGACCCCGAGCGCAAGCGCAAGATCATCGGCGAGAAGTTCATCCGCATCTTCGAGCGCGAGGCCAAGAAGACGGGCGCCACCTTCCTCGTGCAGGGCACCATCGCTCCCGACTGGATCGAGTCCGGCGGCGGCGTGCGCGACACGATCAAGAGCCACCACAACGTGGGCGGCCTCCCCAAGGACATGAAGTTCACCCTAGTGGAGCCCCTGTATGACCTCTACAAGGACGAGGTCCGCAAGGTGGCCCGCTACCTCAACATCCCCGTCGCGGAGCGCCAGCCCTTCCCCGGCCCCGGCCTTGCCATCCGCGTCCTCGGCGACCCCACCCCCGAGCGCACGGCCATCGTGCGCGAGGCCTGCCACATCGTCGAGGAGGAGATCGACGCCGCCGTGAAGGCCGGCAAGATGGCCCGCCCTTGGCAGTACTTCGCGGCGCTCCTCCCGGTGCGCAGCGTCGGCGTCCACGGCGACATCCGCCACTACGGCGAGACGGTCGTGGTCCGCGCGGTGGACAGCCTCGACGCCATGACGGCCCAGGCCATCCACATCCCCTACGAGGTTCTTGACAAGATCTCGATCCGGATCACGAACGAGCTCGGTCAGCACGTGACCCGCGTCGTGTACGACCTGTCCGGCAAGCCCCCCGGCACCATCGAGTGGGAATAACGCACCGCTCAAGAGTGGTGCGGGATTTCCCGAGATAGGACGAACCGGGGTTCGTTCGTGTCGAGTGGGAGTAACGCACCGCTCAAGAGTGGTGCGGGATTTCCCGAGATAGGACGAACCGGGGTTCGTTCGTGTCGAGTGGGAATAAGCTCGCCGCAGGGCCTCCGCGCAACGCGGTAGCGGCGCGGCCATCACGAGAAGAGGTAGGGGCGGCCCCGCGCCCCCAGGACAGGAGGGAGGCGACGTTCGGGCACGGAGCCGCGTTAAGGGGGAGGCGGCGCGGGCTCCCCGGAGGGATGCAAAGCAGGAGCCGCGCCTGTGGGTGCGTGTTCGCGAGGGAGGTGAGACGGCCCTCAGGCCGCGGGGGCCTGAGGGCGATGAGGGGCAGGTGTGCGCGCGGGGCGTGTGCCGAGCGGGTGGGGTCGGCGTTCGTGGGAGGTCATGGGGGCACGTCCATCAGGCGTCGGCCTTGTCGGCGTGGTGGCGGAGGCGGAACACGGTGGGGGCCTGGATGTTGAAGAGGCTCCCGCTGCGGGGCGCCTCGCGGAAGGCCGCGGCGTCCCCGGGTTGCGCGTTCCTGAGTTCAGGGCGTTCCATGTCGTTCACCGCGCCCCCGTCCGGGGGCATGTCGAACTTGGCGGCATGGGGTCATGCCGTTTTTGGTGAATTCGTTTAACTCTCCGGGAAATGTGTAGTTAGATTGTTGAAACGTCGGCAGGCCTTCCTCGGCGCCGGAAAGAATCCAGAAACTGCCCGCACAGATTGGATGGATAAGAAGGGGGCTCCCGTCGGGGCTGGCTGAGGGCGCCCGGCGGGAGCGGTTGAGGCTGCCGGCCGGAGGGCCAGCGTGCCGTCGCGAGGGTGGGCAGGCACGTGCTCAAGAGGTGAGAGAGACGAACACCACGGGCCCGGGGACGCGGCTGGCGAGGCAATGCTTGGTGGGTTGCTTCGCGCGCTCCGGGCTTGAAGAAGTGCAGCGTCAGGTTTCGGTTTCCGGCTGCGCCACCCTGCGAGGGCAACCCAACAAGCAGGGATCGGGGTCAAGCGAATTCCGGTGACGTCGTCAAAGGGTGGGCGGGTGCTCGCCCCACCCTGCACATGCCGCCCCCTGGGGCCGGTGTGGGAAATGCTATGCCCGCCGTCGCGGATGGGGGCCTGTGACTTCCTCCACGGTGGTTGTGGGCGCGGGCGTGCTCGGGGTGAGCGCCGCGTGGCACCTCGCCGAGGCGGGCGAGCGCGTCCTCCTCGTGGACCGGGAAGGCCCCGCCGCAGGCACAAGCCGTCACGGCGCGGGCATCGTCAGCCACCTCGCGTGGCACCCCCTCAACGTCGCCCTCATCCTGGAATCCGCCCGCGTCTTCCGGGAACTCACCAAGGAGGCCGCGGGCGAGGAGGCCTTCCGTTTCATCGAGTGCGGGTCGGCCACCCTCGTCTCGGCCAAGCAGGAGGAGCGGCTGCGGGAGCTCGCGGCGCTCCAGCGCGCGGCCGGCGCCCGCGTCGACCTCGTGCCCCCCGAACGCATCCCGGACGTGGCGGGCCTCCAGGAGATCCGCACCGACGACCTCGCCCTCGCCGCTTGCTGCCCCGACGACGGGTGGGGCTCCCCGCCGCGCTACGCCGCGGCCGCGCTCTCCCGTTTCTTGGCGGCGGGCGGCGAGTACCGCCAAGCGCGCGTGGACGGTCTGCGAGTGGAGGGCGGTCGCGTCACAGGCGTCCTCCTCGACGGTGCCTTCGAGCGCGCGGATCGGGTCCTCGTCGCTGGTGGCGTGTGGGCGGCGGGCGTGCTCGCCGCAAGCGGCCTCCCGCTGCCCGTGCGCGCCTACCGGACGCAGGCCACGATTGCGCGGGTAGATCTGGCAGCACCGCCTGCGATCCTGCATGACGGCATCCAGGGCTTCTACCTGCGTCCGGATGCGCCGGGGCAGATTCTTGCGGGGAACGGGACCACCACGAAGGCGGAGAACCCGGACGCGGTGAAGACGGAGGCGGACACGGCCTTCATGGTGCTCACGCGGCAGCGGCTCCTCCACCGCTTCCCGCGCCTTGCCGCCTTGGAGGCGGTTCGCGCGTGGGCCTTCGTGGATGCCGCAACCCCCGACCGTCACCCGCTCGTGGGCGCGGACCCGCGCGTGGAGGGGCTCCACCTGCTCGTGGGCGGCAACGGGTTCGGGTTCATGCGCTCGCCGGCCCTTGGCGCGGCCGTGGCTTCCCTGGTTCTCGGGGAGAAGCCGCCCGTGGATCTCCTGGCGTTCCGCCCGGGGCGCTTCGAGGGGCGCTGGGCGGACGACTTCGCCATTGCGGAAGGGTTCACCCTCTAACGAGAGAATTTGAACCGGTCAGGCGAGGGGTCGACCTTCGGAGGGGCCAGAGCCTATATAGCTGAGCGAGCCTGCTACGGGACCGAGGCCTCCTGATGGCTGCTCCTGAGAACAGGTACGCTCGGCTCCGTAGGGTGCCGGACCTGCTCACCCTGAGCCGCTTTCCGCTCGCGGCGGGGATGATCCTGGCAACCCTCGCAGGGGACAAGCCGATCTACCTCGTGCTCATCCTCCTCACGGTGCTCACCGACATTTTCGACGGCGCCATCGCCCGCGTGTCGGGAGCCGAGTCGCGCTACGGCGCCAACCTGGACAGCCTCTCCGACCTCACCTTCTACCTCGCCGTGGCCGTCTGCACCTTCGTGTGGGCGCCCGACGTGCTGCTGCCCTACGCGCCCGTCGTGGGCGCCTTCACGGCGGCTTACCTGATCTCCCTCGTGGTCGCGAAGCGCTACCGCGGCACCGTGGGCTTCCACAACCGCTTCGGCCGCACCGCCGCCACCCTCGGCATCCTCTTCGCCGTGTATGCCTCCCTGTGGGGCCAGAGCTGGATTCTCGCGGGCGCCCTCATCGCCGTCGCCACCATTGATCTCGCGCAGCGCTTCTGGCGCGTGGGCCGGGAGGCCGCCGCCCGGAAGCGCCCGCCTGCCCGCCTCGCCCACGTGCACGGCATGGCCCTCCCCCGGAACGGCAACCGGGCGGACGAGCCGGAGCAGCCGTGAGCCCTCCCGCGCGCCCCGGGCAGGCCCGTACCCTTTTGTGACAAGAGGGACCATCCTCCCCCAATGGCGGTTGCCTCCCGTATCGAGGAATTCGGTCCCGTCACCCGGCTGCACGTCTCCCGGGCCGTCGCGCAGCGGCCCCTCTACTGGACAAGCCTGTACCACTGGGGAAACGTGCTGGTGGACTGCGGCGCCCGCTCCGGCCGCGCCGCCCTCGAGCGCTTCCTTATCGACCACCCGGTCACGGACGTCCTTCTGACCCATGGCCACGAGGACCACGTGGGCAACGCCGACCTGCTCGCGGGGATGGGCGCCACGGTCCATGCCCCCGAGCCCACGGTGGCCACCCTCCGCGCCCCGAGCAAGGTGCCCTTCTACCGCTGGGCCGTGTGGGGCAACCG
>DATMKA010000356.1:0-5279 GCA_035553595.1 Thermoplasmatota archaeon | reverse complement strand
GGGGTGACCTCGGCGGCGTAGGTCACGACCTTGATCTGCACGGTCACGGTGGCCTTGAGGGCGCCGCCGCCAAGGGGCGGGCCCGCGCGGTTGTTGCCCACGATGCTGATGCCGTAGTCGCCGGACCCGGTGCTGTTCGTGAGCTTCGCGGCCTCCGTCTTCGCGGTGGCGGCGTCGCCGGCGTTCACCTGGCTGTCCTTGGGCCGGGGCTGGACAGGGACCACCATCTCATGCGGGCCGCAGGAGACACCCTCCATGGCGGCGGGGGCGGTGACGCCCTCGGGAACCTGGGTGATCTCCACGGTGTACACGAAGGGCACCTGGGCGCGAGCGGGGTTGGGGTCGTTGCAGGAGATGACGAACACGACCTTCTCGATGCCCGTGCCGTTCACGGTGGACACCTTGTCGAGGGCGCCCGCGCCTTCGGTCATGGTGCCGACATCGCTCGTCTGCTCACTGAGCTTCCAGGCGACGTTGAAGGTGTTCACGTTGCTGGAGCCGCCGGAGCCGCCGAGACCGTTCTCGGAGACGACGAGGCCGTATGTGGCGCCCGCAAACAGGAGGGCGCCCACAATGAAGAGCGCAAAGTCAGGCCCGATCATGCGCATGAGAATCGCTCGCGCATCCCCCGGGCAGCATATAACTGTTTGGGGATGCGCAAGGTGCAAAAAACGCCATCGCGCGGGGGCCGGAATACAGGCCGGGACGCTTAGGCGTCGCCGTCCTGGGACCCTGCCGGGACGTAGCCGCCGCCCGCTTGCGCGGCGAGGGGCTGGGCCGGGGTTGCAAGAGCGGGAGCGAGGTCGCCCGCGGCGGGAGCCTTGGCGGCGCCCTGGTAGTCGCGGAGGAACTCGGCACCGAGGTCGCTCAGGTAGTACTGGATGGTGTGCTCCTTCTTCACGAGCACCACGAGGCCCACCTCGTTGAGCTTGCGCAGGTGCCAGCGGATGGTGCCGTGGTTCACGTTGAGGGCGCGGGCCACTTCGCGCTGGTGCGCGGAGGGGTTGGCGCAGATGTACTCCAGGATTTCGCGAGCATTCTCGTTCTTGAGAACGGAGGCGGCAAGGGCGCGGCGGCGGGTCTCGACGCCGCCCTCCACGGGGTAGAACACCTTGTAGCCCTCGAACTTCTTCGAGGTCACGAGGTTCGCAGCCTCCAGCTTCCGGAGGTGCCAGAGCACGTTCGTGGTGGAGAGGGAAAGGGCCGTGGCGGTGGCCCGCAGGTGAGCGCCCGGGTTCTCCTTGATGTAATCAAAGATGGAGCGGCGGGCGGGGTTGTCGAGAACGTTCTCGGAGTTGACGAACTTCGTGCCGAGGATGCTGGAGGCGGCAAGGGCGGCCAGCGTGATACCGGCAACACCAACGACGCCCGCGAGAAGACCAAGCTGGAAGTCCGGGTCGAGAACCAGGTCTCCAAACCCGAGGTCGCTGCCGAGGTCGGGGGCCTTCCCGTTCAGATTGTCCCCCGTCTTCCCGCCGGTCTGGCCCGCCCCGGTGTTCACGGCGGGGCCGGCACCAAGAGCACTGGCGGACACAGCGAGGATCACGGCGGCCACGATGAGCCCCGCAAGGGGGAGAACTCTGCGTGAACGGCCCTGGTCAACGTGCATACGACTCGCCCCGTGGTCTCTGGGTCCCCCCTAATAACGGTTCGGCAAGCGCCCTTTGTCCCGAAAGGGCAGGGGGACCGGCTACGCGCTATCGCGCACGGGGAATCGTCCGCGAAGAGGGTTGCTGGAGTGGAGGGAAGGCCTTTTCGGTGAAGGCACCGCGGCACGAGCAAAAAGGGGACCGCGGCGGCTTCAGGACGAGGAGGAGCTCACAATCTGCACGAGGGGCTGCTGGCCGTTGCGGGTGGCCATTCCCTGGAGCGCCTCAAGCCCCATGGGGGTGGGGAAGTAGGTGCTGACCTTGCCCTGGCGGGCTTCCGTGAGGAGCTGGGCGGTGCGGAGCTTCTTGAGGTGCCAGCGGACGGTGCCGTGGTTCACCGCGAGGGCGCGGGCGATCTCGCGCTGGTGGGCGCCGGGGTGGGCAACCACGAACTCGAAGACTTCCTGGGCGTTGCCGTTCTGGAGCGCCGTCATGCTGAGGCTGAGGTCGCGAGCGCCAACGCCGCCCTCGGTGGGGTAGAACACCTTGTAGCCGTTGAAGCGCTTGCTCGAGACGAGGTCGGCGTCCTCGAGCTTGCGGAGGTGCCAGATGGCGTTGGTGGTGGTGAGGTTGAGGTCGTCCGTGATCTGCTTCAGGTTCGCGCCCACGCGGGTGCGGAGGTAGTCGTAGATCTGCTGGCGGACAGGGTTCGCGAGGACTTCGTCGGGCCGGATGAACCGGGAGCCCATGAAGATGGCGAAGGAGCCGAGGAGGCCGAGGGTGCCGAAGGTGGCGAACTCCGCAATCTCGGGGTTCGTGACGCCGGGAATGCGCATCGTGTTGTCGAGGGGGTTGCCCACGACGGGAGCGCCCTGACCGTTGCCGGGGCCCTTGGCGGGGTTCGCGGGCACGCCCGACACGGTGGGGATCTCGGGGAGGATCCCGTGGGGGTCAGGGAGCGTGGAAGGGCTCGGGATGGCGTAGGTCACGTCCTGGGCCGCAGCGTGACCCGCGATGGCCACCAGAGCCAGAAGCCCCAGGAAAGTGACAGCTAGGCGCATGGAAATCGGCCAGAAGTTCCATTGGAAATATTTAAGATTAGTGGGTGCACCGTTGAATTGTCCGTCCAGCCTGACGGAGGCCTCAGCCACCAGGAAAACCCGGCGCGCCGACCAGGGCCGGACGGGACCCTGCTCACCCCGGCTCAAAGGAGCCCAGTGGAAGAGGGGGCGCGCGTGACTTCGACAGCCACCGGTGCCGCCTCCAGGGGCGGCAGGTACGTGTCGGGGGCTTCGAGACCGCGGGAGGTGATGATGAAGGGCGCCTGCTGGCCCTCCGCGAGGGAGCGGTGCTTCACCGTGGAGGCCATGCGCCGCCCGATGCCCACCTTCTCGAGACGGATCACGGCCTTGCTGATGTGCCGCATCGTCTGGCCCCCGAGGGGCTCGAGGACGTCGGTCTCCACGTTCGTGAACACCTGGTTCGTGATCACCACGGGCAGGTCCTTGCGCCGCGCCACGCCCACGAGGGCCTGAAGCTGGTTGCCGATGGCGCGGCGGTTCTGCACGTCCATGCCGCCGCCGAGGGAGGCGCGGTAGAGCAGGGTGGCGGAGTCCAGGATCACGATGCCGATATCGGCGGAACCGGAGGCGAGGCGGCAGGCCTTCTCCACGATGGCCTCCTGCTCCTTCAGCGTATAGGGTTCGAAGAACAGGATGTGGCTCTTCACGTTGTTGAAGTCGGCGCCGCAGATCTGCTGGAGGCGCTCGAAGGAGACGCCCTCGGTGTCGATGTAGATGGCCTTGCGGCCCTGCCGCGCGACGTTCCGCGCAAGCATCAGGCAGACGTTGGTCTTGCCGACGCCGGCTTCACCGAAGAACTCGGTGAGGGCCCCCGATTCCACTCCTCCTCCGAGGATGTGGTCGATGGAACTGCAGCCAATGGGGACCCGCATACGCCGGAAGCGGGTTACGCGATGGCCGCTCTTAACCCTATCCTTGCCGCGGGTGATGGTCAACAGATCGCGGAATTCCATGCCCTCAACGGGAGCGCCGCCTCCCATCTGGTTTGTCCCAGTCGCCTCGCTCGCTTCGTGGGGAGGGCGAGAAAGCTCAAGTAGGACCATATACGTATAGAGGTGTATATGGTGAAGCCGGTTTCCCTGAGCGATCCCGCCTTTGCGGCCCTCCGGGAGGAGAAGCGCCCGGGCGAGAGCGACTCCGACGTGGTCCTGCGCCTCATCCGCGAGGCAAAGGCGCGGCGGAAGGACCCCTTGAAGTGGCTGAGGCACCGGGAGAAGCCGGCAACCGCCTGGGAGGACCACGAGCGCTTCCTGGAGAAGATGCGGAAGGCGGACCGCGACCGCCCCGACCCCTGGCAGGATGCCTGATGCCCGTCCTCGATGCCTCCTTTCTGATCGACCTGCAGCGGGGAAGCGCGGGCGCCGTCCGCATCCTGGAAAGCTTGCACCGCGAAGGGGAGAGCCTTTTTGTTCCGGCCCAGGCTGCCATCGAGTTCGCCTCCGGTCTCCCGGACCCCCAGGGCGGGCTGCACCGCTTGAGCGCCGCCTTCACCGTGCTCGACCTCGACCGGGAGCACATGGTGGAGGCGGCGGAGTTGGGGCGCAAAACGAAGGCCACGGGACGCCTCCCGGGCTGGGCGGACACCAGCATCGCGGCCGCGGCACGCCTGAAGGGCACCTACGTCATCACGGCCAACGCGAAGCCCTTCCGGGCCCTCCGCGTGGACCACTGGGACTACCGGAACGACGCCGAGCCCACCGTTTACCCCGAGTGACCGCTCAGTCCGAGGGCCGTTTCGCGCCCGCCGCAAGCCGCTCGCACGTCTTCTCGATGCGGCCCTCGCGGGTGGCCGCCTGCTTCGCGCCCTCGATCCACTGCACCCATGCTTCTCGCGCCTTGGGGGTGATGGCGTCCCACTGGGCCTTCGCGCCCGGGTGCGCCGCGAGCGCCCGCTTGAGGTCCGCAGGAACGGCGACCTTCACCTCGTCCGTGGCCACCTCGATCACGAACTCCGCAGTCTCCCCCTGGTCGAGGCCTGCGCCCTTGCGCATGTCGGCGTTCACGTTGAACAGGTGGCTTCCCTCGCCGTCGGGGAACGCACTGGTGCGGAAGGGGAACCCGTTGATGGTGCCGGTGATGGGGACGCGGCCCTTCTTCCCGAGCTTCGCGCTCGCCGTTTTCGGCATGGTGGCGAAGGTCCAGCCCTTTCCCTCCATGGCGGCTTCGAGCTTCGCCCTGAACGTGATGGGGGCCATAAAAATCAGGAGAAAAAGGAGGGTTGGGGGATTTGAATCCCCCGGAACGTTCAGCGCCGTTGGAGGTTAGAGCTTGAGGCCCACCGCTTCAGCGGGGCTCAGCACCTGGAGCTTCGTGCCCCAGGCCGCGAGGCGGGCACCGGGGCTGATCTCCTTGGCCACCACGAGGAGGACGTCCGCGCCGAGGGTCTCCGCGCCCTGGAGGGCGGCGGCCTGCTGGGACTCGTCCCACTTGTCCACGTTGCTCACGAGGACGCGCTTGCCGCCCGCGCGGTGGGCCGCGAGGGCGTAGGTGGCGCCGGCCACCTGGAGGTCGCGCATCGTCTCGTACTGGTTGCCCTGGAACACGGCGGCGAGCGCGCCCACGGGGTCCACGAAGGGCGTGGCGGCGGGAGCCGCGGCGGGGAAGGGCG
>DATMKA010000355.1:0-4124 GCA_035553595.1 Thermoplasmatota archaeon | reverse complement strand
GCGGCCCCTCGGCAGGCACCCTGGGGCCCGCCAAATGATATGCCCCATGCTCATCAGTCCAGTTTCGGGTCCTGTGCTATTTATTTCATCCCCTTTTACCGGCGCCTTCGCTTAGAAGTAGCGGCGGACGTTCCGCTGCGGCTCCTGCACGTGGGCCCGCAGCCCCTGCTTGCGCAGCTGCATCCCGTACAGGAGGCCAAGGCCGAGACCCGCGAGGTGGGCAATGTTGCCGACGCGGCCGGCGGGGTTCATGACTCCGAGCACGTCGAGCATGGCGTACATCGCCACGATGCCCCACAGGGGCACGGGGATGATGAACATCAGGAGCACCTGCATCTTCGGCGCGAGAACCACGAGGGTTCCCATGATGCCCATGAGGGCGCCCGAAGCGCCGATGGCGCCGCTCTGTGCGTTGAACAGCAGGTCGAACACGTACACCTGCAGGAGGCCGGCAATGATGCCGCTCGCAAAGAAGATGCCCGTGAAGCGGCGGGACCCGATAAGGCGCTCCACGGCGGGGCCGAAGAAGAACAGCGCGATCGCGTTCACGAAGAAGTGGCTGAAGTGCAGCACATCGTGGGCGAAGATGCTCGTCACGAGCGTCCAGGGTGCGCGCCAGAAGTCGGCGCGCAGGACGAAGATGCGGTCCCACGTCTCGTAGGGGAGCGTGTTGAACAGGATGAACTCGACCACGTAGAGGGCGGCCATCACGCCGAGGAGGACGTAGGCCACCTTGCCCTCCACCTTCCCGAACAGGGTGTCGAGGCGGGCGCGCCAGGCGGCGCCGGCCTTCACGCGGGGCGTGAGGACGTCGGTGGCCTCCGGGTGGTAGAGGCGGCCCTCGGTGCGCACGCGCTCCTTGTACCCCTCAAGGCCGCGGCAGCTGTGGTTCTCGGGGAGGCGGTGGTTCGAGCAGAACCGGCCCTTGCAGAACTTGCAGACGAACGGCATGTATTCTTCCGTTCCGCACTGCTCGCACCGGCCCACCGCCATGGATAAAACCGGGGAAAAGTAAGGGTCGTCCGGTATTAGGGTTTTGGCACGGGCCCGCCAGGTTGTCTCGTGGTCGGGAGCGTGAGCCTCATGTGGATTGGCCGCCTAGCGGGCCCCGTGGAACCCCTCCCTGCCGCCTTCTTCGCGGAGGACGCCGACCGGGTGGCCCGCCGCCTCCTCGGGCAGCTCCTCGTCCACGAGACGCCCGAGGGGCCGCTCGTGGCGCGCATCGTGGAGACGGAGGCGTACTTCGGGCCCCCGGGCACGAATCCCCAATTAAAGCGGCGGCGCGACCTCCCTGCCGAGCTGCGGCGCGAGCTGTGGGAAGCCGGCGACCCGGCAAGCCACGCCGGGCGCGGGCAGACGGCCCGCAGCGCCGTCATGTGGGGCGATCCTGGCACTGCCTACGTGTACCTCATCTACGGCATGTACGAGTGCCTGAACGTGGTCACGGGACCCGAGGGGGAGCCGCAGGCGGTCCTTCTGCGGGCCGCGGAGCCCGTCGAAGGGCTTGAGCGGATGCAGGCGCGTCGCCCCAAGGCCAAGGCGGGGGACCTCCTGAAAGGCCCTGGGCGCCTAGCCAAGGCCTTCGGACTCTCGCGGGCCCTCACGGGGACGCCGCTCACCGCCCCGCCGGTGTACTTTGCAAAGGGGGATCCCCCTCGGGAGGTGGCCGTCGGGCCCCGTGTGAACGTGGTGGGGAGCGAGCACTACCCGCTGCGCTTTATCGAGGCGGCCTCGCCCCACGTGAGCGGCGCTCGGCCGGTCAGGAAGCTGCCGTCACGTTGATCCGGATCTCCTCCGACCACAGGTCCTGGGGCGGGATGCCCACATTGACGCGGTAGTAGAGGGGGCCCGGCTTTTCGAGCTTGAGCGCGACGCTGAAGTTCGCGGGAACCGGCACCATGGTCTGCTTCCCGGGCTGGAACGTGAAGGAGCGGTAGTCCTCGGCGCGCACCCCCACCTTGTAGGGGTGGGACTCGGTGTCATAGCGCAGGAAGTTGTACTGGGCGGTCGCGCTCGGGCCCTCGACGCGGTACTTCACCACGATGATGTCGCCCACCTTCCCGGTCGTGGGCGCCTCCTCAAGGATCAGCTTGTGCGGCTCGCTCGAGGCCTCGCCACCGAAGCAGCCGGTGAGGGCCACGACGACGGACAGCGCAAGCAGGAGGGGGAGGATTCGGGGTCGCACGGACCCGCCCGTTTCCCTGGTGGTGCTTGTGCTTTCCCGCTATGAACTGGCTTGCCACGGGGCCTTTTCTGTGGGCGATACAATGGGACACTATCGGCAATGATCGTGGCCTCCATGGAAGGGTCCTTTACCACATCAGGAAAATTCGCTAAAGTCCCAGTCCCGGAGGGCCAGATATCGGCGCTCGCCGACGCCGTCTAGGAAACCTTGAAACCCCGGAGGATGTTGGTGCGCGCTGGTTGGATATGACGGGCTCACCCTCGGTCACGCCTCGCCCCACAGAGGCCCCTGCTGCCGCCGGTAAGGACGCAAACGGCGCCGCCGCCGTCCCGGTCACGGCGAAGGCGGAGAGCGCCACGATGGCGCGCGTCCGCATGCAGCGCGAACGCGCCCTCGCCATGGGCGGGAGCGAGCGCGTGGCGAAGCAGCACGCGCAGGGCAAGCTGACGGCGCGCGAGCGCCTCGAGTACCTCCTCGACCCGGGCAGCTTCATCGAGAGCGACATGCACGCGCTCTCCCAGGGTACCTCCCGTGTGATCCCCCAGGAGCCCTACCCTGGCGACGGCGTCATCACGGGCTTTGGCACGATCCACGGCCGCGAGGTGGCCGTCTACGCCCAGGACTTCACCGTGAACGGTGGCTCCCTCGGCGCGATGTGCGCCCGCAAGATCTGCAAGATCATGGACCAGGCCCTCCAGACCGGCGTCCCCATGATCGGCCTCAACGACTCGGGCGGCGCCCGCATCCAGGAGGGTGTGGCCTCCCTCGCGGGCTACGGCGAGATCTTCCACCGCAACGTCGCCGCCTCCGGCGTGATTCCCCAGATTGCGGCCATCATGGGCCCCTGCGCGGGCGGTGCCGTGTACAGCCCCGCCGTCATGGACTTCATCTTCATGGTGCGGAACACGAGCAACATGTTCCTCACCGGTCCCGACGTCATCAAGACCGTCCTCAACGAGAACACCACCGCCGAGGACCTGGGTGGCGCCACGGTGCACGCCGAGAAGAGCGGCGTGTGCCACCTCGTGGGCGAGAACGAGACGGAGGTCCTGGACATGATCCGGGAGCTCGTCACCTTCCTCCCCCAGAACAACGTGGACCCCGCGCCCCGCCGCCTCACCCAGGACCCCTGGGACCGCCAGGCGCCAAGCCTCAACACCGCCGTCCCCGAGAACCCCTCCGTCCCCTACGACATGAAAGCCATCATCGAGGCCGTGGTGGACGACGGCCGCTTCTTCGAGGTCATGCCCGACTACGCGAAGAGCATGGTCGTGGGCTTTGGCCGCATGGAGGGCAACCCCGTGGGCATCATCGCCAACAATCCGATGGTGATGGCGGGCGTCCTCGACGCCACCTCCTCCGAGAAGGCCGCGCGCTTCATCCGCTTCTGCGACGCCTTCAACCTCCCCATCATCAGCTTCGTGGACGTGCCCGGCTTCATGCCTGGCACGGACCAGGAGCACGGTGGCATCATCCGCCGCGGCGCGAAGCTCCTCTATGCCTACTGTGAGGCCACGGTGCCGAAGCTCACCGTCATCACGCGCAAGGCCTACGGCGGCGCGTACATCGTGATGTCAAGCAAGCACCTCCGCACGGACGTGAACCTCGCGTGGCCCACCGCCGAGATCGCGGTGATGGGCGCCGAGGGCGCCGTGAACGTCCTCTACCGCCGCCAGCTCTCGGCGGCCCAGGATCCCGCGGCCATGCGGAAGCGCCTCGAGGCCGAGTACCGTGCGAAGTTCGGCGATCCGTTCTACGCCGCGGAACTCGGGTACGTGGACGACGTGATCGAGCCCGCCGCCACGCGCCAGCACATCATCCGCCACCTGCGTCGCCTCCGCACGAAGCGCGAGGACCGCCCCGGCAAGAAGCACGGCAACATGCCCGTCTAATCTCCCCCCATCCCTTTCCCGCCCCTTCGGAGGCCCCTGCGTTGACC
>DATMKA010000354.1:0-4599 GCA_035553595.1 Thermoplasmatota archaeon | reverse complement strand
CCCACCCCCTCGGCACCGTGCCCCTCAAGGCCACGAGCTCCGAGACGGGCCTCTACACGAAGGCGGAGCGCAGCGTGAATCTCGTCGTCCTGTCGCGCACCCTCATGCAGGTGGCGGAAAAGAAGGCCTTCAAGGGCCCCGTGAGCCTCGAGGCGCAGCTTCTGGACGACGGCGGCTTCCCCGTCCCCGACGTTCCTGTCACCCTGAGCGTCGCAGGGATTCCCTCCGCCACCGTGCTCACGGACCGCAGCGGCCTTGCGAGCACCGTTTACGCGATCGCGCAGACGCAGCCCGCGGGGGCTCTCTCCATCACGGCACGGTTCGAGGGCGGCGCCCTCCTGGAGGCGAGCCGCGGCACGGGCACGCTGTTCGTTCTCGCGAACACGAACCTCACCCTCAACGATGTCTCCTCGCTCATCCGCGGCGAACTGGCGACCCTCCAGGGGACCCTCCGGGAGGACAGCGGTCACCCCGTCCCCTCGGGTGAGGTCGTCGTGAAGCTTGCTGGCCGCGAGATTGGCCGCGCGGGCGTGGACGGGGGCCTCTGGACCCTCAACGCGCGCGTTCCCGAGGCCATTCCCGCGGGCCCCGTCCGCCTCGACGTCGTGTTCGAGAAGACGAACGTCCTCCAGGCCTCGAGCCTCACCTCCGTGGTCACGGTGAAGGACAAGGCCCGCCTCAAGCTCGTGGAGGTGCCCACGGTGGCCACGGCCGACGCCTCCGCGAAGGTGCAGCTCACGGACAGCCGCGGCCGCGGCGTCGGCAACGTCACCCTCAGCGTGGCCCTTGGTGGCCGCACCTTCCAGGTGCGCACCGACGCCACGGGCAACGCCACCTTCCCCGTGGTGGCCTACGGCAACGACACGGAGCGCCTCCCCGTGCAGGTGCGCTTCGCGGGCGACGACGGCCTCACGGCCGCGAGCGCGAAGGCCAACGTGGCCCTCCGCCTCACCACCGAGGTGGAGCCCACGGTGGCCCGCACGAGCGCCCTCGTGGGCCTCGTGGTCGCCCTCCTCCTCATTGGTGCCCTCGGCGCCTTCCTGCTGCTGCGCCGCCGCGCCGCCGAGGAAGCCCGCGCCATCCTGCAGGAGGCTGAGCAGGGCATCGTGGCCGGCGACGAGGTGCGCGCCGTCCTCTACCTGGCGTACCGCAAGCTGCGGGCCACTCTCGCAAAGCAGGGCCACCTGGAAGGGAAGGCCGACACCATGCGTGAGTTCCTCCGCGGCCTCGAGCAAATCCTCCCCGTGGACCCCGCGGCCCTCGGTCGCCTCTCCGGGCTCCTGGAAGTGGCCCGCTACACCGACCGGCCCTTCGGCGAGAACGCGCGGAAGGATGCCCTCGACGTGCTCCGCCGCATCGACCGCGACCTCACCCGCTCCCTCGGCAAGGGCTCCGGCACCGCCGCAGCCCCCAAGGGAGGTGAGGAGGCATGAAGCTCCCCACCGTGAAGCTCGAACCCCGCACGAAGCGCCTCGTGGGCCTCTCGCTTGCCGCGATCCTCGTGGTCGTCCCCCTCGCGCTCCTCATTCCGTGGGGCAGCAGCGCGCGCTACAGCGCCTACGACGAGGGCAGCGACCACCTCTCCGAGTTCCGCGCCCTCTTCCCCGAGCCCGAGTACGCCACCCGGGCGATCGTGTCCACGCCGCTTCTTCTTCGCGACGTGGCCGACCCCGCGGGCCACCTGTACGTGGCGGCGGGCGTGGAGCGCGAATACACCGAGGACGAGGTGGAGGCCATCGTGGACTTCGCTGGCCGCGGCGGCGCGCTCCTCGTGATGGACGACTTCCAGAAGGCGAATCCCCTCGCGGCGCGCTTCGGCGTCCAGTTCGACGGCGCGCCCCTCTTCGATGCCCGCTTCAACGGCAGCCGCGACTTCGTCCGCGTGGACGCGAGCGTCCGCAGCAAGGCCTACCCCAACCTCCTCCTCAACGGTCCGAGCACTCTCAGCATCGCGGGCGCCACGGGCCGCGTCACCGTGCTCGCCGAGAGCAGCCGCGACTCCTACACGGACGTCGACGGGTCCGGCAACGTCACGGACGACGACCGCGCCGGCCCCTTCCCCGTGGCGGCGGCGGTCACGGACGGCGCGGACCGCGTCGTCGCCGTCTTCATCGCGGATGCGGGCCTCTTCGGCAACGACGTGCTCGCCAACGAGGACCACCCCCTGTTCCGGAACGCGAACCGGGCCTTTGCGCGCGCCCTCCTCCCGCTCCTCCTCCCCGACGGCCAGGGCACCGTGTACTTCGACGAGTCCCGCCACGCAAGCGGCCTTGCCGAGCCGAGCTACCGCTTCCTCGCCCTTGCTGTGGGCGCCGCCCGCAGCCCCGTGGGCGTGGGCCTCCTCGCCGTGGCCGGCCTCGGCGCCGCTGCCCTCCTCGTGGCCGCGGGCCTCCGCGACGCGGACCGCCGCCACCTGCAGCAGCTCACCGCCCGCACCCCCCGCGAGATGCCCGTGGACGCCCAGCGGGCGCGCCTGCGTGCCCTCGTGCTCGGCAAGCTCGACTCCCAGGCCAACGTGACCGACCCCGCCGCCTTCGTGCGCGACCACCGCGCCGAGGCCGAGCGGCTCCTCGGGGATGCCGCCCTCACGAGCTTCGTGGCGAACCCCGACGCGAAGCCCGGTGACGCGGAGTGGCGCCGCATCCTCGACGCTGGACGGAGGTATCTCGAATGACCGCTCCTTCCGGCGTGCCCGGCCGCGAGACGCGCCGCGGCAGCCGCCTCACCCCCAAGGGACGCATCGTCCTCTCCCTCGGCCTCCTCGCGCTTGCGGGCGCGCTCCTCGTGGGGAACGCGCCCCTCGCGGCCGCGGGCGTGGGCCTTCTCCTCTACCTCGCCGTGGGGTGGAGCTTCGACCGCAACGCGAAGCTCGGCATCACGCGCACCGTGGCCGTGGAGCGCACCTTCGAGGGCGACTCCGTGGAGGTGGAGATGACGGTGGCCAACAGCGGCGGCGCCTCCAGCTTCGTCGAGGCCTTCGACCGCCTCCCCCGCCAGTTCGCCCTCGCCGAGGGCGAGAACGCGGCCTCCCTCAACCTCCGCGAAGGCGAGCAGGAGACCATCCGCTACGTGGTCACGAGCCCCGTGAAGGGCCACTTCCAGATTGGTCCCGTGGACGCGCAGGTGGAGGACGTGCTCGGCCTCTGGTCCGACAAGGCCGAGATGGGCGGCGTCGCCTACCTCACCGTGTACCCGAAGCGCGAGCCTGTGAAGGACATCTTCAGCCAGTCCAAGTACCCCCGCGGCTTCCTCGGCGAGCACATCGTGCGCCAGCCCGGCCAGGGTACTGAGTTCTTCGGCCTCCGCAACTACGATTTCGGTGACTCCCTCCGTGACGTGAACTGGAAGGCGAGCGCCCGCACCCCCGAGAAGCTGATGGTGAACCAGCGCGAGAAGATGAGCGTCGCCGACGCCACGCTTCTCATCGACGCGCGCGCCGTCACCGCCTCCGGCCTCGAGGGCGCGAACCCCTTCCTGTACCAGTGCCGCGCCGCAGCCACCGCGGTCACCTTCATCCTCAGCCGCCGCGACCGCATCCGGTACGTCTCCTACGGTGAGGGCGTGGAGATTATCCAGCCCGACGGCGGCGAGCGCCAGCTCTTCAAGGTGCTCAACCACCTGTCCTCCCTGGAGCCCAAGGGCACCACGGGGGCCGTGGAGGCCGTGAACGCCATCCTGCCCGTGCTCTCGCGCAAGAGCCCCGTGCTCCTGTTCACCTCCCTCGACGGGGACGCAACGCTCAAGGAGGCCATCGCCACCTTGCGCGCCGTGGACTCCCGCACCGTCGTCATCACCCCGAAGCTCCTCGAGTTCGAGGGCGTCACCACGGACGAGAACCTGCGAACGCTCCTTGCTCTCGACCGCGCCCGCACCATCGCCGACCTGCGCGGCGTGGGCGTCCGCGTCATCGAGTGGGACCCGAGCGTGAGCCTCACCCAGGCCCTCACGGAGGCGAAGCTCCTATGACCCTCGCTCACCGCGGCAGCCAGGCCGCCTTCCTCCTCGCCGCTCTCTGCGCCTTCCTCGCCGGGGGCGCCTTCGCGCCGCGCGCGCTCTTCAGCCTCTCCCTCCCGGGCGTCGTGTCCCTCGTGGGGCTCCTCGCGGGCGCCGGCCTCGCCGCCTACGCGGTGGAGCGCGGCAGCCGCCTCCTCCTCGTCGCGGGCGCGGCGCTGCTCCTCCTGGGGGCGCTCGACAGCAGCACCATCGAGCTGAACGGGTGGGCCGTGGCCTTCGCCGCTGCCCTCGTGACGGGCGTGGAGCTTGCCTTCGGCCACTTCCGCGCCTCCCGCGTCACGAACCCCGAAGCCCGCGGCGTGCTCCTCGTGCGCTACCTGCGCGACCTCCGCGTGGCCCTCCCCCTCACCCTTGCCGCCGTGGTCGCGGGTGCCGGCTTGTTCCTCGTCGCGGGGGCCCTCCTCCCCGATGCTTTCGCGGCAAGCCTCGAGCGCCTCAGCCCCTTCGGCATCGTCGCGAGCGGCCTCCTCGTGGGCGCCCTCGTGGTCGCCTACGGGCTCACCGTGCGCGCCCTCCGCCGCCGCCGCACTGTCCCCACGGCGCCCATCAGCCAGCCCGCGAGCGAGGCGGCCCCGGCCGCTGCCG
>DATMKA010000353.1:0-21055 GCA_035553595.1 Thermoplasmatota archaeon | reverse complement strand
CCGTGAACGTGACCCTGCTGCTCGCCGCCTGCGTGACGCTCGTCCTCGGCGCCGTGTACCTGTACGTGGGCCGCTGCATCGGGACGCGGGAGCCTGCGACCGCGGGCGCGAAGCGCGCCATGGGCTTCTTCGCGCTCTGGTGGTATGCGGTTGCAGCGAACGTGGCCCTCGGCGGCCTCGTGTACGCGGCGGCCGCCTTGGGCTTTGCGAGCCTCACCGTGCAGCTCACCTATGCTCACCTCTCCCGGGTGCTGCTCGTGCTCTCCCTGGTGGGCCTCATGTACTACCTGCTCTACCTTGTGACGGGGAAGGGACGGCTCCCGCTCGTGATCGCCTACTACGCGGCCTACTACGGGCTGCTCCTCTACATGCTCGTCGCTTCCGCGCCGGACGCGGTGCAGGTGGGGAACTGGCGCACCGTGGAGGTGCCCTCCCGTCCGCTGCCGCGCGTGTTCTCCGCGGTCAGCAGCGCCGCGCTCCTCCTGCCCCCCGTGCTCGGGGCCCTGGCCGCGTTCCGCGTCTTCTTCGTCGTGGAGGACCGGTCTCAGCGGTACCGCATCGCCCTCGTGAGCTGGAGCATTGTCGTGTGGTGGCTTATCGCCGTCGTCGCGGGCCAGCGGGAGGCGGTAGGGGTCGAGTGGTTCCAAATGGTGAACCGCGCGGTGAGCGTTGTCGCCGCGGTGGGCATCCTGTTCGCGTACCTCCCACCCACCTTCGTGCGGGAAAGGTGGGGCATCAAGGCCTTCGCTTAGGTCAGAGGCCGCGTTCCAGGTCCTCGTGGTAGTCGTGGAAGGCTGCTTCCCACGCGTCCTCGTCCACGCCCGCGTCGCGGGCGACCCGCGCCACGGTGTGGGTGAGGTCCTCCTGGGTGCGCTCGTCGAGGGCGGCCGCGTTGTGCGCGAGCGCGAGCGGGTACGGGTAGCCTGCGTACCCCGGGTGCGTGCAGGCGGCAGCCACCTGCGCGATGACGGGGAGCGCGTCCGAGGCGTGGGGCGTGACGTCCACGCGGAAGACGTGCCGCGCCGCGGGGCTCAGGCGGACGGCCCAGGGGTGAGCGAGGAGGGTGCGCTGCGTGCGCGGGAGCGGCACCGCCCACGTGGGGTGGGGGCACTCGCGGTAGGCGCGGCGCCGCAGGTGCGCGAGCGCGGGCACGCCCCCGAGGGTCATGCTCGTGCTCTTGCAGAGGCCCGCGACGGTGACGCCCCGGTCGGCGGCCTCCTGCAGGAAGGCCTCCACAAGCGCCTGGGGGAGGGTCGGGGGGCGGCACGCGACGGCGCCATCGAGCAGGAGGAGCGCGCCCGCCTCCAGTTGGGGCACGAGGGCGCGGGCCGTGGCTAGTTCCTCCAGGGACCGCAGCGCATCGAGGGCGGCCTCCGGCGTGAGGCGCTGCCCGAGGGGCGCGGCGTAGCCGAGGGCGGCGAGGACCTCCTCCACGGTGCGGGTCGCCGTCTCCTCGTGGAGCACGCGGACGCGCGTCACGCCCGGGAGCGGCTGGGGGGTCGCGCCGGGGGGCGCGAGGACGGCCGCGGCGCGGTAGGCTGCCACTAGGAAACTGCCGCCGTCGAGGAGCTTCGCGCTCGACCCGTCCACGGCCGCGGTCATGGCCGCCGCGGGTGCGCGGGGGACGGGGTGGAAGGTGACGGGCACGTCGCTCGGGGCTCCAGAGAGGAGGTGGGCGAGGCGGCGCGGGACGTCCGCGAGGTCCACGGGCGCGAGCGTCACGGCGGGCGGGCGCATGACCCGCCAACCAGGGCCCGGGGCATAAACCCTCACCAGGCCTCGCCGAAGGTGCGGAAGGGCAGCGTGGGCCATCCGAGGCTTAGGGGAGGAGGTTGCCCCAGTCCGCTTCAGGGGGCGGGATGCGGCAGGGTCCGCTGCTCGTGCCACCGAAGAAAAGGACTGCGGCACCCTGTTCCTGATAGCACCCAGGACCCCAGGTGCGGCCATTCCATTCCGTGCGCGACCACGTGTGGCTTTGGTAGACGATGGCGCCCGCCCCCACCGGGACGGCGTCGTCCGCGCTGCGGTGTACGTAGACCATGTTCTCGAGGCCACGCTCATGGTAGGTCCAGTTGTCGCGGTGGGGAGCGCGGTGGCAGGACTCGAAGCCCCCCGCAGTAACCGTCGCGTGGGGGAGCTCGGCGTAGAGGCCCGTCCCCTTCCGCTCGTAGCCGCCCGGAGCGCTGCAGTCGCCAAAGGCATAATCGCCGTAACAGACGAAACCGGAGCCGCTCTCCACGCAGTCACCGGTGCCCGCCGCGGCGGGAGTCGCAACAAGGAGGGCAAAGGGCAGGAGCGCGAGGCTGAGGACGGCGCGGGAAAGGACGGATCGGACGTGGGTGCCCATGAGGCAGCCTCCCGTTCCCCAGGAGCCAGTATGACCGGATAAGGGTTTTCCGGACTCAGGCTGTCCCCTGGGAGCGCGGGAGCAGCCTTAAGGTACTGCGGCCCGGTGTCGGGGCATGCAGGGCCCGTCCCCTGACCAGCGCGCTCACTGGGACGCAACCTACGCGGAGGAGCCCGAGTTGTACGGCTGGGAACCGAGCGAGACGGCACGCCGCGCCGCCGCCCGCTTCCACGCGGCCGGGGTGCGGCGCGTCCTCGAGCTTGGCACGGGGCACGGCCGCGACGCGCTTTTCCTCGCCCGGGAGGGGTTCCAGGTGACGGCGGTGGACGCCTCCGCTGTGGGGCTCCGGGTTCTCTCCGAGCGCGCCCGGAAGGAGGGGCTTGAAGGCCGTTGCGCTGTCGTCCAGGCCGACCTCCGGGAGCCCCTTCCCTGGCCCGCGGCGAGCTTCGACGCGTGCGTGTCCCACATGCTGCTCAACATGGCCTTCACGCGCGCCGAGCTTCTCGCGCTCTCCGGCGAGATTGGGCGCGTCCTCCGCCCCGGCGGCCTCCACGTCTACTCCGCGCGTTCCGTCCATGACCCCCTATTCCGCCAGGGGCGGCACCACGGCGAGAACCTGTACGAGATGGAGGGCTTCATCGTCCACTTCCTCGACCACGACCTCGTTCGGGGCCTCGCCGCGGACCGTGTCCTCCTGCAGGTGGAGGAGTTCGAGGAGGGGCCCCTGCCGCGCCGCCTTTTCCTCGTAAGCGAGCGCATCCCCGGTTGACCGGCCGGGGGCCCGCCACTTTCGCTCGCCCCTCCGGCACCCTTATGGAGGGGACGGTTCCGTGAGGGGCCGGATGCTCGAGCACACGTTCCTGTTTCTTCCCCGTGTTGGCGCAAAGCGCGAGGGGAAGCTCTGGGAGTCGGGCATCCGCAGCTGGGAGGACTACCGGGGCTCCGATCCCGGGGGCATCAAGGGCATCCCTCGCGCGCTCAAGCGCGAGCACGACGCGCTCCTGCACCATGCGCGCCACGCCCTCACCCGCGACCCCGGCTTCTTCGCCTCCGTGCTCCCCGGCGGCGAGCAGTGGCGCGCCTTCGGCGACTACGGCCGCGACGCCGTCTACCTCGACATCGAGACGAGCGACGAGGGGGGCCGCCCCATCATCACCGTCGTGGGCCTCCATGGCCCCCGCGGCACGACGCTCCTCGTGCACGACGACGACCTCACCCGCGAGAACGTGGAGGAGGCCCTCGCGGACGCCTCCCTGGTCGTGACCTTCAACGGCGGCAGCTTCGACCTCCCCATGCTCCAGCGCGCGGGCGTCCGGATCCCCAACATTCCCCACATGGACCTCCTGCATGCCTGCCGCCGCCTCGACCTGCGGGGCGGCCTCAAGCGCATCGAGCGCCAACTGGGCCTCGGGCGCCCCGAGGAGGCGGAGGGGCTCACGGGCCACGATGCGGTGTTCCTGTGGCACCGTCACCGCTGCGGCGAGTCGGGCGCGCTCGAGAAGCTCCTCGCCTACAACCGCGCCGACGTGGAGAACATGGTGCCCCTCGCGAACCACGTGTACCGCCACCTGCGGGCGCGCACCCTGGAGGCGACCGAGGGCCCCGCGGGACCCAGGTACCGGAACCGGGCGCTTGCCGTGCAGGACACCTGAGCGGCTCAGCGGAGCGCCTTCGCCAGTTGGGCAGGCACGTCCGTGATGAGGCCGTCCACGCCCATGTCGAGGAGGCGGCGCGCGGCCCGGGGATCGTTCACGGTCCAAGGGAAGAGGCCCAGGTTCTCGGCGCGGACCCACTCCACCGTCTCGAGCGTGAGGAAGGCGGCCTCGGGGATGATGGCGTCGCTCACCTCGGCGAGGAACAGCACGTCGTCCTCCTCCAATGGACCCTCGGAGATGCCGCCCGTGGCGAGGTGCGGCGCGGTCTCGCGCACGATGCCGAGGACGAAGGGGTCGAAGGAGGAGACGAGGACGCGGTCCGGGTGGGGCGCCTGCTCCAGCTCCTTCAGCACGGCCTCCACGAGCGCGTCGGGGGAGGTGCCGTCGTCCGTCTTGATCTCCACGTCCAGGAAGAGGTCGCCGAACTTCGCGATGACCTCCTTCAGGGTGGGCGCGCGCTCGCCCTTGAACTGGGGGCTGAACCAGCCGCCCACGTCCACGGCCTGCAGCTCCGCGAGGGTCATGCCGCGGGGCTCCCGGGGGATGCCGGCCACGCGCCTGAGGTCGGGGTCGTGGACCACGACGGGCACGTTGTCTCGCGTGAGGCGCACGTCCAGCTCCAGGCCGTGAGCGCCCTGGGAGCGGGCGAGGGTGAAGGCGGCCATCGTGTTCTCGGGAGCGTCGAGGCTTGCGCCGCGGTGGGCGAGGAGGCGGGGAGCGCCGGGGCCGCCGTTCCAGAAGGACATGGCCCCCAGTAGGCCCGCACCGCTCTTAACGGCGGCGGTGACCCCGAAGCCACCGTGACTTCCCGGGCGGGCACCGAGTCTTTATGCCCTCGCCCGGCAGGTAGAGGCGCAATGGGACTTCCGACCCCGGCGGACGTCGACGGCGCGCGCGGCTATACGGAGCTCTTCCGCCACGTCAAGCACCTCGTGGAGCGGCGCATCGGCAAATCGCGGGCGGGAATCATGCTCGGCCTCACCTCGCTCGGGGTCTCCCCCGGCGGGTTCCTCGGCGGCTACTTCGTCCTCGGAAGCAACGCCATCGTGCTCAACCGCGACGTTCTCGACTACATCAAGGCGACGCAGCCCGACTACCACAACGCGTACGCCTTCCACGTCCTGCTGCACGAGTACCTCCACACCCTCGGGTACATCGGTGAGGACGAGGTGCGGCCCCTCGCGCACGCGCTCAGCGTGGAGGCGCTCGGCGAGGACCATGCGGCAACCCGCATCGCCGCGGCCCTGAACGGCGCGGGGGAGCAGGGGGAAGTCCCGGAGTTCTTCCGGAAGCTCGTTTACCCCGAGTTCGGGTGGCGCCCCCAGGGGCGGCCCCACATCGAGATCATTAAAGGCTTCGACCCGGACGCGACGCCCTACATCGGGTAGCGGGGTTCGAAAGAATTCGCGGAGCGGGTCTCTCCTCCCGCCCCGCGAAGAAGGGGGTGTGCTCCACCGGCCCGGGCCGCCTTTCCCGACCAGTTTACCCGTGCGGCCCGGGCAACCTCCGATGCTCCCGGGCCGGTTAGGATGTTGTTCGACTAACGGAGGGGGAGGCGGCACAGGAAACAGTGGAACCCCCGTTTCCTGTGCCGCCTGGGGTGAACTGCCCCGGCGGCATCCCATCAGGCGCCGGGGGTGCGTGGGCGCACGCGTTTGGCGGACGCGGGCTGCTGGAGTCGCCCGCGTCCGCCCGGGGGCGAGGGCCCCCGACCCAGAGGCCATCAAGGCGGCCTCGGCGGCGGCACCTGGAGGATCGGGAGCCGGTGGTTCGGGGCCCCCGGGAGCAGGCACGCCGCGCTCCGGGCATCGCTCCGTCCCCGCCACGGTGCAAGGGCGTTTCCTTGCCAACCCCGGGGGTAGCTCCACCGGAAGGCCGTTGCCCCTGGAGCATTTGGAGCGAGGCGATGAAAGGGGGCGCCGGGGAAATCCCGTGGAGGGACCTCCGGGAACGCTTCTTATATCCCCCCAAACATCCCGGTGCCGTGGCCGTGAAAAAGGTCCGGGACCCCATCCACAATTACATTCACCTGGACGAGGCGGCCCTCGCGGTGATCGACAACCCGCGCTTCCAGCGCCTCCGCCGCATCCACCAGGTGGGGACCGCGAGCCTCGTCTACCCGGGCGCGAACCACACCCGCTTCGAGCACAGCCTCGGCGCCTACCACCTCGCCACCCTCGCGACGAACGCCTTGGGCATCCGCGGCGGGGAAGCCCTGGAGGTGTGCATGGCTGCCCTCCTCCACGACGTGGGCCACGGCCCCTTCAGCCACCTCACGGAGCCCCTCATCCGCCGCGCCACGGGGCGCAAGCACGAGGACTTCAGCGCCGACCTCATCACCCGCGGCACCCTGAAGGACACCCTCGTGCAGCACGGCGCCGACCCCCACCGCGTCGCGGACCTCATCCACGGGAAGGGGCGCCTCGCGAGCCTCGTGTCGAGCGAGCTCGACGTGGACCGCATGGACTACCTCGTGCGCGACAGCCACTACACGGGCGTCACCATCGGCGTGGACCTCCACCGCCTCGTGACGGACCTCGCCTTTACTCCCCAGGGGGTGGCCCTCCGGGAGAGCGCCATCCCCGCGGCCGAGATGATTCTCGTGACGCGGCAGATGATGTACTCCACGGTGTATTTCCACCCCACCTCGCGCATCGCGGAGATGATGATCGAGCGCGCCACGCGCCTTGCCCTCGAGGCCGGGGAGCTCACGGGAGAGGGGCTTGCCGCGATGGATGACATCGACCTCATCGCGCGCCTCCGCGCGAGCAGGACGCTCGCGTGGAACTTCGTGCACGCCGTGGACCAGCGGCACCTCATGAAGGTGGCCGCGAGCCTCTCCTGGAATGAAGTGGGAGAAGCCCGCGCCCGGAGCCTCCACAAGAACCACGACGCGGTGCACGCGCTCGAGCAGGAGATAGCGGCCAAGGCGGGCCTTCACCCCCTCGACATCATCGTGGACTCGCCGCCAGCCCCCTCAGCCCCCGGCTCGGGGGTCCTCATCCGCCTCGACTCGGGCGAGACGAGGCCCCTCCGGGACCTCAGCCCCCTCGTCGCGGGTCTCACCGAGGCCCAGCGCAGCCACTGGCGCCTCCGCGTGATGGCGCCCCCCGAAGCGAAGGAGGCCGCGGAGCGGGCAGCACGGGCCGTCCTCGGCGCCTGACCCCGGCCCCTTACGGATTCGGGGTGCCATCTCCCGAACCGTTAAGAACCCGAGGGGCCGACCCCTTCCCACCTATGGGTGCCCACCTCCGGAGCCGACCCTGGAGGGCACCCCTTGCGGCGGGGCTGGTCGCCCTCTTGCTCGCCGCGACCGTGACGCTTTCCCCCGCGGGCGCTGACGACCTCGACGGGGGTTTCCCAGAGCTCACGCAGGACGAGCGCAACACGCTGCAGTCGCGGGGCACCCTCCGCGTCACCTCGGACGGCACCTTCGCCCCCTTCGCCATCGAGGGCCCGGGCGGGCGCGTGGACGGCATCAACCCCGATTTCGTGCGCCTCCTCTCGGTCCACCTCGGCATCGAGACCGTGTACGTCCCCTCCGCGAACCTCACCGAGGCCCTGGAACGCCTGGAGAACGGCGAGGTGGACGTGGTCGGGAACCTCGTGCGCACCCCCGAACGCGAGGTCTTCCTCGACTTCACGGAGCCCTACGCCTGGGTCGACCTCGCCCTGTGGACCCGCGAAGGCGCAGCGCCCACGGAACCCACCCTGGAGGGGGTGCGCGTGGCGGTGACCGCGCGGTCCGCCGGCGCGGCGACCCTGCAGCAACAGTTCCCCGAGGCCCTCCCAGTGGTGGTGGAGGGGGTTCCCCAGGCCATCGAGGCCGTGGAGCTGGGGCATGCGGTGGCCGCCCTCGTGCCGAGCCCCGCGGTGGCGTACTACATCCAATCCGAGGGCATCGGCCGATCCCTCCACGTTCACGGGGAGCCCGTGAGCACCGCGGAGGTCCGCTGGGCCGTCCGCGACGGGGAGACGGAGCTTGCCGCCATCCTCCAGAAGGGCATGGACAGCATCTCCACCGAGACGCGCCGCGCCCTGTTCGTGAAGTGGACGGGCCAGGATCTCGGTCCGCCCCCGGCCCCGCCGGAGCCCCCGGGCTTCAACCGGGCCCTCCTGAACGTCCTCCTCGGCACCCTGCTCGTGCTCGCCGTCGTCGCCGCCTGGGGCGTCACCCTCCGCCGCCAGGTGCGGGCCCGCACCTCCACCCTCGCAACGGAGGTGGCTGCCCGCAAGCTCGAGGAGCAGCGCCTGCGCGCCATCCTCGACCTGCTGCCGGTGGGCGTGTTCATCGCCGACGCCTCGGGGCGCATGGTGGAGACGAACGCCGCCGTCCGCCACATCTGGGGCGAGGGCCGGCCCCTCGCCGCGGACATCGAGGGCTACCGCGAATACAAGGGCTGGTGGGCCCACGACGGGAAGCCCATCGCAGCCCACGAGTGGGCCCTCGCCCGCGCTCTCACCCGCGGGGAAACCTCCCTGGACGAGGAGATCGTGATCGAGGGCTTCGACGGCGTGAAGCGCACCCTCCTCAACAGCGCCGTTCCCCTGCGCGACGAGCGGGGCGTCGTGGCGGGCGCCGTCGTGGTGAACGTCGACATCACCGAGCGCAAGCGCGCCGAGGCGGCGCGCGCGGAGACCCGGGAGCAGGCGGAGGAGATCCGGCGCCTCCAGGAGCTCAACGAGTTCAAGACCCAGTTCATGAACACGGCGGCCCACGAGCTGAACACGCCCCTCACGCCACTCAAGCTCCAGCTCCACCTGATGAAGGGGCGGGACCATCCCGGTTGGAGCGAGGCGGACCGCCGCAGCCTCGACATCGTGGACCGCGGCGTGGACCGCATCGCGCGCCTCGTCCAGGACCTCCTCGACGCCTCCCGCCTGCAGGGACGGCGGCTCGGCATGAAGCGGGAGCCCATGCGCGTCGCCGCCACCGCCCAGGAGGTGGTGGAGGCGATGAAGCCGGCGGCGGCCCGAGCGGGCGTCACCTTGGAGTACGAGAGCCTTGACGACCCCCTCGTGGAGGCGGACGGGAGGCGCATCCACCAGGTCCTCCTGAACCTCGTCGCGAACGCCCTCAAGTTCACCCCGCCCGGGGGGCATGTCCGCCTCGTGACGAAGCGCTCGCGCGGCGCCCTCGTGGTCACCGTGGCGGACACGGGCCGCGGCCTCACGCCGGACCAGATCGGCCGCCTCTTCCAGCCCTTCAGCCAGGTGCATGCCGACATGGACACGCGGACCGGCACGGGGCTCGGGCTCTTCATCAGCAAGGGGATCATCGACCTCCACCTCGGACGCATCTGGTGCGAGAGCGGCGGCGAGGGCAAAGGCGCCACCTTCACCTTCACCCTCCCCGTGCTCGAGCCAGCCTGAAGCGCGGGGCGCCACGCGTGCCCGGCAAGGCCTCGGGATCACGCCCCGCCTCACGATAAGCTATATAAATACCCAGAGAGTAGGCCGGCCCACTGATGGCGGCCACTCTTCTCGATGTCGCATCGCTGCGGGCCACCGTGGAGCGCCGCTTCCCGGTGTATGACGTCCAGTACGATCCCAACATCGTCACCTTCTACGTCAGCGTCGACCCCGCCACCCTCGAGCCCCAGTTCGAGGCCCTGCGCGAGGAGCTCCGCAGGCAGCAGCTCCTCCCCCTCCTGAAGTACCAGGGCGGGGAGCACGCGCTCTTCATCGTGGAGAAGCCCGAGCGGAAGCCGCCGCGCAAGTCCGTGAACCTCCTGCTGTTCCTCCTCACGTGGGTCACCACCACGACGGCGGGCGCGGCCATGTACTTCAGCTACGCGAACGCGAACCTCGACCAGGGGGCCTACACCTTCGGCGAATGGTGGGGCCTCATGTTCAGCCCCATGAACTTCCTGTGGGGCTTCGTGTTCTTCGCCTTCCCCCTCATGCTCATCCTCGGCGTCCACGAGATGGGCCACTACTACATGACGCGCAAGCATGGCATGGACGCCACGCTGCCGTACTTCATCCCCGTCCCCCCGTTCTTCACGCTCCCCATCGGCACCATGGGCGCCTTCATCAGCATGCGGGAGCCCATCCCCAACCGGAAGGCTCTCTTGGACATCGGCGCCTCCGGGCCCATCGCGGGCTTCGTGGTAGCGGTCCCCGTCATTCTCGCGGGCCTCTTCCTGATGAAGTTCGACGGGCCCGTGATCGTCACGGGAGACGCCGCGAGCGGCGAGAGCCTGAGCCTCGGCCTCCCCCTGCTCTACCAGCTCCTGCAGATGCCCTTCGGGTTCTCCGAGAGCCAGATGATCCACCCCACCGCCTTCGCGGGCTGGGTGGGCCTCTTCGTGACCGCCATCAACCTCCTCCCGGCGGGCCAGCTCGACGGCGGCCACATCGCGAGCGCCCTCCTCGGCGACAAGGCGCGCTACCTCAGCTACGGGGCCATGGCCACCCTCATCCTCCTTGGCTTCGGCATCCCCTTCCTCCCGCCCGAGTGGGGCCTCACCGCGGGCTACAGCGGGTGGCTCATCTTCGCGCTCCTCATCGCCTTCATGGGCCTCCGGCACCCCCCGACCCTGAACGGGATCACGCCGCTCGACCGCAAGCGCCAGATCTGGGCCTGGATCACCTTCTCGCTGATCCTCCTCTGCTTCACGCCCGTCCCGATCTCTGGCGGGTAAGCCGGACGCTCACGCTCCCGTTCACGCTAACGCTCACGTGACACGTCCAACGTTAGCGGGAGCGTGAACAGGAGCGTCCCGCCGTGACGCCCTCTCCCGCCCTCACGGCACCCGCAGAACCCCTACAGGAAACCCTTTTTATATCCCCATCCCGAGTAAGGCCCGACCCGGTGGCGCCATGACCCTCCTTGTCCTCTGCATCGATCGCGACAATGACCTCGGCGTGAAGGCCGGGGTCGCGAGCCCCCTCGTGGGCCGCGCCGCGAACGTGGAGGGCGCCACCCGCTTGAGCCTCGCGGACCCGGAGGACTCGGACGCGAACTCCGTGTTCGGGGCCGTCCACATCCATGACGAGCTCGTGGCGGCGGGCCAAGAGGCGGAGGTCGTGACCTTGTGCGGTCACCCCCGCGTGGGTCCCGTGAGCGACCGCATCATCGCCACCCAGCTGGACACCGTGCTTGCCGCGCGCAAGTACGAGGCCTGCATCTTCGTCACCGACGGCGCCGAGGACGAGTTCCTCCTCCCCGTGGTGGCGAGCCGCATCCCCATCGAGAGCGTGCGCCGCATCATCGTGAAACAGCACGCCGACATGGAGTCCACCTACTACGTGATCAAGAAGGCCCTCGAGGACGAGAAGCTGCAGCGGAGCCTCGTCCTCCCCTTCGCCCTGGCGTGCCTCGTGTTCGGCGTCTTCGCCGTCATGGGCCAGCTCGTGATGGGCATCGGCGCCATCTTCATCACCGTGGGCCTTTTCGGCATCGGGAAGATCCTGCGCCTCGACCGCGCGGCGAAGGCCTCCTGGAACTACCTGTACGTGGGCCTCACGAAGGGCCATATGGCCTTCTACACCGCCATCGCGGGCCTCTTCGTGGGCGCCATCGGCCTCGTCGCCGCCGGCCGCCCCCTCCTGCTCGAACGGGAGACCGTCCCCGCGACCCTGCTCGCCCTCGGCTTCCTCCGCGACTTCGTGTGGTGGGCCGTCATCGCCATCCTCGTGGGAGCCTCCGGCAAGGTGCTCGACGCCTACCTGCGCGAGGGCGTCATCCTGTGGCGGTACTGGATGCTCCCCTTCAGCCTCGTGAGCCTCGGCTTCCTCACCATGGGCGCCACGAACGTCCTCGCCACCCTCGTGACGGAGAGCGCCTTCGAGCCCTCCGTGGAGGACTGGCTCCTCATGGGCACGGGCGTCCTCCTCCTCGCGATAGGCTACGTGAGCGCGGCCGTGGTGCGGCAGCGCGCCTCCCGCCTCGAGCGCCCCGCCGCCGCCATCGCCCTCGAAGAGCCCGGGGCGCCCCCATGAACTGGACCGAGTGGGAGCCTCGCTACGAGGCCATCCTCAAGGACTTCAGGTGGCCTCGCGAGGCCGACGAGGCCGCCCGGGACGAGCTGGCCAACCTCCTGTTCGACCACCCCGGGCTCGTCGAGTGGACTGCCGTCGAGGCACGCCTCCGGGGCCGGGAGGCCGTCGTGTACGGCGCCGCGCCCTACCTCTCCCCCTTCCCGGCCACCCCGGAAGGGAAGGCCGCTGTCGTGGCCGACAAGGCGCTCCCCAGGGCCATGTCCTCCCACGTGTTCCCCGACGTCCTCGTGACCGACCTCGACGGCGACCTGAACCTGCTCGCCGAGGTGAATCAGCGGGGCGCGCTCCTCGTGGTGCATGCCCACGGCGACAACCGCCACCTGCTGCGGAGCGCCCTGTCGCGCTTCCCCGGCCCCCTCCTGGGGACGTGCCAGTGCGAGCCCACGCCGCTCGTGCTGAACACGGGGGGTTTCACCGACGGTGATCGCGCCTGCTTCCTCGCCGAGGCGGCGGGGGCGACGGCCCTCCACCTGCAGGGCTTCGATTTCCAGACGGTGGGCGCCTCGGGGCCCGACCGTGCCATGAAGGCCCGGAAGCTCGCCTGGGCCGCGCGCCTGCTCGGGGACCTCCGCGTGCCCGTGCTCCTTCCCTCGGGAGCGCCCTACGCGCCCCCGGCCCCGTGACCCCTCAGGGGTAGTGGGTCTTCGGGTTGGTGGAGACGTTCGCGTCAATCCAGTGGTAGTACTCGCGCATGCCCCCCGATTGCGGGAGCACGACGGCACAAGGCACCTTGTGGGGGTGGATGGACTTCACGCGGTCCATGAGCTTGGGAACGACGTCGGCGCGGGTCTTCGCGATGAGCGCCATCTCGATGCTCTCCTCGATCTGGCCCTCCCACCGGTACATGGACACGATGGGGAAGAAGTTCACGCAGGCCGCGAGGTTCTCCTCGATGAGGGTGCGGGCGATCACGCGGGCAGCCTCCTTGTCGGGAGCCGTGATGTACACGCTCACGTACGAGGGACCGAGCGATTGGTAATGGGCCATCGCCAAACCCATGCCGTCCCCGGGTATTATGCCTGTCCCCGAAGCCCCGGGGCCCAGGGACCCATTTCCCCTGGGACCGGCCCCCGAACAATCCAATAAGCTATAAGAGGCACCCACGAGTAGTCTCGCCCAATGAACGGGTTCCTGGTCTTCCTCTTCCTCCTCGTCGCGTACATCCTCACGGTGTACGGGTTGAACCGGGCCGGCAAGCTCGGCGGGGCCTTCGAGCTCATGGGCCCCTTCCTCATGATGAGGACCCAGAAGGGGAAGCCCACCATCGAGCGCATCTCCAAGGCGAAGCGCACCTGGGCCATCTTCGGTGACGTGGGCATCCTGCTCACCGCCGTCGCGGGCATCCTCATGCTCGTGGGCCTCCTGTTCCAGCTCTACGTCTTCGTGAGCGCCCCGAAGATGGCCGCGGACTCCGCGCCCCCCGCGCAGTACCTCATTGGCCTCCCCGGCGTGAACCCCCTCATCCCCATCGGGTACGGCATCTTCGGCCTCATCGTGGCCCTCGTCATCCACGAGGGGTGCCACGGCATCCTCAGCCGCCACGCGGGCATCCAGGTGAAGAGCCTCGGCCTCCTCTGGTTCATCGTCCCCATCGGCGCCTTCGTGGAGCCCGACGAGGCCGACCTCGAGAAGGCCACGCCCCGCGAGCGCCTCCGCATGTTCGCCGCGGGTCCCACGAGCAACCTCGTCCTCGCCGTCGTCGCGGGCCTCCTGTTCAGCCAGGTGGCCATGGCTTCCCTCGCCATCCCCGAGGAGGGCAAGGGCGTCATCATCCAGGAGGTGACCGACGGGTACGGCGCCGCGAACGCGAGCGTGACGCCGGGAAGCATCCTCACCCACATCAACGGCGAACCCATCCGGGACTGGGTTGCTTTTAACGCCACCCTCACGAGCATCCCCTACGACGAGACCAATCCGCCCACCATCACGCTCACCCTCCTCCGCGAAGGCGAGACGCGCGAGGTGCCCGTGGAGCTCTCGAGCAAGTACGCCTACCGCATGAAGCTCTACAACGAGGGCGTGCTCTCCCAGCCCCCGCCCGAGGAGTTCAAGACCCAGGGCTTCCTCGGCGTGAGCGTCCTCAGCCTCGCCCACAACGCGGGCCACCCCATGGCGGCCTTCGACGGCGTGGAGGGCCGCACCGCAAGCCTTGCCGGCATGAAGGACCTCCTGGAGAACCCCTTGAGCCACGGCGTGAGCGGGTTCTTCTTCTACATCAGCTACCCCTTCTACGTCCTCCGCACCGGCCAGGACATCATGAACGACCCCTACAACGGGTACTTCGAGCCCGCCGGGATGCTCGAGGGCATGAACCCCGTCCTGTTCTTCATGCTCGCGAACACCCTGTACTGGCTGTTCTGGCTGAACCTGATGCTTGGCACCTTCAACGCCCTCCCCGCGGGCCCCCTCGACGGGGGACAGATGCTCCGCACGTCGGTGCGCGCGTGGCTGTGGCGCCTCTACGGCGTCGACCGCACCCGCACCCGCGTGGAGCGGAACCTCGCGGGCCCCGGCGTGATGGTGCTCGGCAACGACGAGGAGACGCAGCGGAAGCTCGACCGCGCCCACGCGGTGCTCAAGCGTACGACGATGACCCTCGGCCTCCTCATCCTCGGCCTCATCCTGATGCCCGTGGTGGGCCCCCAGCTCATCCGGCTCTTCATCTGAGCGAGGTGACCGGATGGCGCGGGCGGGACTCCTCCGGCGGGCCAGGAAGGCGATCACGCGCCGCGCCCCCCGCCGCCAGGTGGCCCGCGTGGCCTTTGTCGCGGGCCTCATCCTGCTCCTTGCGGGGGCCACGGGAAACGCCGTGTTCTACGTGTACCTGCTCCACCTCGTGGCGCCCTACTTCCCGGCCGACCTGGTGCCCCTCCTCGGGTTCACGGCGGGCATCCTCGTGCTCCTTGCAAGTCTTGGCGGCATCACCGTCATCCTGGGGGCGTGGCTCCTCTCGAAGGGGAAGCGCTTGCCGGGGAAGTTCGCCGTGAGCCTCGGGGCCGGAAGCAGCCTCCTTGGTCTCATTGTGCAGCTCGTGCTCGTGGCCTACCAGGGCGGGAACCCCTTGCAGGTGGCCCAGCACGCCCTCTCGGGCCTTACCGCCGTGGCCCTCGTCATGTGCTTCTGGGTGGAGCTCAAGGGGTAGCCCGGACGCCTTCGCACGTTACGAAATCCTTTTAATCCGCTCCCTGGTTAGTGCCGGTGGGCAGAATATGGCCAAGTTCACCAAGAACTACACCCTCGAGATCGGTCTCGGCGTGGCCATTGTCGGGCTCCTCCTCACCGTCGTGAGCTGGATCGAAAAGTTCGCTCCCGGCACTCTTGGCTTCTACCACCGCCTCGTCGAAAACACCGCCGACGCCGGCGACTGGAACCTCCTCCTCGTCATCGTGGGTCCCCTCCTCCTCATCGGTGGCGCCTACTACTTCGGCGAGCAGCTCTTCCTCCGCGCCCGCTTCGAGAAGCTCCTCGCGACCTCCCAGCGCACGGCCTTCACGAAGAACCGCCGCGACCTCGAGGAGCTCGCTCGCCGCCTCCCCGACCGCTACGCGAGCCGCATCTCCGAGAAGGAGAGCCAGCTCGGTCTGCGCTCCTGAACACAAGGGCCGCGAAACGGCCCACCTCTTTTCTTTCAACCCCTCCTTTCTGGTGACGTCTCATGCGCCTTCATGTTGTCCTTATCGAACCCCAGTTCCCCGGGAACCTCGGCTTCGTCGCGAGGGCCATGATGAACTGGGGTGAAACCACCCTCCACCTCGTTCGCCCCTGCGAGATCACCGAAGAGGCCCGGGACCGCGCCGTCCACGCGCAGACCGTCCTCAACAACGCGAAAATCTACGACACCTTCGACGAGGTGCGGGAGAAGATGGACTACTGCGCGGCCTTCACGGCCCGCGTGAGCGCGAGCGACCGCAGCCACCTCCGCATCCCGGTGAGCCTCCCGGAGTTCTCGCCCCGCATCGCGGAGACGGAGGGGGACGTGGCCCTCGTGTTCGGCCGCGAGGATTTCGGCCTCAGCAACGAGGACGTGGAGAAGTGCGACGTGGCCGTCTACATCCCGACCTCGGAAATGTATCGCAGCATGAACCTCAGCCACGCCGTGAGCGTGGCGCTCTACGAGTTCAAGCGGCAGAGCTTCCCGAGCCCCACCACGAAGCTCGCCTCCAACTACGAGAAGGAGATCCTCTACCGCACCGTGGAGCACCTCACCCAGGCCCTCGGGTACCAGCCGCACCGCCAAACGATCATCAACCTGATGTTCCGCAAATTCGTGGGGAAGTCCGTGATGACGCGGTGGGAGTACCACCGCATCATGGGCCTCTTCACGGGACCCCTCAAGCGCATGGGGAAGTGGCCGCCGCCCGGCATGCCTGAGCAGGACCCCGCCGAAGCGGAGCTGCCGGACGAGCCCTCGCCCGAGTGGGACATGCGGACGAATCCCCCCAAGAGAGGAGATTCGTCCTCCCGTGACGCCTGAGCCCTCCACAGTCCGTGAAAGCAACGGGACGCTTCGAGGAGAGGCAGCGGGGCGCCAGGCGTCGCGGCCCGCACCCAAGGGGTTGCTTGAGCGCCCTATCGTGCTCCCGGCCAGAGCCTTCTTACCCAGCAAGCGAGGAAGCAGGGAGCGTGAACCCTATGGCAAAGCGATCCGTCACGCTCAGCCTCCTCCTCGCGACCGCCGCCGCCCTCGTCCTTGCGGGCTGCATGGGGTGGGGAAATCCCCAGGACGTTCTCGACCCCACCGATGAGCTTACAGTGAACGGTGAGGCCGTCACCTTCGACCTGCGCGAGGACGACGACGAGGACTACCGCCTCGACGGCGCGGCCGACAACGGCACCGTCCAGGTGACCGCCGACGTCAACAACACCGACGACGAGGATGCGCTTCTCGTCTTCACCATCGTGGACGAGGAGACGGGCAACGTTCTCGCCCACCAGGCCGTGCTCGTGGAAGCGAACGGGACCGGCACCGTGACCCTCTCCTGGACCCTCGATGGCCGCGACGACGTCCACGTGATTGTCCATGGCCTCGAAGGCTCCGCCGCCGTCACCCTCCGTGCCACCGGCGACGCCGCCCCGAGCGAGGAGACCACGGAGGACGAGTCGGACAACACGACCGCCACCAACACCACCGGCACCACGCCCGGTGGCGCGCCCACCGCGGGCAACGGCAGCGCGAACGGCACCAACAACAGCACGGGCGCCTGAAACCCCGTCCCTTGAACGGTGGAATGAACGCCCCTGAGGCCTAAGGCGCTGAGGGATCGAAAAATCGTTGGCCCCCGAGTTCGGGGGCCACCTTGCTTTTTTACTGCACGAGGTCGAAGACCCAGTCCTCGAGGTCGCAGCGGAGGCGGTCGACGCCGCTCTCGCACATCGCGAGCGTGTAGGGGTTTCCGATGGGGTCTTCAACAAATTCCTGGACGGCTTCGAAAGGACCAAGCTGCATGTTCTCGCCTCGTGGTTAAGCCTCGAAGTTGACGCGGAGGAGGTCCCCCACCCAGTCGGTGAGCTCACAGCGGAGGCGGTCGACGCCGCTCTCGCAGAGCGCGTCCGTGTAGGGGTTGCCCACGGGGTCCTCGACGAACTCGCGGACGGCTTCGAAGGGGCCGGATGCGATCAATCCTCAGGCCCCCGTCTCGATGCTTTCGACGATGCGCCGGACTTCTTCCATGAGCTCGCAGCGGATGCGGTCGACGGCGGACTCGCACAGCGCGTCTGTCACGGTCCCTTGGTCTTCGATCAGGTCACGGATGGGTTCAAACAGGTCACCCAAGAGTGTCAAACCTCCACACGCTGAAACAGCCGAGGGAGGTATAACCGTTTCCCGCCTCGTTCCACTCGAGGAAGCCCCTGCGATGTCTATTTAAATCACCCCCGGTTTCTTTTCCCCCATCCGGTGACCCCATGGGCAAGATGGACAACTTCTCCGACTGGTACAACGACGTCATCGAGAAGGCGCAGCTCATCGACAAGCGCTACCCTGTGAAGGGCATGGACGTGTGGCTGCCCTACGGTTGGTCCATCATGCGCGCCGTGGACGCCTTCACCCGCTCCGAGATGGAGCGCACGAACCACGGCGAGGTGAAATTCCCTCTCCTCATCCCCGTCACCGAGTTCAACAAGGAGGCCGACCAGATCAAGGGCTTCGGCGGCGAAGTCTACTGGGTCACGAAGGGCGGCCACAACGACCTCGACATCCCCCTCGTGGTGCGCCCCACCTCCGAGACGGCCATGTACCCCATGTTCAGCCTGTGGGTGCGCAGCCACGCCGACCTCCCCCTGAAGACGTACCAGATCGTCTCCGTGTTCCGCTACGAGACGAAGATGACGCGCAGCTTCATGCGCGTGCGCGAAATCCACTTCTTCGAGGCGCACACCGCCCACGCGGACTACGAGGATGCCGAGCGCCAGATGCGCGAGGACGCCGAGATCTTCAGCCGCATCGCGAAGAAAATCTGCATCCCCTACATCGCCCACCAGCGCCCCGACTGGGACAAGTTCCCCGGCGCCTACTACACCGTGGGCGCGGACGCCCTTCTCCCCGAGAAGAAGACCCTCCAGATTGGCACGTGGCACCAGTACCGCGACAACTTCGCGAAGGCCTACGACATCAAGTACGAGGGCAAGGACGGGCAGTTCCACTACGCCCACCAGACCACCTACGGCATGAGCGAGCGCCTCCTCGGCGCCATCGTGGCCGTGCACGGCGACGACAAGGGCCTCGTGCTCCCGCCCGGCATCGCGCCCCACCAGGCCGTCATCGTCCCCATCCTGTTCAAGGGCAAGGAGGAGCCCGTCCTCCAGGCCTGCCGCGCCCTCGCGGACACGCTGCGCGGGGCGGGTTTCCGCGTCCACGTGGACGAGCGCGACCAGACCGCGGGCTTCAAGTTCAACGACTGGGAGATGCGCGGCGTCCCCATCCGCATCGAGATCGGCCCCAAGGACGTCGAGAAGGGCAGCTGCGTGGTCGTGCCCCGCATCAAGGAGGACGTGAAGAGCCTCGGCGGCCTCGACTTCGGCGCGGGCAAGGTCTTCGTCCCCGTGGCGGACCTCCCCGGCAAGCTCGGTGGCATCCTCGATGACTTCAGCGCCGCCCTCCTCGCGCGCGCCACGAAGTTCCGCGACGAGAACATCGTCTACCCCAAGACCATCGACGAGACGAAGACCCTCATGGGGCTCCTCCGCGTCGGATGGTGCGGCACCGAGGCGTGCGGCAAGAAGCTCGAGACCACGAGCGAGAAGGCGGTCCTCGGCGTGCCCCAGGGCGACGTGAAGTTCCAGGGCGCATGCATCGCTTGCGGCACCGCGACGACCACCTGCGTCGACGTGGCGAAGACGTACTAAGCCTGGTCCGTCGTCGCGCCCGTCGCGTCGTCTCGGTTCCCTGTGGAAAAACCGCGACGACGCGCCGACGCGACGGTTATTCCCCTTTTTCGAGCAACCCCTCGCCCGGGGCCGCCACCCACACACTCACGCGCGTCCCGTCAACGCCGAGGTAGGCCGTGTTTCGCGCGTTCGCGTCGGGAGAGGGCTGGATGCCGCTCGGGTTGTAGCAGCCGCCGCTGGGCGTCTCGGGGCACTGCGTGTACCCTTCGTCGGTGAGGGCGTTGTCGCTGGAGGCCACGACGAGGGCGAGCTGGTTGCCCTTTTCCACGACGTGGGCCGTGGGGAGGAGGTGGAACGCGTACCGCGCCTTCTCGCCGGGCGCGGGCGGGGCGGCCTGCTCGAGCCCGTTGGGGAAGCGCGAGTCGATGTAGCCGTGGCTCACGCGCATCCGGCTCCCATCAGGGGCGACGTCGAAGAGGTACGCGACGTATTTCGTCCAGTCGGCGCTGCTTGAGGCCACGAGCTCCACGTAGGGGCTGCCCGTGATCCACTGGTCCTCCGCGAGCGGTTCCGTCGCGAAGAGGAGGTGGGCGTTCGCGGGCCAGCGGTCACGGGTCGCCTGGGGGTCGTCCACCCAGGATGCCTCGCCTTCCCCGGGGGCTTCCGCCGCCAGGGTGCCCTCGGTCGTTGCGTAGAGCGTGGTGTTCACGGCGAGGGGCGGGGGCCAGTCGCTGAGCTCGTGCCACCCGCCGCGGTTGTCCTCGATGACGACGCGGGGCTCGGCGTCGAGGCCGTTGCTCACGTTCAGGAGGGCGGCGTCGATCCAGCGCTGCTGGTAGTCGCCGTAGTCCTCGATGCGGTAGCCGTCGAAGACGGGGTAGCCGTGGACCCAGTAGCCCATGATGAGGCGGGCGTCGCTGCGGTGGCGGATGCCTTCCCAGAAGCGGTGCACGTGGTCGGGGAAGACGTTCATGTCGAGGAACCCGATCGTGAGGAGGAGCGGTTGGTCCACGTTGCCCGTGAGGAGGTTCAGGTCCTTCTCCTTGAACCAGGGGGTGAGGGTGCCGTCGCCGGTGCTGAACTGGAGCATCGTGTCGCCCTGGCAGGTGCCGCCGAACTGGTTCGCGAGGCTCGCGGGGTCCGCGTCGAAGGTGGGGAGCGTCTCGATGGCGGTGTAGGCGGGCCCGTTGAGCTGGGTGTCGAACTTCGCGCCGTTCATCCACTCGTCCATGTAGTACGAGGAGACGGGCGCGTGAGCGAAGCCGCCCGCGTAGCCGGGCACGCCCGCGACGGCGGCCACGAGGACGCCCATGCCGGGGTGGCTGACGCCCTCCACCATGAGGCGGCCGTCGCTCCAGGGCTGGGCGACGATCCATTCGCCGAACTTGCGGGCGTCGTTGCGGTCCTTCTCGCCGCCGAAGTCGAGGCAGCCGCCGGAGCTGTGGGTGCCGCGCGCATCCGCCTCCACGAACACGACGCCGCGGGCGGGCCAGTACTCGGCGGGCTCGTAGCCGAAGGCCTCGAAAAAGGCGCGGTCGAGGGTCTGATAGGGCGTGATCTGGAGAAGGGTCGGGAGCTTCTTGTCGCCCGCGTCGGCGGGGCGGTACACGCGCAGCGAGAGGCTGGTGCCGTCCTCCGCGGTGAGGAACGCTGTCTCGCGCAGGATGGTGTCGAAGACGGGCTGCGACAGGTTCTCCTTCCAGGCCGCATAGGGAAGGAC
>DATMKA010000352.1:0-5031 GCA_035553595.1 Thermoplasmatota archaeon | reverse complement strand
TGCTCGTCCAGGACCTCACCACCACCGAGTTCCGCTCCCGCCTCGGCCCCGACGCCGTCGTCCTCGTCCCCTGGGGCATCGTGGAGGAGCACGGGCCCCACCTCCCCCTCGACACGGACACCGTGCAGGCCGAGGCCGTCTGCCGCCGCGCCGCCGAACGCGCAGGCGCCTGGGTCCTCCCGCCCGTCCACCACGGCAACTGCAGCAGCACCCGCCCCTTCCCCGGGTCCCTGAGCCTCAGCTTCGACACGGTGCGGGCCGTCGCCCGGGACCTCTACCGGGAGCTTGCCCGCAACGGCGTCACCCGAGTCATGGTCGTGAGCGGCCACGCTGGCGGAGGCCACATGCGCGCCCTCAACCTCGCCGGCGAGGAAGTCGTGGCGGAAAGCCCGAACCTCCGTCTCATGGTCCTCAGCGACTGGGACCTCCTCCGCCCCCTCACGGGCAAAGTGGTGGCGGGGGTGCAGCTTCCCGAGAAGGACGGCCACGGGGGCACCCTGGAGACGGCGCGCATGCTCGACCTCTGCCCCGACCGCGTGAAGCAACCCCTTCCCGGGAACCAGCCCTTCAACTTCCCGGCCTTCCTCGTGGACCCGCACCCCGAGCGCGGCTTCCCCTCGGGCGTCATGGGGAACCCGAGCCTTGCGACGCCCGAGCTCGGGCGCGCCCTCAACGACTACATCGTCGAGCGGCTCGTGGAGCTTATTCAGAGTCTGCGGAAACTCTGAGGGCTTCAGGCAGCGGGAAGGGAATCCACTCGTCCTCCCACTTGGCCACGAGCAGCGTCTCGGACCCGGGCACGTACCCGAGGGGCGCAATCACGGTGACCGTGGCGTAGGTGTTCGGGTCCATGATCTGGAGGTCCGAGCCCTGCTCGCTCACCACGATGGCCTCCTTGCCTTGGGCGCGGGAGAGCACCTTCGCGCGCTCGAGGTCGTCGCGGTCCGCCGTCACCTGGTGCCCCGTCCGCAGGTGCGTGAGGGTGGTACGCTTCGGGGTCACGCTCTTCACGAGGTAGGTGACGTCCTTCCAGATGAGGAGGTCGCCCGCGCGGTACTCGGGGAGGCGCACGAGGAAGGTGAGGCGGTACAGCGTGTTGCCGTCCTTGGCGCCCACCATCTTTGCGGTCTCCTTGGTGCGGGCGCCGAACTCGTCGGCGAAGGCTTTCGCGATGGCGCGGCCCGTGTTGATGGTGCCCACGTAGATGTCGAGGCCGCCATCCATGGGCTCGTCCTTGAGCACGAAGGCGTAGCGGTCGCCCTCGCGAACGATGCGCTCGATGATGCGGGAGGCCATCTGGCGCGCCGTGCGCATCTCCTCCTTGGAGACGTCGCGGTTCTCGGCGCGAAGCTGCACGATGCCCTCGTAGTAGTTGCCGTGGACGCGGCTGCAGCGGAGGCACGTGGCCCCCTTGATGCGAGCGCGGAGCTCGTGCGTCTCCTGAACGGGAAGGCCCTCGGCGACACCGGTGACGGTGACGGTGCAGGCGTAGATCTTGCCGTGCTGGTCCTCCTGGCGCATCTCCACGCGGATGCGGGAATCCTTGAGGTCCTTCTTCACGGTGATGTTGTCGGCCACGGCCTGGCGCACGTTCCCTTCCGTGACGCCCTCCACGTCGTCCACCCACATCTCGCCCTTCTTGCGGGCGCCGCAGTGGCTGCAGATCTCGAAATCCACGGTGAGGGGCGCGGTGGTGAACTGGCGCTCCTCCAGGAAGCAGTCGGCGCACAGGCCGCCCCGCAGGAGGTCGATGGCGGTGGTCTTGCCGCAGCGCACGCAGAACAGGGTCGCTTCGCTCATCCTACACCATCCGCGCAAGCTGGGCGTGAGGAACGCCATCGATGAGAATCACGGCCTCGATGTCGATAAAGCCCTCCCGCACCGCGAGGCCGACGACCACGGCGCCCACGAGGTTCGCGATGGTGCAGATCTTCAGGTACTGCAGGAGGAGCGCTTCGGTGCCCTGCTCGGTCCCGTAGAAGGCCTCCTTCACCTCGAGGCGGAGCTTGCCCTCGCTGAGCTTGCGCCCGATAAGGTGCTCATCCGAGGCCGCCACGAGCAATTCCTTGCCCTGGCGATAGATCTTCATCCGGAACGGAGAGGACATGATGGGGGGCCATGGCACCCGCTCCCTTTTAAGATTGTCGGGGGGCTGGCGGGGGGGTCGGCCGGTTGGGGTACCGCAGGTCGGAACCGGGTGAGATCACAAAGGGACGAAGGACACCTCAAAGGACGCCAAGGGCGGTGTCACGTCCCTCCGCTGCATCGCTGCATCGCTCCATCGCGTCTGATCAGGCAGGGCCGCCCGAGATCAACGCGAAGCAGCGAAGCAGCGAAGCAGCGAAGACGGACGAGTGGACTGGTTAGCGCCCGACCCGGAAGTGGTCGTTGCGAGGCTCGTACACGGACCCGTCGCGAGCGAGCTGCTTGAGCACTTCGCGCGTCTTGTCGGCGTCGATGCCCTTCCGCTCCGCCTCCGCGATGATCTCGGGGAGCGGCGCGCCGTGGTCCTGACCCGCGCTGAGGTCCTTCACGATTTCCTTCACGATGCGGACGCGGTCGCGCTGGTTCTTGCTGACACCCGAGGCGACGATGTCGATGCCGCACCGACCTTCAGAAAGGTCGATCATCAGCCATCAGGGTCCCTCCGGGACCCCGAATCTTGCCGATCTCGCCAACCTCCGAAGCCGATAGACGCCGGCGGTTCAGGGCGCCTTCCCTAGTTTCGCGCCACCCTAAAGAAGTCGCCCCTAGGCTCGAAAAGCTCCCCGTTGGTTGCAAGTTTCTTCAGGATGTCCCGAACTTTGTCGACATCGAGTCCTTTAGACTCAGCAGCAGCAATGATTTCGGCAAGCGGCGCACCGACATCCTGCCCTGCGGAGAGGTCCTTCACGATCTCCTTCACGATGCGGACGCGGTCGCGCTGGTTCTTCGACACGCCCGAGGCGACAAGGTCAATGTCCATGATGCCGCCGCCCTCGCTGCCGGAGAGGCGCTTCAGGTAGTACTCGACGATCTGGATGGCGCGCTCGGCGTCCCCTTCCGTGACCTCGTTGCTGAGTCGAACGCGGGCGCCCGCCTCCGCGAGGCGCACGAAGGCTTCGAGCTGACGGGCCGTGAGGGGGACGGTGCCGCCCTCCTCCTGCTGGCCGCGCCGGCGGAGGTTCACGTAGTAGTCGCGAATCTTGTCGAGCGCTTCACGGGTGAGGACGGGGAAGCAGGTGCGCTTGCAGTACGCGACGTACTTCCGGATGAAGTCGTTCTTGAGCGGGGGCTCCACGTTCTTGAGGGCGCCCTTCACGTCGTCCTCCGTGTACCCGCCGCCGTCGGGCCGGTTCTTGAGAAGCTCGTGGATGGCGCCGCCGCGGTGCACCTCCAGGATGTGGCCCGCAAGCATCATGTCGCGCTTCGGCTCGGGCTTGTCGAGGAGGACGAAGATGACGTCGAAACGGCTGAGGAGCGCGGGCGGGAAGTTGATCTGCTCCGTGATGGGCGTGAACTCCTCGAAGCGCCCCATCTTGGGGTTCGCGGCGCCTAGCACCGAGCAGCGGGACTGCAGCGTGGCGGTGATGCCGGCCTTCGCCACGGAGATGGACTGCTGCTCCATGCCTTCGTGCATGGAGGACTGGTCTTCCTTGGTCATCTTGTCGATTTCATCGACGCAGAGGAGACCCCGGTCGGCAAGCACCATGGCGCCCGCCTCGAGGGTCCAGCGGCCGTCGCCGAACTCGTCCTTCACGGCGGCGGCCGTGAGGCCGGCGCCCGAGCTGGACTTGCCCGAGGTGTAGATGCCGCGGGGCGCGAGGCGGCTCATGTACCGCACGAGCTGCGACTTAGCCACACCCGGGTCACCAACAAGGAGGACGTGGATGTCGCCACGGAGGCGGCCACCGGAGGGGAGCTTCTTCTCGAGGCCGCCGAAGAGCTGCAGGAGGAGCGTGAGCTTCTCCACCTCGAGGCCGTAGAGGTCGGGGGCGATGCTGCCCGTGAACTTCTGGTAGAGTTCGGGGTCGCGGCTGAAGCGGAGAATCTCTTCCTCCTCCTCGGGGGTGATCTGCACCTCCTCGAACTCGTGCTGCTCGCGCTCCACGCTGATGACGTCGAGGTGGATGTCGAGGATGGTGGACTTGACGCCGCCCTGCTTGCGCACGGAGGCGCGCAGGATGCCGTTCGCGACGATGCGGTCTCCGGGCGCCGTCTCGCCGCAGAGGTCGTCCTCCACGAAGACCACGAGGCGCTGGGGCTGCTCGCCGCCGCGCATCTTCTCAGGGGACTCCTGGATCTCAACCTTCTGGGTGTCCACGAAGCGGCTCGACTGGCCCTTCGTGGGGTCCCCGATCATGAGCTTGAAGTTGGTCTGCCGCGCGCACCCGCCCTGGTCCTCGTAGCACTCACTCGGCTCCTTGAGGACGAGGTGCTCCTCCTGGGGCTCCCGGATGAAGGCGCCGCACCGCTGGCACTGGAAGACGGCGTCCTCCAGCTTCGGGCGGACCTCCGTGACCTTCTTCACGAGGCCCTGGATGGCGACCATGCGGCCCATGTGCTCGGCACGGAGGCTGCGCACCTCCACGGTGGCGTGGTCGGGCAGGTGCTCGACGCGCACGTGGAGCTTCGGGGGCTTGTCGAGGGGCGTGTCCACGGTCTTCACGGCCTCCTCGGCCGCGCTGAGGGACTGGGTCGGGTTCTCGAGGGTGAACTCCGCGAGGTCGGGGTCGTGCTTGTGGAGGTCCCAGTAGGAGACGACGATGCTGCGCTTCTGGGGGTAGGCGAGGGCGGCCTCGTTCACCTTGGCGCGGCAGTACTTCTTCAGGAAGGTCTCCCAGTTCTTGACGAGGGCCTCCCGGGATGTGTCCAGAACCTGCTGAGCCATCGCCATGTCTCCCGAACCTCCGTACTCGAACGAAGGCTCCCCTAGGGGTGTGGGAGGGATAACGGTTCTCCTGAAGTCACGCGCTTCCTGTGGAGGGGCCACAGCCCGGTAGGCACCCCGGCCGCTTATGAACCGAAGTCGGGGGGAGAGGACACCGAAAC
>DATMKA010000351.1:0-32326 GCA_035553595.1 Thermoplasmatota archaeon | reverse complement strand
GAATACGAGGGCGAACACCACTTTGCTCGTGACGCCGGGGCGCGCGGCCTCCTCCGGCACCGTGATGATGCCGAGGAACCGGTAGGGCGTGCCCGCCTTCAGGAACACGGGCTTCGTGGGCGTCGCATCGGCGTACACGCCAAGGTCGGCCGAGACCGGGTTCCCCTTCCCGTCCACGGTGAGGGGCACGCCGTTCTCGTCAGTGAGGACGTACCGGATGTGCCACCCGGTGAGGCCTTCGGTGTGGTTCGCGTTCACGGTGCCGTTGGGGATGCCGTCGTTCACGGCGTTCCAGGGCGTGGGCAGGAGCTTCGCGTACACGCTCCCGTCCTGGTCCAGGTGGAAGGGGACTTCGGCGAGGACGGTGGCGGCGGCGCCCGGGGGCAGGCGCGTCTCATGCTCCTTGTAGGTGTCGAGCGCGACCTGGGCTCCCGCCGGGCTCGCCGCGAGGGCGACGAGAAGCAGGAAGCCCAGGACGAGCGCCCCGGTGCGGTCCAGTCCGCTCACAGCTCCGTGATGGTGTAGGAGGCGCCGTAGCTCTGGCCCGCGACGACGTCGGGGATGGCGACGACGCGGTACTTCACGTACATGGCCTTCGCGAGGCCCGTGAAGGTGAGGGTGGTGCCCTGGGCGGAGGCGTCGGTCCAGGCGCTGAAGGTGCAGGCGCTCGGGGCCACCGTCGCGGAGGCCACCTCACAGTGGCTGAACTGGATGTTGCCGCGGATGGGGATCGTGTAGTTGGCGTCGGCGCCGCGGAACTCGGTCTCGGTGAAGTCCACGAAGATGGCGGCCGTGGCGTCCTGGCCGCTGTTCACGATCTTCACGAAGTTCTGGGACTCCACGTTGCGCTGGCCGGGGACAGCAGTCCAGAGACCCCAGTTGTTGGAGGCGCTGGGCGTGCCGTCGGACTTCACGGGGGCGCTGCTCACGGTGATGAGCTTGAAGGTGGCGATGGTGGTGCTGTCCGTGGCGGGGGCCGCGACGGGGACGCCGCCAAGGGGCGTGAAGGCGGAGGTGAAGGTGTAGGTGCCGGGGGGCGTGCCGGTGGCGTAGGAGTACCGGAACTTGTAGAAGATTTGGCCGTCATTCTTCGTGCCAGTCCACACCTTGAAGGCGTCCGTGCCGTAGTTGGCGGGCTCGTCCGTGTTCTGCTCGGCCTCGGCCGCGGTCACGGTGTGGGTGTAGGCTGCGGTGGCGCCGCCGGGGATGGCCACCGTGACGGTGATGAGGCCGCTGCGGAGGTCCTTCTCGCCGTTGGCGTCAAAGAGGGTGCCGCTGAACACTTCGAAGGAGCTGCCGGAGTTGTCGCCGGCGGTCGCGGAGCCTGCGAAGGCGCGGTACACGGGGGGCACGTTCGTGACGGTACCGCCCGAGGTGCCGCTGCCGCCTTCCACGGCCTCGGTGCCAAGACCCGGGGTGGGTGTCTGCGTCGCGGTGGGGGAAGCGCATCCCGCAAGGGCCACAGCCACGATTGAGAGCGAAAGAAGGATAGCAGTACTGGTGCTGACTGTGGGCCTGCCCGACATCAAGTGGCCATACCAGGGCGGGACCATAATAGTTGTCAAGGACGCCCTGCCGGAGAAGAGGGGTTTGGCAGGACCGGAATGGGAGGCTGGGAGCGGCGGAGGTGAGAAACCGCCGCCCCCTTGGGAGGCTGTTGCCAGGGCGCCCGGAGGCGGTTGGAGGCGCCCTTGCTGAGAGATAGATGGGTGCCGCGGAGCCATAGCTCTCGGGGTTTCGGCCTACGTGCGGACTTCACCTGGGTGCGGGCTTTAAGAGGCCACGATCAGGGTGGGCGCGTAGGTCTTGTAGGCCACGTTCAGGGTGAACGCGTTCCCGGTGTCGCGGGGGACCACCGGCACGCCCACGGGCGTCGCGGGAACGTTGTCGCGCGCATCGAGGGTGATGGCCACCGTCCACTCGCCCTGGCCAAGGGTGCTCGTGTGCTGCTGGGCGAGCTTGCGCTGCGCCTCCGCCTCGTCCTTTGCCGCCACCTGACCCGTGGTGGGGCTGGGGTTGAGGTCCGCCGCCGTGGCCGTCACGGTGATGGTGCCGTCCGTGCGGGACGTGGCGGGGAGCTGGCGGCCCGAGGGCGTGGTCACGGTGAGCGTGAAGCTGTCGGGGGCCGAGTTCTCGTTGTCCGTCCAGGTGAGCGTGAAGGTGACCTCGGTGAGGTTCGCAACCTCCACGGGCACACGCTCCGTGAGGGTGTCGCCGTCCGTGAGGGTGCCCTCCACCGGGGCGAGGGCGCCGCCCTGGGAGGTCCAGGCGACGGTGTAGATCAGGTCCTTGGGCGCGCTGGCGGCCTGCACGTACAGGATGCCCACGAGGGCGCCAAGCAGGATGACGGCGCCGACGATGCCCACAACGGTGTCGCGCTTCATGGGAGGACCTCACTCCGAGGATGCGGCGAAACCCGGGGCGCCTATTGAACCCTTCGTCCTCGCGGTTTGTGGCGCGGAGGGACGTCCGCGCCACAAACCGCAATCGGTACTCGGGCACACCGGGGGCGTGCCCTGCGCCCGCGCACACTTCCTGGCATGACCTCCCGTTCCTCGCTCCGCTCGGAACCCTCAGCCCTGCCAGTCCGTGTGCCAAGGGGGGCGCCGCCCCCCTTGTGACCCCCGGCCAGGGCTGGACGACCCTCGAGTCGTCCGCCCCTCGCTCGCTCCGCTCGCTGCGGTGGCTCCGCCCCTGGACCCCTGAAACCTGGGACCGCCTTCGAGCGAGAACCCCCGGGCGGTCCCCTCAGACCTAGGAGCGGAAGTGCTCCCAGCCCCTGCGGGGGAGGACCTGCTTGCTCCCGTCGGCGGCCACCAGGTGGTGGGCGCCCGGGGGCGTGAAGCGACCGATGGCGTGCAGCTGCCCGCCCGCGGCGCGCACGGCCGCCGCGATGACGTCCCACCGGTCCGGCGGCACGGCCGCGAGAAGCTCGTAATCGCCGCCGAAATGGAAGGCCCACGCCGCGCCCTGGGGGTCCGCGGTGGCCTGGGGGTGGAGCGGCACCTTCCCGGCCTCCACCTCGAACCCGAGGCCCGCTGCCTCCGCCATATCGTACAGGCCGAGGGCGAGCCCGTCGCTGAGGTCGAGGGAGGCGTGGGCGCCCCCCTTCGCGAGGGCGCGGCCCTCCCGCACGCGGGGCGTGGGGTGGAGGAGGCGGCCCCCGGGGGAGACCGTGCCCGCAAGGCGCGCGAAGTAGTCGGCGCCCGCTCCCCCGAGGGGGCCGGTGACGGCGATGAGGTCGCCCGCCTTCGCCCCCGCGCGGCGCAACAGTTCCCCTTTGGGGACGAGGCCGATGGCGGTGCCCGTGATCGTGAGGGTGGGGTTCTGCTTCGTGTCGCCACCCAAGATTTCCGCGCCCGCTTGGGCGGCGCAGTCGGCCGCCCCCCGCGCGAGGTCGTCCAGGAAGGCGGCGTCAAGGGTGGGGGGCAGGCCCATGGCGAGGAGGAGGCCCAAGGGCTCCCCGCCCTTGGCGGCGATATCGCTCAGGTTCACGGCGGCGGCGAACCACCCCCGCTCGTAGGGCGTCGCGCCGCGCGGGAAGTGGGTGGGCTCCGCCACCGCGTCCGTGGTGAGCAAAAGATACTGATCTCCTAGGGGGACGGCGGCGCAGTCGTCGCCGAAGGCCAGGGCGTTGAGGCGCGTGGGGAAGTGGGCGACCATGCGGCGGATGGCGGCGCGCTCCCCGAGCTCCCTTAGATCCATACTGATCCCTTAGGTTCCGGCGAGGCGGGGGTAGCCCTTCCGGGGGCTGCCGGGGACGGGCTCGAGGGCATCCACGGGGCAGAGCTGCACGCAGAGGTTGCATTCCGTGCAGGAGGCGCGGACGGTGATGACGCCCTGCCGCAGGTCGAGGGCATCGTGGGGGCAGATGCCGACGCAGCCGCCGCAGTCCATGCAGCGCTCCTCGTGGAAGGTGGGCATAATGGGGCGATGACGGCGGGGGGCCTTAAGGGCTTTCCCCTGGAACTTCAGGGTCGAGGTCCCGAGACGGTGCGTGCAAGGGTGTGCTGCGGGGGTCCAGGGGGCCGGAGGGACCGCACCGAGCGGAGCGAGGGAGGAGAGGACGACTGGCAGGTCGTCGAGGCCCCCTGGCCGGGGGTCACAAGGGGGGCGGCGCCCCCCTTGGCACACGGACTGGCATGGCCTCCGCTTCCTCGCTCCGCTCGGAACCGTCGGCCCTGCCAGGAAGTGTGCGCGGGCGCAGGGCACGCCATGAGGCGTGGCCGAGTACCGATCCTGCCGGTTTCCGGGACCGCCCCGGTCCCGGAAACCGGCAGTAACCCCTGACAGTGACAAGGTGTAGCAAGGTTTAATAGGGCCAAGCGGGCTGGTTCCCCGTCAAGCACGGGGAGAAGTGCTTGAGTAAGTTCCCCCTACGGTAGAAAAGAAGACGGGAAACCGCCCGCCTTCGTTTCCAGCCGCACGGGGAACGGGTCCCCGCCAAGGACCCGTGAGGTGTTGCCACCATGTCCGGGAGAGAATCCACCTTCCTCGCCTACGGGCTGCCGACCGGGCTGCCCGAGAACGCCGCCATCCTGCCTGGAGCCAACCGGTTGACCGACCCCGCCCGGGGCTGGTACTTCTCCGTGATGGTCCGGGCCGCCTGGGCAAGGCTCGCACAACAACACGCTACTACCCCCGCCGAGTGAGATAACGTCGACAGAGGTGCGTCCCCAATGCAGAACCTTCCCAAGGACCTCGAAACCGTCACCCTCGACCTCGACCTGGACAGGACGACCGCCCTCACCGACGCGCTCAAGGAGCGCTTCGGCATGGAGGACGAGGACGCCATGGCCATCGCCGAGGTTGTCACCGAGCAGTTCGGCGACGACGAGGAAGTGAACGACGACACCCTCGACCCCGAGGTGCGCTCCATCTTCTACACCCTCGAAGCGAAGCGCCTCCTCACCTTCCGCCGTGAGGAGTACAGCATCGACACCGGCGAGCGCCGCCGCGCCTTCTTCTGGCGCGTCCGCGAAGAGGAGCTCACCAAGATCAAGGACCTCCACCACCAGGTGGCCGAAGAGAACGTCTACGACACCCTCCCCAAGGACGCTTGGGGCCGCCGCAACGCCTGATTACCGCTCATTGATCGACGCACCACGGGACCTTGGTCCCCGGCTGCCGCCACTGGGAAGGGTGGCAGCCAACCCCGTTTTTTCTTCAGCCCCTCCGCCTCACGGAACCGGCTTGATAGGGACTAGCGCCTTTTAAGAGCCCCTCCGTCCTTGCTGCGGCCAATGCAGGCTGTCATTCTCGCGGGAGGCCAGGGCACGCGGCTGCGTCCCCTCACGCTCACGCGTCCGAAGCCCCTTGTGCCCATCGTGAACGTCCCCATGATCCGGCACATCGTGGACCGCCTTCCCCCCGAGGTGGACCGCGTCATCCTCGCCGTGAACTACAAGCTCGACCTTCTGCGGGAGTACTTCGAGAAGAACGACTGCGGCAAGGAGGTCGTGCTCGTCGAGGAGACGGAGCCCCTCGGCACGGGCGGCGCCGTCAAGAACGTCGAGCGCCACGTGGATGACACCTTCTTCGTGTTCAACGGCGACATCCTCGACTCCCTCTCCCTCACCGCCTTCCGCAGGTTCCACGACCGCACCGGCGGCCTCGGCAGCATCGCCCTCTGGAAGGTGTCGGACCCCCGCCACTACGGCATCGTGGAGATGCGGGGCAGCCGCATCACGCGCTTCGTGGAGAAGCCCGCCACCAAGGACGAGGCCCCGAGCAACCTCGCAAACGCCGGCACCTACCTGCTGGAGCCCGAGGTCTTCGACACCATGGCGCCCGGCAAGGTCACAAGCATCGAGCGCGAGGTCTTCCCCGCCCTCATCGAGAAGGGCGGCGGCCTCTTCGGCTACCCCTTCGAAGGCTTCTGGGTGGACGTGGGCCGCCCCGAGACGTACCTGAAGGCGCACGAGCTCATGCTCAAGACCCGCTCCGCCGCCCGCGTTCTTGGCGACGGGGTTAAGGACCATGGGGCGGGTTTCGAGGGCTGGAACGTCGTGGGGGACGCCTGCGACCTCGGCCAGGGCTCGGAGCTCAGCCACTCGGTCCTTTTCGACCGCGTGCGCCTCGGCCACAAGGCCGTCGCAAAGCACAGCATCCTCGGCGAGGGCGTGACCCTCGAGGACGACGCGGCCGTCGTGGACTCCGTCCTCGGCGACGGCGTGACCGTGCGCAAGGGCGTCTTCCTGAAGGGCGTCAAAATCGATCCAAACGAAATCATCGGTGATTCCAATGGGTAAGCTCTTCGGAACGAACGGGGTCCGCGGCTTCGCGAACCAGGACATGAACGCCGAACTCGCCCTCAAGCTCGGCAAGAGCCTCGGCTCCTTCCTCAAGCCCGGGGAGCGCGTCCTCGTGGGCACCGACACGCGCACAAGCGGCCCCATGCTCAAGGCCGCCCTCACCGCGGGCCTGCTCGCCACGGGCGTCGAGGTGCACGACGCGGGCGTCGTCCCCACCCCCGCGCTCCAGTACAAGGTGAAGCGCGGCGGGTCCGGAGCGCAGCGAGGAGTCGACGAGCCCGCAGGTTCGTCGTACTACGCCGCGGGCGCCGTCATCACGGCCAGCCACAACCCGCCCGAGTTCAACGGCATCAAGTTCATTGACCCCGACGGGACGGAGATGCACCACACGAAGGAGGACGCCATCGAGGACCTCTTCTTCAACGACCGCTTCCGCCTCGTCCCCTGGGCCCAGCTCGGCCACGTCGCCGTGATGCCCAACGTGAACGAGGAGTACGTGGAGGGCATCCTCGCCAAGGTGGACGTGCAGGCCATCCGCGCCCGCAAGCTGAAGGTGGTGCTCGACACGAGCAACGGCGCCGGCGGCCTCACCGCCCCCTACCTCCTCCAGCGCCTCGGCTGCCACGTCATCACCCTCAACACCCAGCCCGACGGCACCTTCCCTGGCCACAACTCGGAGCCCACGCCCGACAACGTGAAGGACCTCGTGCAGTCCGTGACCGCCTTCGGCGCCGACCTCGGCGTCGTCCAGGACGGCGACGCAGACCGCTGCGTCTTCGTGGACGACCAGGGCAACTACGTGTACGGCGACCGCACCCTCACCCTCATGGCCGGCCAGGCGGTCGCCATGAACGGCGGCAAGGGCACCGTCGTCACCCCCGTCAGCTCCTCGAGCATCGTGGAGCAGTACGTGAAGGCCAAGGGCGGCAGCGTCACCTACACCCGTGTGGGCGCCCCCATCGTCGCCCGCAAGATGATGGAGATCAAGGCCCTCATCGGCGGCGAGGAGAACGGCGGCCTCATCTGGCCCGAGTTCCAGTACTGCCGCGACGCGAGCATGACCCTCGCGAAGGTCGTGGAGGTCATCGCGAAGACCGGCAAGAGCTTCAGCCAACTCCTCGGCGAAGTGCCCGTGGCCCACGTCTACAAGACGAAGGTCACCTGCCCCGACAACAAGAAGGTGGCCGCCCTCGACGCCCTCGCGAAGGCCCACGCCAAGGGCGGCAAGGTGGACCTCACGGACGGCGTGAAAATCTTCAGCGACGACGGCTGGGTCCTCGTGCGTCCCTCGGGCACGGAGCCCATCTACCGCATCTTCGCCGACGCGAAGTCCCCCGAGGCCGCGAAGCGCCTCGCCGAGTCCAGCAAGAGCGAGATCGAGCAGATCATCAGCAAGGTCTGATCCTGCACCCCGGTGCCCGGGCCTCCGCCCGGGCCCCCTTCCCTTTTTAGCGCGGGAACTGCCGCCACACGTCCACGTTCTCGTAGCTCTCCTGCAGCCACGCGAGAAGCTCGGAGTCCACGTCCGCGGGGTGCTGGACCACGACTCGGTGGTGCACATGGGGGAGCCGCGCCGTTTCCGCGTGCAGGATGCGCTTTGCGCGAGCCTTCCCCAGCTTGTTGAAGCCCACGTGCACGCGCGTCTTCATCACCCGCAGCACCGCGAATACTTGGTCGCCCCGCCAGTACCGGTGGAACCCACCGGAGTCGGTGTGCGCGACGTCCGGCCCCAGGGAGAGGAGGGCGCGGTGGAGGAGCGTGGCGGCATCCACGGGCGGCGGAAGGGGACGGCCCTCCTTGAAACTAGGGTATCGTGAAGGGGGTTTAATCCTCCCAGGTGGATCCCGCCCTGGTTCCCATGCGTCCCGTGGCGGCCTTCCTCGCGCTTGTGCTTCTTGCCGGCGCCGTGCTTCCCTCCCTTGCCACTCCGGTCGCCGCCGTCTCCGCCCTCACCTATGACTTCGCGCCGGGGCAGTCGGCGGTGGCCATCCGCACAGACCCCTCGGTGGTGCGCTGCTTCAACCTCCGGCTTACCGCCAGTCTCCCCGAGGCGAGCGAGTTCGCGATGGCGGGCCTCTACGTGATGGATGGGCGCGGGACGCCCCTCATCTCCTACGTGCAGACGATCGTGGTGGGTGCCTCCGGCATCCTTCTGCACACGACCCTCACCACCCCCGATGGGACGGGCCTGCGCGTCTCGAGCTTCCCCGAGGCCTCCCCCTGGACCTTCGCCATGAACTCGGGCACCGTGTGCCTGAGCGCGCCCCGGCAGCAGACCACCATCTTTGCCGCCATCACCTCCTCCGGGGTCACGAGCGGGCGGGCGGTCTTCGCGGCCACCGACGGGGACGTATTCCAGCGCCAGACCGTGACCGGCACCGGCTTTGCTTACCGCGGCACCGAGTTCGAGGGCGCCGCCGTGGACGTGGAGCGCGGCGTCGCTGTGGGCGCCTCCGCCGTCCAGAAGCACGTCACCGTCGGGACGGGCCTGCTTGCCTCCTACCTGTCCTACGACACCGCGTCCCTCCTCTCCGTGGCGGGAGCCGGGATCAATGGGCGCGGCTTTGCGCTGCGCGCTTGCGACACCACGGGCCTCACGGCCGTCTGCTCGGCCCAGTCGGTGACCTTCGCGACCCTTCGCGGGGGCGCGGGCAGCTACGAGTTCACCGCGGCCTCGGCCTCCTACCAGGGGACGGGCATGCCGGGGAACGGCGTGTTCCTCCTGGGCGCGGACATCCGCGTCCCCTACGCCTTCTAGGTCAGGTGGGGCGCACCGAGGCCACGAACAGGAGCCCCAGGACCACGGCGTCTGCTGCCTCCATGGCGAAGACGGTGACGGGCCAACCGAGGGGCACGAACAGGGAGAGGGAGAGGACGATGCCCTTCACGGCGAGAAGGCCGAAGCCCACGGCCACGAGCAGGAGGCGCGGCTTTCCCGCTCGACGGTAGGACATGAAGGAGAGGACAAACAGGGCGAGCGCGAAAACCGTGCTGGCGGCGATGAGGACGTTGTAAGCCTCCGCCCACATGGAAAGACCTCAGGGATAGAAGCGGCCGCGGGTGATGAGCGCGACGCCCACGAGGAAGGCAGCCGCGGCAAGGCCCATGGCGTAAGCCTGGGGGCGGGCCGCAACGGGGCTTCCGGCCTCGGCGTCGGGAGCGCTCGCGGCAGGCACCGCTTCGGTAGCCGTGGAGGATGTCGTGAAGGAGGCCGTGGGAAGCACGTCGCCCATCACGTCAGAAAGGCCAGGCCCTTCCACGGGCATCGCGAAAATGAAGCCTGTGAGGAGGAGAACACAGCTCGGGACAACCACAGGGAGGAGGGACCACACACCGACCGCCACTCGCCTTCACCGAGGCTTCAACGTGGAATGGCGAGTCTTAAGGGTTCCCGATCAAGGCCCGAAATGCTCCCCCTCCTGCGTCATCCCCGGCCCACAAAAGGGTTCCCCTTCCTCCAACGGGGGTGGAACCCAGCGGGATGCGCAGGAGGGCGCGCCATCATGGATTCAGGCCTTACGCTTCCAACGGGGCCCTTTGTCGGTGTCTTCAATGACAATTCCGAGCTTGAGGAGCCCGTCCCGGATGCGGTCGCTCATGGCGTACTGCTTGCTCGTGCGCGCCATCTGCCGCACGTCGAGAAGAAGCGCCATGAGGTCCTCGGCGAGGCCGCCCACGTCCTCCTTCTTGGCCTCCGGAAGGATCGCGAAGATGGAGGCGGTGGCCTCGAACTCGCCCCGCATCTTTTCGAGGGTCTCCTTGTGGGGCTGCGCGGCGGCGTACTTGTTGAGGTCGCCCACCATCTTGAGGAGGACGGAGAGGGCCACGGGGGTGTTGAAGTCGTCCCGCATGGCGGGGAGGAAGCGCTCGCGGCGGGCCTCCTGCACGGCGCGCAGGGCCTCCTCGTCGGCCGGGGTGGCCGGGCCCGTGCGGGCGTGCGCGAGGGCCGCCTCCACGTTCGAGAGCATGTTCTCGATGCGCTCGATGTTGGCGGCGGCCTGGGCAAGCCCGGCCTCGGAGTAGTCGATGGGGCTGCGGTAGTGCGTGCCCGCGAGCCAGAGGCGCAGCACCTCGGGACGGTACTTCTTGAGGGCGTCCCGCAAGGTCACGAAGTTGCCGAGGCTCTTGCTCATCTTCGTGCCCTCCACGGTGAGGAAGCCCACGTGGAGCCAGTAGCGCACGAAGGGTGCGTCGTTGGCGGACTCGCTCTGCGCGAGCTCGTTCTCGTGGTGGGGGAACACGAGGTCCCAGCCGCCACCGTGAATGTCCAGGGTTTCCCCAAGGAGCGCCTTCGTCATCACGGAGCACTCAATGTGCCAACCGGGGCGGCCCTTCCCCCAGGGGGAGTCCCAGGAGACCTCGCCGGGCTTCGCGGCCTTCCACAGGGCGAAGTCGGCGGCGTCGCGCTTGCCTTCCGCCACGTCCTTGCGGACGCCCTGCAGCAGCTCGTCGCGGTTGAGGTGGCTGAGCTTGCCGTAGTCGGGGTCGCTGGCCACGCTGAAGTAGACGGAGGTGCCGTGGTCGTCTTGGCCCGCGTAGGCGTGGCCCTTCCGGATAAGCGTCTCCGTCATCTCGATGATGCCATCGATGTGCTCGCTCACCTTGGGGTAGGTGCGGGGGCGCTTGATGCGCAGCTCGTCGAAGGCCTTCACGCTCACGTCGTGGATGCGCTGCGCGTAGGCGAGCGGGGCTTCCCCGCTCTGTTGGGAGCGCGCGATGATGCGGTCGTCCACGTCCGTGATGTTCTGGATGTGGTCCACACGGAAGCCCTCCGCTTCCAGGAAGCGGCGCATCACGTCGTAGGCCACGTAGGCGCGGGCGTGGCCGATGTGGGCCTCTTCGTAGGGCGTGAGGCCACACACGTACATCCTGATCTCGGGCGGTCGGAGGGGAGTGAAGGGCTCCTTCTTTCCTGTCAGGGTGTTGTAAACATCGAGGGCCATGGCCGGTCGCCCGGCTAGGCCCACGAGTTCATAAATAGCCTTTGCTTCCCACCCAGGAGGGCCAGCGCGCCCGGGGCTCCTGAGGCTCGTCCGTTATGGTTGGGGCAAGGCCCGGTCGCAGGAGACGGCGGTCCCCACACGTGGGGCAGCGGCCCACGCCTTCGGCAGTCTGGGGAGCGACGCCCCACATGGCCCAGCCGCACCCTTGGCAGCGGACGCTCTGGCTCCGCGCGGTCGTCATACAGGCCCTCCGGGGTATCCATGCCCGTTGTTGCCCACCATGCACCTCCTGCTCTTGCCGGAGACCGGGATAAGGCATCTGTTGCAAACGTCGAAGCGTGCAGGCTGGCGGGGCTGACCCGTGGGGTTGGCCACAACCGTTTTCCAGGTTGCCGCGGCCCACACCAGCGAGGGGCCCGGTGGGTCCTGGAGGAAACGCGATGGACGCAGCAAGGAACCTGGAAGGCGTGAAGGTGGCCGTCATCGTCTCGGACGGCTTCGAGCAGGTGGAATTCGATGGGCCCGTAAAGGCCCTGCGCGAGGCCGGCGCGGAGATCACGGTGCTTGCCGAGGACGACGCGCACGTGCGCAAGATCCATGGCGTGAACCATTTCGACCCCGCCGAGGGCACGGCGGGCGACCGCATCATCGATGGCGTGAGCGCGGAGGAGTTCGACGGCCTGCTCGTGCCGGGGGGCGCCATCAGCCCCGACTCCATGCGGCAGTCCGAGGAGCACCTGCGCCTCGTGCGCGAGTTCATGACCGCCGGAAAGCCCGTCGCCGTCATCTGTCACGGTGGGTGGCTCCTTGCGGATGCGGGCGTCGCCGAGGGGCGCAACCTCACCTCCTGGCCCGGCATCCGGCGCGACCTCGAGCGCGCGGGCGCCGTCTGGCACGACATGGAGGTGGTGGTGGACGACAACCTCGTCACGAGCCGCATGCCCGACGACATTCCCGCCTTCAGCGAGGCCTTCATCGACAAGCTCGCGGAGGCCCGCACGGGAACGCACGCGGAAGGCATGCCGTCGTCCCGGGCGGTGTGAGGATGCCCGGCAGGCTCGAGGGCAAGGTGGCCATCGTCACGGGCGCGGGCACGGGCATCGGCGAGGCCATTGCCCACAAGTTCGCCGTGGAGGCCGCGCGCGTGGTCGTGAACGGCCTTCCCGGGGACCCCGTGGAGGACGTCGCGCGCGCCATCACCGATGCAGGCGGCAAGGCCGTGGCCCACATCGCGGACGTGAGCACCGAGGCGGGCGCCGCGGGCTGTGTCCAGGCTGCCGTGGACGCTTTCGGCAAGCTCGACATCCTCGTGAACAACGCGGGCGTGTTCCTCACCGTGGGCGAGACCCAGGACTACCCCCTGGAGGATTTCGAGCGCACGGTCCGGAACAACCTGTACTCCGTGTTCCTCATGACGAAGCAGGCGCTCCCGCACCTGCAGGAGAGCCGCGGCTGCATCGTTTCCGCCGGGTCCGAAGCAGGCTACAACGGGCTCGCCTTCAACACGCCCTATGGCGGCACGAAGGCGTGGGTACACTCCTTCATGCAGGGCGTGGCCGTGGAGCAGGCGAAGTATGGCGTGCGCGCCAACTGCGTCTGCCCGGGCGCCATCGACACGGCCTGGACGCACAAGGAGACGGGACCGATGGACGGGGAGATGGAGAAGGGCATCCTCGCCGCAACCCCGCTTGGCCGCCGCGGCACCCCCGAGGAGGTGGCGAACGTGTATGCCTTCCTCGCTTCCGATGAGGCAAGCTACGTGACGGGCGCGCTCTGGCTCGTGGACGGCGGCATCACCACCGCCAAGGGCCCCGTGGGGGAGCAGGTGCCGAAGGAACTCAGGAAGGAGCCCCGGGGCGTGCTCAGCGACCGGTTGCAGCACTCGCAGGAGGGGCTTCGCAACAAGCCCACCCGCACCCTGAAGTAGATGCTAGGCGCCATCGAGGAAGGCTCCAGAGGAGGGAAGGCGCGGCACGCCTTCCCTCCCCCTCCATGAGTCCCGAGGAGCAGAAGAAGACCTTACCCGCGCAGAAGCAGGACCAGCAGCCCGGCCTCGAGAGCGAGATGACGCCGCGTCCGCGCTGGCGCGCCCGCGACTACCGCCCCGCGGGGAAACTCGAGGGGAAGGTGGCCCTCATCACGGGCGGCGACTCCGGCATCGGCCGCGCCGTCGCGCTCCTCTACGCGAAGGAGGGCGCGGACGTGGCCATCTGCTACCTCAACGAGCACGAGGACGCGCGTGTCGTGAAGGAGGCCGTGGAGGCCGAGGGGCGGCGCTGCGTGACGATTGCGGGAGACATCGGGGACGAGTCCTTCTGCCAGGAGGTGGTGGACCGTGTCGTGGAGGAGCTCGGCGGCCTCGACATCCTCGTGAACAACGCCGCGGAGCAGCATGAGCGCGACGGGCCCGAGGACATCAACTACGGCGACCTCGACCGCATCTTCCGCACCAACATCTTCAGCCACTTCTTCTTCACGAAGGCGGCCCTTCCCCACCTGAAGGCGGGGAGCGCCATCCTCTGCACCACCTCCGTGACGGCCTACAAGGGGAACCCGAAGCTCCTGGACTATTCCGTGACGAAGGGGGCCATCGTGAGCTTCGTGCGCTCCCTCTCCAAGGACCTCGTGGAGCGGGGCATTCGCGTCAACGGCGTGGCGCCCGGCCCCATCTGGACGCCCCTCATTCCGGCGAGCTTCAAGCCGGAGGAGGTGGAGGAGTTCGGCGCCAAGTACCCCATGGGGCGGCCGGGGCAGCCGGAGGAGGTGGCGCCCTGCTTCGTGTTCCTCGCCTCGGACGACTCCTCCTACATGACGGGCCAGATCCTCCACCCCAATGGTGGAGAAATCGTCAACGGGTAACGCACGCAAGCGGCCGGCATCCTCAACTCGGCGAGAAGCGTCAAGCCGGGAGGGCGCCGAAGCCGCACGCATGCTCAACGCCAAGGCCTTCGGAGGGCTCCTCAAGGACGCCTTCAGGGACTTCAAGGAGGACAAGGCCCAGCGCCTTGGGGCGGCCCTCGCCTACTACAGCATCTTCTCGGTGGGGCCGCTGCTCCTCATCACCGTGGCCATCGTGGGCCTCTTCTTCGGGGAGGCCTCCGCGCGGCAGGAGATCGTGGGCACCTTTGACCGCGTTATCGGACCCACGGGCGCGGAGGCCCTCAACGGCCTCATGGAGAGCGCCTCCCGCCCCCGCGCCGGAATCCTTGCCACCATCATCGGTTTCCTGACGCTTATCGTGGGCGCCATGGGCGTCGTTCACCAGCTCAAGGACGCCATGAATACCGTGTGGGAGGTGGAGCTGAAGGAGCGCAAGGGCATCAAGGCGAAGGCCAAGGGCCTCGCCAAGGACTATGCCTGGCCCTTCGCCCTTGTTCTTGCCGTGGGCTTCCTCCTGCTCGTCTCCCTCGTGATGAGCAGCGCCCTCTCGGTGGTTGGCAAGTTCCTCGGCAACAACCTGCCCGGTGGCGCCGCCGTCTGGCTTGTGGTGAACTTCCTTCTCTCCCTTGCGGTGATCACCCTCCTCTTTGCGATCATGTTCAAGGCGCTCCCGGATGCCGAGGTCGCGTGGAAGGACGTGTGGCTTGGCGCCATCTTTACGGCCGTGCTCTTCACGGTGGGCCAGTTCCTCGTGGGCATCTACCTCGGCCGCAGCAGCACCGTTTCGGCCTACGGCGCCACAAGCAGCCTCGTGGTGTTCCTCGTGTGGGTGTACTACTCGGCCCAGATCTTCCTCTTCGGCGCCGAGCTCACCCAAGCCTACGCGAACCGTTACGGATCCAAGGTGCAGCCGGACGAGGATGCCGTGCCCGTCACGGAGGAGGCGCGCCGCCAGCGCGGCGAGGGCGGCCGCCCCGCCTGATCCCCATGGGCGAAGAGGGCGAGGTCCACCCCTTCCGCCGCGCGGAGGCCTTGGCGCGGACGCGCCTTGCCAACGAGCGTACCCTCGCGGCCTGGATCCGCACGGGGCTCTCGGTGGCAGCCGTGGGTTCCGTCCTCATCCGCTTCCTCGGCGAGGGGCTGCGGTTCGAGGTGGCCTACGTGGTGGCGGGCGTGGGGTTTGTGGTGGCGGGGATCGCGCTCATCGTGTTCGGTGCCCTCCACTACCGACGCGTGGACAAGGAGATTGAGCACGCGGCCTACCGCCCGCCCCGGCGGGAGCTCGTGCTGATCGCGGTCCTCCTCGCGCTCCTTACGCTGGCGGTCCTGGCGCTCCTCCTCTTCGCGCTCTTTGCGGGGGGCCATTGACCGTTCGCCCAGAAGGCCCATGCCCTCCCGCCCACAACGGGCCCTCATGATCCCGCGCCGGACCCTTGCCTTAGCCCTCGTCCTGGTCGCGCCCCTTCTTGCCGCCGGTTGCGTGAACACGGGCGATGACGTTGCCGACGGCGGAAACTGCGAAGAGGTCGCTTACGGGTGGCTGCGGTGGCTCCAGCCCGTGAACATGACCTACGCGGAGCGCGCCCTGCAGGCGACGGATAAGGAAACGGAGTGGTACACGGCGCCGGACGGATCGCAGTGGCTCCTCTTCCGTCACAACGAGGCCGCCGGAGACGAGAAGAATGAGACGGCCCGCCGCTTCGTGGGCGTTATCCGGCCCTTCAGCCTTGTGGACCAGAACGAGACGGCCACGAACACGTCCGAGAACGTGACGATGCTCTCGGTCCACTTCGTGAAGCGCCCCGGCGACCCGCCCTTCGGGTTCCCCATCGAGGCCCAGCAGGCCCAGATGCGCGACTACATGGACAGTCTCGCCGTGCTCTTCCAGGCCGACCTCGGCCCGCCCGACACGCAGTTCGTGGACGTGCGCACGGCTTGCGGTGGCGACACCATGCACGACTGGGGCGTCGACCTCACGCCCGACCATGAGACGGGCCAGGCGCCTGGCGGCGCCGCGCCGCGGCCCGACGAGGAAGGGCAGCGGACCGAGGGTTAAGTTCATTCCCTCGGGCGCGGGATCGCCCCCCATGCCCCTCCCCCGGGACGTCCTCGACCGCGCGCTCCTCGAGCTCAACGGCCCGTTCCAGGAGGCCGAGCGCCTCTCCGTGGTCTCCTACGAGCCCCACCGCTTCGTGCTGCGGGTTCCCCCGGCCCTCACGCTGCCCGCGGAGGCCTGCATCGACGAGCGCTTCAGCGCCATCCAGTACGTGCTCCACTTCCGCGACAAGGTCACCACGGCCATCCAGGGGGCGGAGTGGCAGGAGGACGACCACGCCTACCACGTCCACTACGACGTGGTGGAGTGGGACTGACGCGGGAGGCTGTCAGAGGACGGAGCGCTTGCCCACGAGCACTTCGATGCCGCCGAGCGCGAAGGGGTTGCGCGTGACCTCGGCCGCCATGTGCAGGGGCCACCAGCGGGCCTCCGCGATCTCGGTGGGGTCAAGGTCCAGGTCCTCCGAGAGGGCGACGGCCTCGAACACGTGGCAGCGCATGAAGTAGGGCGACGTGAAGCGCTTCGTGTACACGCCGAGGGAGCGCACGAGGCGGATGTCGATGCCGACCTCCTCCTTCACCTCGCGGACGACGCCCGCTTCGAGGGTTTCGCCGTAGTTCACGAAACCACCCGGCATGTTCCAGAGCCCCTTCGTGAAGCCGCGGCTGGCCTTCACGAGCAGCACCTCGCGGCCCGTTGGCCCCTCGCGGAGCACGAGCGCGCCCGTGACCTCGCGCACGAGGCTCGCGTTGATGGCGCGCTGCACCAAGGGGTCCACGTTCGTGAGGGCGGGCACCAGGTCCTTGTGCGTCCAGTGGACCGGGTAGTCGTCCACCTCGGGAATACAGTAGTGGACGGTGGCGTCCTCGAAGCCAATCTCCACCTTCCGCGCCACGGGGAACGGCACCTCGTCCGCCGTGGGGAAGGCGAGGCGGCCCTCACGCTCGACGAGGTACACCATCCCGTCGCACTCCACGTACAGGTATTCCGGCCTCACCGGGTCCCGCTCCACCCCCATCGGATGGCCGCCGTTTCAAATAAAGGTGTTCGCCCGTCTGCTGAGGCGATAGACGAGGGCGCGAGAAGCCCTTTGCAGAGGGGAGGCGGGGATGGGCTGGAGCAGCATGGCGGACATCTTCGTGAAGGCACGGATCAAGGACGGGAAAAAGGCCGACCTCGCGGCGCGCCTTGCGGGAAGCACCCTCGGCCGCGGCAACCCCTTCGAGACGGCGATCCAGCGGAGCCTGCAGGAGGGCTACGCCATCGACAACGCCCATGACGCGTACTTCATTCTTCCCGCACCGGGCGACCGTCTCCCGGAGGAGGCGCGGCGCGTGCTCGAGGGCTACTTCCACATCGACCGCGAGATTCCCCGCGAGCAGGTGCCCGCGGGCGACCTTGCGCGCGTCGAGCGCCTGACGCCCCTCCCCGAGTGGTTGGGCATCGAGCCTGACGGCTGGCGGAACGACTGAGGCAGCGAGCACCGGGCCAGAACGGCTAAGGCGCCGCGGCACCGACGGAAGGGTCATGGCGCTCTCTTCTCCGAACGAGCCCACCGAAGGCACTGGTGGCTCCCCCGTTATCGACTCCACGGGCGAGTACGTCGGCACCGTGGCCAACATCCCCGTGCCTTCCGAGGACCTCGCGCGCGTGGCCATCCTGCTTGACCCGGCGACGCGGACGCGCCACGAGCTTGTGGTGAACATGATCGACGTGGAGGCGAGCTGGCTCGCCCCTGACCCCGAGGATCACGCGCGCCTCCGGCTGGACCGCCCTCTTGACGAGGCCCTCCAGGAGCAGGGCTTCAACGTGGCGCCCGAGGTGCCCGGCCGCGAGCCCGTCTTCGGCCACGGCGAGCGCGAACCCCTGTGATCGGCCACAAGGCTTGAGCAGTGGAGCGCGAACCCCTGCCGCATGGTTCGGATGAGCATCTCCCCCGGCCCCCTCGAGGGCGCCGAGGTGTATGACAACCGCAGCGAGCACGTGGGCACCGTCCAGGAAGTCCAGGAATCCGGGTTTCACATCACGGGCTTCATGGTGAAGCTCGCCCCCGCTGCGGCAAAGGCCCACCACGTGCGCCCCCGGGTGCTGGAGGTGCCGCGGGATTTTCTCGCCTCCACCGACGGCGAGCGCCTCGACCTCGTGGTCTCGCTCGACGAGCTCCTGAAGCGGCGCTGAGCAACCCTTTTGACGCGGCGGCCGGTTCCCGCCCCTCATGCAGGAGATTCCGCTGCGCGTCATCGGCGTCGTCCGGTCCCCTTTCCCGACGCCCCTGGAGGCGCCGCGGCAGGGCGAGTTCACGGACAAGGAGAGCCGCCTCGAGATCCATCCCGAGTACGCGGCGGCCCTCGACGGCCTGGAGCGCCACGCGCGCATTCTCGTGGTCTACTGGGCCCACGGCGCGGACCGCTCCCGTCTCGCCTCCGCCATGGGCGAGGGCGTCTTCGCGGGCCGCTCGCCCCACCGCCCCAACCCCATCCTGATCACGGAGGTGGCGCTGGGGGCGCGGGAGGGCATGACGCTGCGGGTGACGGGCCTCGACGCCGTTGACGGCTCCCCCCTGCTCGACCTCAAGCCCGCCCTGGCCGAGTGGGAGGGGCCCGGCGGCTTCATCGGCAACTGGGACGCGAGCCTCCGCTTTTGAGGAACGGAGCTATCGCTCGCAGAATTCGTTTCCGAGAAAAGATGACGCGGGCGCGTCAAAGGCTCTATCCGAGACAATGGCGGCTATCACCACTTAAGGCTTTGGGCGGGCGAGCGGGGCGGAGCCTGCGCTCATGGAAATCATTTCGGAAAAAGCAACGCGGGCGCGTCAAAGGCTCTATCCGAGACAAGCCCAAGGGACCCCTATTTAGCTTCTTCGCTGGGCTGTGTGGATCGCCCCCGGCGTCTAACGGCATTTTTATCCCTATGACGCGCCGAGGCAAAGGGCGTGGACTACGACTTCACCCCAGGTGGCGCGTGCACCACACCCCCCTTAGCGCACGCCATCGGGACGGCGAAGATCCAGCCCACGGGCACCCACCTCGTTTTTGTTTGGCCCTGCGGCTGCACCCTCGCCGCGAAGAAGGGTCTCAAGCCCATGGCCATGGGCGGCCGCTGAACGGGCCCCACCTGGCGGACAGGTTACCTGGCGCGGCCTTATCCCTGCAGGGGTCCGAAAAAGGGCCCACCCATGGTTAGCGCGAAACCCTTCCTCCGCCGCAAGTTCGTGACCGACAAGCTCCCCCAGATTCCCGGGTGGAGCGCCCTCACGCGCACCTTCGAGAACCTCGCGCAGCGCCGCGTGGGCCCGCACCCCGTGGGCCTGCTCACGCTCGTGCCCGTGGCGGTCGCCATCGACATCTTCGACTTCCTCGACGAGGGCCTCCCCGTCGTGGGCACCGTGGCCTCTTTCTTCGTCCAGACGGCCTACCTCACGGCCGTCACCGGGAAGCCCACGGCAGCCCTCGGCTTCTCCGCCATCGACCTCATCCCCGGCCTCGACATCATCCCGATGGCCACCATCGCCACCGTCCGGCAGATCCTGGCGGCCTACCGCGAGGCCCCTCGCGAGGCAGGGGTTTCCCGCCCGACGGGGCCCGTCATCGACGTGTAAGGGAAGAAAAAAGAGAAAACAGGAGGACTCCGCGACCGGAGCGTGCGCTCAGGAAACGATGCGCATGCGCCGGTTGCGGTTGATCATGTAGGCCGCGATACCGAGAAGGGCCATAGTGCGGAGCCGGATGGGAATCACCTCGGCCCCTTCCTCGGCGGGCGCCCCGCATCGTGTTTTTGGAGCAATCTTGCAGGCGGCGAGGCGGAGCCTTCGCTCGCAGAAATCGTTTTTAAGAAAAGGTGACGCGGGCGCGTCAAAGGCTCTATCCGAGACAACGCCCGATATCTTAGCTTAAGGCTTTCGCACCTTGCGGCCGAGGCCGGCCGCGGCACCGAGGCCGAGGAGGCCGAGGGCAAGGCCGGGGACGGGGACGGCCCGCTCCGCCGGAGCGTCGGCGGGAGCCCGTTCCGTGGCCTTTGATGATGGCACGTCACCAGGGAGGTGGTCGTTGAGCCAGCTCTCGTCGGTGGCGGGAATGCTCGTGTCGAGCTCGCTCTCAGAGAGGTCCGAACCGGACTCGTCCTCGAGGTAGCGGTCGTCGCCTTCGGGGACGGAGGTGTCGAAGTCGCTCTCCTGCACCGACTCCTCGTTGCCCGTGCTCGTGGGCGCGGGCTCGTCGTAGGAGTCGTTGAGGTAGGCGTCGTCGCCGTCGTGGGCCGTGGTGTTGAAGTCGCTCTCCTGGACGTCGTCCTCCTGCGCGGCCGCAAGGGGCGCGGCCACGAGGAGGAGCGCGAGGAGCGGGAGGGACGCGCGGGGGAGACGCATCGTGCTCACGCTCGGCTCAGGCGCGGGTGGGGCGGTGCTCGGCGGCGCGGGCCTTGGCCTCGCGGAAGCCGGCAATGGCCTTCGTGCGGTAGCTGAGAAGCTTCTGCTGGCAGAGCTCCTTGGCCTCCTTCATGTCGGCGCGGGCCTCCTCGATGAGGGGCTTGAGGCCGTCTTTCACGCACTGGCGCACGGAGTCGTTCCCGGAGGTGTTGGTGGCGTTGCGCTGCGCCTGGCAGGCCTCGATCACCTGCTTCTTGGCGGCGAGGAAGGCCTCCTTGATGGCATGGAGGGTCTGGTTGTACTCGCGGAGGGCCGCGGTGCGGTTCTCGTGGAAGCTCTCCATGGCGGCCGCGCGCGCGGAGCGAAGGTCGCTGCGGGCGGACTCGTTGTCGCTCGCGTTCGTCTCATTGTGGTGGCCACCGTGGTCTCCGCCGCGGAGGGTCTGGGCGCGCTCGGCGCGGTCGGAGCGGCTCTCGGGGCCAGCGGCCATCACGCCGGCGGCGGCGCCAACGAGGAGACCGACGCAGGCAAGGGCAATCAGGAAGTGGGTGGTAGTTCGCATGGCTGTCGCCTTGGAACCTCAACCACCGGAGACGGTACTTAACCCGCTTGTTGCAGTCGTCGAAGCTTCGATAATCGACCGATTTCGGACCGCCCCCGAGCGCGCCGAGACGGCGCTCACGCTGCGAGGAAGTTCGTTTCCAAGAAAAGATGACGCGGGCGCGTCAAAGGCTCTATCCGAGACAATGGCGGCTATCACCACTTAAGGCTTTTGGTGGATGGGCGGGGCCGAGCCTCAGCTTGGAGGAAAGGATTCCTGAAAAGTGACGCGGGCGCGTCAAAGGCTCTATCCGAGACAAGCCAAACCGGGCCTATTTAAAGGTATGCTCCTAAGTACCTTGGGGGTTGCGCCGCCGCAACACCGCCCCGAGGTTCGCGGCCTCCTGCCCTGCCCGCTGGAGCGCCGTGCGCCCGACCTCGGCAAGCACTGCCCGGACCTCGCGCCCCGCCTCGGCTAGCTGGACGTGCACGAGAAGGGCTTGGGCCTCGCTTTCAGTGAAGCGGAAGGAGGGCATGGAAAAGGAGGGGTCGCGGGGCGGCTTAAGGGTTCGCGCCGACCCGCCAGAGCGGTCAGCAAGTGCCGTCATAGAGGACCCGTTCGCGGAAAGCGTTCGCGGGGAGGGTGCCTGCCGGGAGGTGGGCGAGCGCGAGGAGGAACTGGGTTTCCTCCATCTCCCCCACGTATTCCAGATGCGCCGCCACATCCGTCTCGGAGGTGAAGAACCAGAACCCGGCCCGGAAGTTGAGGCACGTCCGGGGGCCGAGGTGGTCTGGGGTCCAATCGAGGCTGAGGAGGCCCGTCCGGTTGTTATGTTCCAGCCGGAACTCCCCACGCCCCACGGTCTGGCTGTGAGACCAGAAGAGGTAGCCGAAGAACTGGCCCCCCGCCGCCTCCATCGTGAGCGTGTCGGCCACGTGGAGGCCGAAGGCAAGGGGCACCGCCGCGCGTGCGCCGCCACCGTACTCATACATCGGGTAGGATGCGGCGGAGCCTGGCACAGGCACCAGCGTAACCGTCGTTCCGGAAGCCCACGTCAAGTTCACCGACACCGAGCCGGGGAGGTTTGCCCAGTAGATGAGGAACCGCGCCTCCGAGAACGGCACCGAGCCGGAAAGCCCAATACGACCGGTGGAGCGCTGGATCACGCCGCCACTCGGGAGATCTGCGGCCCCAACGGCTGGCGAAGCAACACTCAGGTCGCCTCCCCCAGCATAAACCACCCCTTCCTCGAGCGGATCCACGTGGCCGCCCCCCGTGAACCAGAGCGACTCGATGGCCCCGGCAGGCGAGACGAGAAACATCCCCACCGCAGGGGAGTCGCTCAGGCCGTCGCGCCGCTCCTCAAGGAACCCGTGGTAGGAGAGGCCGCTTGCGTGGGCGAGGTCGAACACGGCGACGCCGGAAAGGCCCGCCGTGGTGAATATGAAGGGGACGGAGGCGCCCGCCGGAGGAAGCTCAGCCCCTGCTCCCGCCGGCGCGAGCCCTAGCCCCGTGAGAAGGAGCAAGAGGGCGGAAAGCACAGCGGCAGGGGCGCGTTGGTGGCGCATGGTGAACTCGACGCAGTGCCCCTTGGCAGTTATCAATGTTCGCTCCCTTGATGGGGCAAAGCGCGGGGCAACGACGTCAAGGGCGGTGCCACGAAGCGGGCCGGGACGCGCTTTGCCTCGCCCGTGGTGGTGACGATGCCTTCGCCCCCGCGTGGCCCGGCATCCGGCAAGGGGGAGGCCCGGGCCAGCGCTCCAAGCGCAGCCACCCCGGGAGCCCCTCGCCCCAGGGGGTTCGTCGCTGAACCCCCCGTGGCGCCAAGGATATCGGCGTTGACTTCGCCCAAGCCACCTCACGTCTCAGGAGGGAAGGTCACGCTGACGCGGGTGCCCATACTCGCCGGGCTACATCAACCATGGCCTCGGCATCAACCTGAACTGACGGGCCAAGGCTGGCGGGAGACCAAAACGCCACCCCAAGCAGATGAGGAGGCGCTCACCTGCTCAGGAGGAGGGCACAAGGGCGCGCACTTCATCGAGGGTGAGGCGGCGGTACCCGGAGGTCCGGTCCACCACGGCCACGTCGAGGCTCTCGGGCTTCGCGCCGCCCTCGAGGGCCCGGTTCAGGGCCTTCCAGGCAAGAGCCGCTGCCGCGCGGAGGTCGAGGCCTTCGCGGTACTCGGCCTCAAGCACCTCGAAGGAGGCGCTGCGGCCGGCACCAATCGCGCTCGCCTTGTAGGCGACGACGGCGCCGCTGGGGTCCGTCTCGAAGAGGCGGGGGTGACCGGAGGAGTCCACACCGGCGATGAGGAGGGCGCAGCCGAAGGGCCGGACGCCGCCGTTCTGGGTGTAGGACTGGAGAAGGTCGCTGAGCTCCTTCACGAGGAAGGCGACGCCGACGGGCTCCCCGTACTGGGTGCGGTTCGTCTGGGCGTCCACGCGGGCCTTGCTCACGAGGACGCGGGCGTCCGCGATGAGGCCGCTGGTCGCGCAGCCGATGTGGGAGTCGATCTTGAACAGCTTCTCGATGCTGCGGGGCTCCACCATCGCGCTCGTGGCGCGGCGGTCCAGCATCAGGATCACGCCGTCCTTGAACTGGAGGCCGAGGGCCGTGGAGCCGCGCTTGACGGCCTCACGAGCGTACTCCACCTGGTAGATGCGGCCATCGGGGGAGAACATCGTGGCCGTGGAGTCGTACATGTGCGCTGGTTGCATGACGGAAAACCCCGATACGGGGCCTCAATAAGCGCGACCCTTACTTAAATCCATTGAGTCGGAAGGTGACTTCGGGGCACGCGCGCCGCCCGCTTCCCCCATCAGGAGAATTGCCGTGGAGGCTTCAACGCGGAATCGCCAACCTTTATTCCCGGGCGTCCCGATGCGTGAGGCATGCGCCACGCCCTCCTGGGCCTCCTCGTGATTGCCGCCTTGGCCCTGCCCGGCTGCCTGACCGGCCTCCCCTTCGTCGGCACGAGCAACGTCGAGCCCTCCACCTGGGCCTTCGACTACACGGGGCTCAACGCCCTCGCCGCCCAGGGCTACACGGGGAAGGGCGTGAACGTGGCCATCGTGGACACCGGCATCGACCTCGGGCACCCCGACCTGAACGGGGTCCGGTTTGGCAAATGGAAGGATTACGTGAATGGCCAGGCGAGCCCCTACGACGATGATGGCCACGGGACCCTCGTGGCAGGCATCATCGTAGGCCGCGGCCTCGTGCGCGGCGGCGCCCCCGACGTGACGCTGAGCGTGTACAAGGCGATCCGCGGCGGCACCGGCGAAGGCGCCGGGTCCGGCACGGACGCCGACGTCGCCGAGGCCATCAACCAGGCCGTGCGCGACGGCGCCCACGTGATCTGCCTCTCTCTCGGGTCGGGCCGCGCCCTCCTCCTCGGTCCCTCCACGGCAAACGCCGCGGCCGCCGCCGTGAACCGCGGCATCTACGTGGTGGCCGCCGCCGGCAACGAGGGCGAGGACCCCAACACCAAGGACGTGGCCGCCCCCGCCGACGTGGCGGGCGTCATCGCTGTCGCGAGCCTCGACGTCAACAAGCGCGTGGCCGCGAGCAGCAACGCCGGCTCTGAGACGGGCCCCCTTGGCCCCACGGGCCTCGCGCTCGTGCCCCGCGAGCACCCCAACAAGAAGCCCGAAGTGAGCGCGCCCGGCGTGGGCATCCTCAGCACCTTCCCCGGCGGCAAGTACGCGCGGGCGGACGGCACGAGCATGGCCGCGCCCTTCGTGGCCGCCGGCATCGCGCAGCTTCTCGAAGCAAAGCCCGGGTACATGCCCGGGAAGGGCAAGGACGTGGGCGACATGAAGGCCGCCATCCTGCAGGGCGCCGAGAAGCTCCCCGGCTACAACCAGCAGCACGACCGCAAAGCCGGGTACGGGCTTTTCAGGGCGGACCTCACGCTGCAGAAGATGGGGTAGATCCTACGGTCAAACCAGAAGCCTCTGCCGTGGGCTCGCCCGCATCTTGGGTGCAGAAGATGGCGATCCTTTGGCCCCAAGTATCGCCGCGGGCACCGGAAGCCGCTTGAGAACTGAACTCTGGATCCGGTAGTACCCTCGGGCGGCACGTTGGCAGTTCGCACGGAGCCAATTCCGCGCTTCCTCGGAATTCAGATAGGCATGGAGCGCTGGGAGTACGACCCCACGCTTCGGGATAATGTAGTAAACACTGTGCCGGGGAACGATCCGTCCCTCGAGGTCGAGGAGGAACTCCGGTTCCGCTGAGATGTCCTTGCACAGAATTTTGGGGTTCAAAATTTCCTGGAGCGGGGCGGAATCATGGAAGGCATACCATGGCTTACCGCCCGAGCCCACACACGACCGCTCCGAGAGGCGACGCTTGATGTCTGGGCGGGAAAGGTAGGTGTAGAGGGCACCTAGCTCATCCGGGGGCAAAAGACGCCCATCCTCGGAGTAGGGAATCAGCATGACGTCCTTCGTTGGCGGGACTGAGTTGGAACCTGGAGGAATTTGCCGACCGGCGAGGGTTGGGTAGGCAAACTCAAGTAGGCCAGGATGGAGACCCGCCTCCCGTTGGACATAAACTGAATCCGCACCCGTAGCGATCCCGCAACTCACGCGATCCACCACATCCATCAGGGTGAGTGTGTGGCCCGGGTCCACCCCACCCGAAACGGAGTGTTGCCAGGAAGATCCGTCCCGGGGGAGCTTAACCACATCCACGGCCCCGGATCGATGAATCACACGTGTTTCCTGTTGAGGTTCCTTCGAAGACCTCACGATAACGGAAACAGTGGGGTAGGTCACGTAGCCAGGGAAGGTGTCCTCAGCGAGATGCTGGAGTTCGACAATGGTATTCTCGGCCAAGAGTTGACGAAGGCTAGAGCCTCCCTCGACATATTCGAACTTCTCTGGCGTAATGAAGCACAGGCGGCCGCCCTCCTCCAGAAGCTCGATCGCACGCTCAAAGAAGAGCCAATAGAGGTCGAACCTGCCTTGCGCAGCGGCGAAACGGCGGCGGTACGTATCTCGTTCGCCCGCAGTCAAGGCTGTGATCGGGACGTAAGGGGGGTTTCCAATTACAAATCGAGCTCTCGGGAGAGGGGCCGTGAGGAAATCGGCCTCCAGAATCGTTACTGACGGGTTGCTGGAGAACCGTTCACGAGCGGCCCGAGCATACTTTGGATCCAACTCGATCCCGATGATCCGGGGAGGGGGCACGTCGAGACGCTCACAGTACTCGATGATTCCGGCGATGAACGGGCCCGTGCCACATCCAGGGTCCAGGACGATATCCCCCACGCGCGGACGGCGGCGGTGGAAGAGCTTCCGGACCATCTCAGCAACGACCGCCTCTGGGGTCGGAACGTGTCCCCGCATAACCGGAGGAAGCTCCCTCGAGGTATATAAACGTCTATAAGGCTCGAGTGAAAGTGACCCTAGTCTTGTTCATCTAGGCTTTCATCAGTGCCACCCATTTCATCCACCGCTTCGTTACCCTTTCTCGGGCGCCGGAATTCCTCCTTCAGTTGGCGCTTCCGGAGGTCGATAAAGCGGCCATCTTTGAAGTCGAAATAATCGGAATTGACCTCCGCAACCCGCTGGAGGAGAGCGTCGAGGTAGTCATCAAGCGTGATCTCCTCTTCCGGCCGTCCGACCCAGTGAAGACTGTGGGATGGCTTGTTGTCGCACAAACAAATGGCGAAGAACTCGAATTTCTCGTCGGCATCGGCGTGGGAGATACGGTTCGTGAACGGTTTGAACGCCCTGTGCGCTCGGATAAAGGTGGAGTTGACATTCCCGTACCGTGCATACTTGTTGTCCTCGGCCGCCCGACGATCAAGGAAAAAGAGCCCACCAAGCACGGCGAAGGGAAATCGCTTGTGCAGGACGGACGCCTCAGCAACCATCTCCTCCTTACGGTTTGGCAGATTCTTAGCGAAATAGAATTCCCTGCCCTCCGTCTTTTTCAGCCGTGTGAGGTCAGGAGACAAGATAGACTTGAGCGAAATTGCAAAAATCAGGCCGGTCGTGTCGCGGGCAAGGCTGACATCCACCTGCTTCGATCCCGAGCCCGTGGCGATCTGACGCTCACCACCCCTCCCCGTCGCGGGGTCAGGGAGGCACTCAGACACCCCCTTCTCCCTGAGGAGCCGTGAGACCTCAAGCGCCATCTCCTTCGCCACAGCCTCAGCATAGGCCTTCTTGTCCTCCCGGTTCGCGGTGTCCGCCGGGCGGGAGACCCGCGCCAGAACGTCGTCGATTCCCAAGCAGATCGATCATGATCATTTGATAGGTCTATTAATCCCGCCGATCTGATCGGGCCTAATAGCATCACGCACACCCCCCCGAAGGCCCCAGCACTACGGCCATCCCCGCTCCGTTGATGAGGAGCGGGTACTGGTTGGATTGCACGGCCTCGAGGGCTTCCTTGTTGAGGTGGAGCACGTCGCCCGCGTTGAGCGCGTCGGGCGCGCCGGCCACGTCGATGTAGTGGAGGCCGTCCACGCCTTCCGGCCGCGCGGCGTCCGTGAGGAGCGGCAGGTTCTCCTGCTTCTCGTTGAGGTCGAGGCGGATGCGGAGGTCGCGGAGCGGGTAGGACCACGTCGAGGGCGCGTGGATCGTGAGGTTCCGCGTCTCCTGCTCTCGATTCTCCGCGCTCACCACGAAGTAGGGGCAGGGGCTCTCGATGGGTTGCAGGGGCGCGAAGGTGAGCCCCAGGTAGACGAGGCCGCCACCAACGCCCACGAGGACACCGAGGAGGATGAGGAGGCGGACGGAGCCCATGGCTGTCGCCGGGGGATTGGACGGAAGAAGTAGAAGAAGGAGTGGGTTCCCGCCCCTCGGCGGGAACCAGACGGGTTCAGCGGAACTCTTCGAGCGCCGCCGCGTAGTTCCACTGGCTCTTGTCCTCGATCTTGAGGGACGCGAGGGCAGGGCCCTGGAGGGTGGGGGTGTGGTCGATGTAGCTCGGGCGCTTCTCCTGGTACAGGATACCGGAGTAGATGCGGCCGTCAAGGGCGCGCTGCATCGCCATCTGCTTGTTGCTGGGGTCGTGCTTGATCTCCTCGCCGGAGTTCACGTCCACGAGCACGTCACGGTACCAGGCGTACGTGTTCTTCTTGTTGAAGGTCACGCAGGGGCTGAACACGTTGATGAGCGAGAAGCCCTTGTGCTCGATGGCGGCCTCGATCATGGCGGTGAGGCCCTTCATGTCGCCCGAGAAGCCCTGGGCGAGGAAGGTGCCGCCCGCCGCGAGGAAGAGGGCGAGGGGGTTCACGGGCTGGTCCTGGTTGCCCTCGGGCGTCGTGGCGGTCACGAAGCCGAGGCCGCTCGTGGGGGACACCTGGCCCTTGGTGAGGCCGTAGATGTTGTTGTCCATCACGATGTAGGTGAGGTCCACGTTGCGGCGCACCGCGTGCACGAAGTGGCCCGCGCCGATGCCGTACCCGTCGCCGTCGCCGCCCGCCACAATGACCGTGAGGTCCTTGTTGGCGAGCTTGATGGCTTGCGCGGGGGGCGTGGCACGGCCGTGCAGGCTGTGGTAGCTGTAGGAGTTGATGTACCCCGTAATCTTGCCCGAGCAGCCGATGCCCGAGACGACCACGACCTCCTCGTTGTTGAGGCCGCGGTTCGCGAGGGCGCGCTGCATGGCGGCGAGAACGCCGAAGTCGCCGCAGCCGGGGCACCACCAGGAGGGGGCCGCGGTCTGCCAGTCCTTGATGTCGCGCTTGACGCGGGTTTCCGTGGCGGCCATCTCAAATCATCTCCTTGAGCTTGTTCAGGATTTCAACCGGCTTGAACACCGTGCCGTCGTACTTGGTGATGAGGCGGAGCTTGTCGTGGCCGCCCACCTCCTGCTTCGTGATGGAAGCGAGCTGGCCGCTGAAGTTGGCTTCGACGAAGAACACCTTGTCGCAGCCGGCCATGAAGGCCTTCATCTCCTCGGCGGGGAAGGGCCAGAGGGTCTTCACGACCATGACCTTCGTGTCGATGCCTTCCTCGACCTTCAGGCGGGCGCGGGCCTCGTCCACAGGGTGGCGAGTGCTGCCCCAGGTGACGATGCCGATCTTCGCCTTCTGGTCGCCGTAGGTCTCGGTGATGAAGTCCTTCTCGGTGGCGCGGAAGGTCTTGAGCTTCCCGGCGCGCTTCTCCATCATGGCGTTGCGGTTCTTCACGTTCTCCGTGATGACGCCGTGGGGGTTGTGCTCGGAGCCGGAGGAGAGGAAGAGACCATTCTTCATGCCGGGGACGGCCCGGGGGGACACGTGGTCCTTCTCCATCTTGAAGCGGTCGTAGCCACCGGGGGCGATGGCCGCGAGCTGCTCGGCGGTGAGGAGCTTGCCGCGGTTGACGGGAACCTTGTTCACGTCGAGCTCGGGCACCGTCTGGTTGCTGAGACCGAGGTCCTGGTCGATCAGGTAGAACACAGGAAGCTGGTACTGCTCGGCGTAGTTGAAGGCCTTCTGGATCATGTAGAAGGCCTCCTCGATGGTGCTCGGGGAGACGACGATGCGGGGGAACTCGTCGTGGCCGCCGTGCACGGTGAAGAGCAGGTCGGTCTGGCCGTGCTTTGTGGGCAGGCCCGTGCTGGGGCCGGGGCGCATCACGTCGATGAAGACGCAGGGGATTTCCGCCATGCCCGCAAGGCCAATGGCCTCCGTCATGAGGGAGAGGCCAGGGCCGGAGGTGCTCGTGGCGGCGCGGACACCGGCGAAGCCGGCGCCGAGGATCATGTTGGCGGCCGCGATCTCGTCCTCGGTCTGGACGACGACGCCGCCGAACTTCTCCACGTGCTCAATCATGTACTCCATGACTTCCGTGGCGGGCGTGATGGGGTAGCCGGCGAAGAAGCGGCAGCCGCCCACGGCCGCGCCGAAGGCGGTGGCCATGTTGCCGGTCATGAGGAGGGGGCGCTTGCCGTTGAGGGGACGGCGCTCCACGGTCCAGGGGTCCTTCTTCACGAAGTCGCCCTGACGCACGTAGTTGTAGGCCGCGTCAAGGACGCCGCGGTTCATGTCCACGATCTTCTGGCCCTTGCGGGAGAACTTCTCCTCCACGAACTCGTAGAAGGGGTCGAGCTTCATGTCGAGGAGGGCGGCGGAGGCGCCGAGGGCGACCATGTTCTTCATGATCTTGCTGCCCTTCTCCTCGGCGATCTTCGTCATGGGAACGCCGTAGAAGAGGAAGCGCTTCTTGTCCTCCTCGTCGAGCTTGGGTTCGAAAGCGTCGGAGTCATAGAGGATGACGGCGCCGTCGCAGAGGTGGTGGAGGCTGCCGTCGATGACTTCCTGGCCGAGGGCCACGAGGTAGTTCACGGAGTCGGCCGCCGCGCGCACCGGGTTCTCGGATACGCGGACGTCGCTCCAGGTGAGACCGCCGCGGATGCGGCTGCTGAAGTTACGGGTGGTGTAAATGTGCAGACCGTAGCGGACCATGGCGCGGGCGAAGATGTCGCCCGTGGTGTCGATGCCCTCGCCCTGTTGGCCGCCGATGCGCCAGCAAACGTTGTTGACAATGGCCATACTGACCCCGGCTTTCGAGTGGAAGTACCTGGGCGGCCAGCATAAATATTTGGAACTTTAGTGAATTTACCTTGCCGTTGCTAGTATATACTCCGAAAAGGCGAGACTAGGGTATAATGGCTGAACCGAGGAACCATCATCCGTCTGGGAAAGGCCCCCCTCGGAGGGAACCTGTCCGGCGGAGCGCCCCCACGCTCGGAAGCGGCGGCGGGCGGCTCAGCCGCCGTAGTGCCACCCGGTCTCGGCGTGGGTGAGGGCCTTCGCGCCCTCCTTACGGTAGGTGGCGCCCGTGACTTCCGCCACGAACACGGTGTGGTCGCCGCCCACCCAGTGGTGCACGACGCGGCACTCGATGCTCGCGGGCATGTCCGGGAACTGGGGGCACCCGTTCTCGCCCACCGTATAGGGCACGCCGTTCGCGACACCGTCCTTCCAGGTGACGTCCTTGAAGAACCTCGCCGCGGTGTCCTTCTGGCCCTCGCCGAGCACGTTGAGGGTGAACACGCCGGCCTCCAGGATCATGTGGTGGCTGCGGCTGTCGCCCTTCACGCCCACCATCACGAGCGGGGGCTTGAAGGAGGTCTGGCTCACCCAGCTGCCGATGAAGGCGTTGAGGTTCGCCTGGTGGAGCGAGGGGTCCGCGCGGAGGGCCTCGGGGTCCGCCTTCGCCTCGCGGACGCCCACCACGTACAGGCCGTAGGGGATCATGCGGAGGGCGTGCTTCTTCGCCGTCTCGTCGAGGGGCATGAGGCGCGGGACACGCTCGTGCGGCTTAAGGGTGACGGCCCGCCCGGCGTTAGCGGCCGCGCTCGAGCTTCTCCAGCGTCGCAAGCACCACTTCGGCCACGAGCTTCAGGCTCTCGCGGCTCATGTGCTCGGGCGTGTCGAGGGTGGTGTGCCACGAGTCGGGGAACACGCTCGTGCCCGTCCCGTCCTGGTGGACGAGGTCCACGGCGGGGATGCGGCGCTTCTGGAAGGGGCGGTGGTCGTCGGTGATGGCGCCGCCGCTCTCGTTGCTGAACACCTGCGCGTGGCCGAGCTCGCCCGCCGTCGCGTAGAGGAGGTCCTGGAAGGGCCGGTGGATGCCGATGGCGCTGTACTGCTCGCGGCGGAGCGTGAGGTTCTTGTCGCCCACCATGTCGAGGAGAATCATCACGCGGGTGCGCGCGACCTCCTCGGCCGTCATGTTCTGCGCATAGTACTCCGAGCCGACGATCCAGGGGCTGCAGGCAGCGCCCGCGTCGGGGGCTCCCGCGTGGCCGCCGTCCTCGCCGTCGAAGAGCACGATCGTGTACGTGAAGCGGTTCTCCTTCACGGCCATCACGCGGGCCATCTCGAGGAGGACGGCCACGCCGGAGCCGCCGTCGTTCGCGCCCACCACGGGCTGCCCGCGCTTTGCGGGGTCCGGGTCCTGGTCTGCGAGGGGGCGGCTGTCGTAGTGCGCGCCCAGGATGATCGTCTCGTTCGTCCTCCCGGGAAGCGTGGCGACCACGTTGTGGAGGGGCGTGTCGCGGCAACGGTAGGTGTCCGAGAAGTGCTGCAGGTGCGCGGTCCATCCCACGGCGCGGAGGCCTGCCGCGAGCTCGTTCGCGACGGCCGTGTTCTCGGGCGTTCCGGGGATGCGGTAGCGGTAGGTCCCGTTCTCATACTGGACTTGGCGCAGCACCCAGTCCCAGGCGCGGTTCTCGTCGAAGGCGAGCCATGCGGTGGCCGTGCCGTTTCCGTCCCCGTTGCCGCCGGTGGTGTTGTTGGCCGTGGTCGGCGCGGGGGGCGCGGGGGTCGTGCAC
>DATMKA010000350.1:0-5420 GCA_035553595.1 Thermoplasmatota archaeon | reverse complement strand
ACCCGGGGGGAAGCGCGCGTTGCGAACGACCTCCAGAAGGCGCTTCGCTTCCTCCCCCTCGCAGGGGGGCCCGTAGGGGTCGCCCGCGGCGTCGAGGCCTTCGCCCCGCTGGACCCACCGGTCGAGGGCGCGCGCGAAGGGAGGGAGGACCACGGGCAGCGAACCGCGGCCCCACGCTTGAGCTTTCTCAGCCCGGGGGCTTCACGTAGCCCATGAGGAACAGCACTTGCTGCGGCGTCACCTGCGGCAGCACCTCGGGGAGCTCGCGGGGCTTTCCGTCCTCGAAGACCTCGTCCGCGTGGTACTTGATGCCGAACCGGAAGAGCGCGAGCAGGATGGGCCGCGTGTCCTCGCCCCGCGCCGTGAGGCGGTACCTCACCTCGCCGCCCTCCTCCACGCGCTCGAGGAGCCCCTCCTCAATCATCTCGTTGAGGCGCTTGCTGAGGATGCGGGGCGTCATGCCGGGATTGTTCTTCAGGAACTGCCCGAAGCGGTCGAGCTTGTAGTACACGATGTCGCGCAGGATCATGAAGGTCCACTTGCGGGCAAAAATGTCCAGCGACGCGCCCACGGGGCAGTTCTGCAGGGGAACGGCTGACTTCGTCGCGTGCGGGGGGTACTCCATCGGGTACCCGCCCGTGCGGGGGTACAGGGGCGTGGACGCCATGCGCTTCCAGCGCGATACGGGCGGAGGGCCATAAAAACCGGGCGGTGGGAGGAGACCGATAGCGCGCAGTATACATGGAGGCCCTAAACTGCTTAAATCGCTGAAGTCCATCCGAGGCCCATGCTCCCGCGCCCCCTCGCCACCCTCCTCGTGGTGGCCGCAAGCCTTGCCGGCTGCCTCACGCCGGCGGCCACGGAGCCGCTCCCCGCCGACCCCGCCAGCGGCGCCGCGACACCGGGCCCCGCACCCACCGAGGTCCTGAACCTCACCGGGTGCCTCCAGTTCCATACCTACTACCGCAACCCTGTGCAGCCCTTCGCGCAGTTCGTTCCCGAGGGCTTCCGGATCGAGACGCAGGACCCTGCGGGGCAGACCTTCGATCTCCGCGTGGGCACAAGCCTCTGCGAGAACGTGTCCGAGATGGTGGTGAGCGTGCCCGTGATTCCCCCCGAGGGCCTCGCCACGGAAGGCGCCCTTTTCGAGGAGGTGCCCGTGGTCATGCACGTCACCGCCGGCCCCCTGTTCGAGTACTACCGCGCCGCGGGCCTCGAGGCGTTCCTGCGGGAGAGCCGCTTCCCCGCCTGGTCCGTGAACGAGCTCACCGGCGTGACGCGGCGGGACGAGATCACGGTTGAGGCGGAAGGCGAGGAGTACGTGCAGCGCACCACGCTCCAGGCCTCCAGCGACACCTTCCGGGCCGAACTGTACGTCCTGTGGGTCCCCGAGAACGGCACGGCCGCGAAGCGCCTCCTCGTCGACAACACCGAGAGCGCCGAGGTGGGCTTCGGGACCGCGACGCTCCAGTACACGGGCAACGGCGGCGCGCCGCCCCTTGCTTCCGGGATCGCGCACGTCGTCCAGGGCGTCGGCATGAGCTTCCGCAAGGAGGCGATCGCGTGAAGCGCGACCTTCCCCTGGTGGCGGCCCTCGCCGCCGTGGGCCTCCTCATGGGGGCGCTCACGATCTTCAACCTGTGGCCCCTGTGGGTGGAGCCCCTCCTGTGGGTGGCCATCGCCGCCGCCCTGTGGGTGCCTTTCCTCGTGCGGAAACCCGTGGCCTCCCCCTTTCTCTCGGGCTTCCTCGTGTCGCTTCTTGCGGGCCTCTTCGCGGCCGTAGTGCACGTGCCCTTCGCGGAAACCTACCTCGCGAACCACCCCGATGTGGCGGCGCAGTACGCGGGAATCACGGGAGCGCAGCTGAAGCTCCTCTTCCTCGGCTCGGACCTCCTCAACGGCGCCCTCTTCGGGCTCCTCGTGGGGCTTGCGACGTGGCTCCTCCTGCGGCGGCGCGCGGCCCAGGCGCCCGCCTGAGCCCCTTCGGCGCCCCCCCGGGCACCATGCTTAAACCTCGCAAGGCGGATTCCGCTCCGCCGGCCCCCGGTCGGCATGGAGGTTTGAGCTTACATGAACCTGAAACCAGCCACGGCAGCGCTGCTGCTGGCCCTCACCGCCACCGCCTTCGTCCCAGCGGCCTCCGCCGCCGCGCCCCCCGCCCTCGAGACGGTGGGTGTGGACAAGTGTGTCGTCCTCGTGGACGCGAAGGACTTCGGCGTGGTCGCCTGCCGCGACACGGACGACTGTCTCCTCTCGCTCTACCTCACCGACAAGCGGGGCACAACCCACCACTGCGTGGACCCCACCCTCGCGGCCGCCGCGAGCGAGGACCCCTGCGTCACCGTTGGTGAGGGCACCACCTGCGTCCACCCCGACAACCGGAACTGCCTCGTCTCCCAGCACGTGGCGAGCCCCGAGGGCGGCGTGGGGAGCCTGTGCGTCGTGGACGCCGACCCCAAGCACCGCTCGGCCGCGGCCGCGCCCTCCGTCACGGGCTGCCACACCCTCGTGATGGGCCCCGACGTGTACCGCGCCCTCTGCATCTGGCCCACCGCCAGCTGCAAGGTGTACTACAAGGCCTACAACAAGGACAACGACATGAGCATGTGCCTCGTGGGCACCACCGTTGCCGGCGCCGGCGCTCCCGACCCCACGAAGCCCCTCTGCGTGGCCACCCCCACCACGGGCGTGGGCGCCGGCGAATGCTTCTCCCTCATCGGTGGCTGCTACCTCTACGTGTGGTACACGACGCCGAAGGGCACCACCGGCACCTGCCTGTGGAGCTTCGACGGTCAGGCCTCCGCCGCCGGGACCGCGTGGCAGCCCGGGAAGACCTGCGTCCTCACCGCTGTGGGCCCCGACATCATGGAGTACCACTGCGTGAACCCCCAGGGTCCCTGCTACGTGAACCGCGAGGGCTACCACCCCAACGGTGACGCCTACAAGTGCTACGTGAGCCGCCCCGACACTGACGTGGTGCCGGCCATCGGTGAGCCCCGCAAGGTGTGCCAGCTCGTGTGGACCGGCCCCGACATCATGATCTCCTACTGCGTGGACCCCAAGGGCCCCTGCTACGTGAGCCAGGAAGGCTACGGCCCCGGCGGCAACGCCTACCAGTGCTACGTGGAGCGCCCCGGCGTGAGCCTCGAGTTCCGCAAGCAGTGCACGCCCCCCATCGTGGGCCCCGACATCTGGATCGAGTACTGCGTCGCGCCCTCGGGCGAGTGCATCGTGGGCCGCGAAGGCTACCACCCCGAGTGCTACGTGGAGCGCCCGGGCGCCGCAACCGCGAGCACCTACGATCCCCGCCCGATCCTCTAAGGCCGTGTGGGAACGCCTCAGGCCGAGGCGTGCCCGACGGGCTGCGGCCCCCGCCTTCAGGGAGCTCCCGCAGGCTCCCCGCACCAGTCCTCGCCGATAATGTTCCCTGCTTCATCCCGCACGATGTGTGGTTTGTCACAGGGAGTATCGGTGATCGGCTGACGGACGCCCGTCGTTTCATCGTTGAAGGGGGTCCCGAAGAGCGCGGTTGTTTCCCGCTCCTGCCTCGGGACCCCTTCCGCGATGGAGTGCCCGAGAAGGAACGCGACGCGGTCCTCCCCCGTCAGGTTCTCGGCGGCCTTGTCCTGGAGGAAGCCCATGTGACGGAAGGCGTCGGCGACGGCCCGCCTGACGGGAATAGAGTCGTCCGAGCCGGTCATGGCCCGATAGAAGACCCGCCACCGCGCGTCCCTGTCGGGGAGCCACCGCCTCTCCACAGCATCCGCTGCATCGGCGTAGGCGCGAACGTCATGAGCGTACTCGACGGCGCCCTCAACAAGGCCCAGTGCCCACAAACGGTCCATCCTCTGTGGGAACACCTCTCCAGCCAGAATCGCCAAAGGAGCAGCCTCAGCGCCGTAGGCTCCGTCGCGGACAAGGGAGGCTTCGCGGCGGGCAGCCTCCACGACGGGCTGCCCCGCCTCCCCAAGGAGGGTAAGGTTGGCGGAGCCCCGGAAGGGAGAGGCCACCTCGAGGAGGCGTTGGAGCAGCTCCACGTCGGCGGCAAGCGCGGCGGTGGCGGCGCAGGCGTCGTGACCGAGAGGCTCGCCGGCAAGGCGGCTCCGATCCTCCTCGGCAAGCTTGACCCACCACCACTCCGCGTACGCGAGATACTTCAGGCCAAGCAGGCTCAAGTCCTCTCGGGAGGCGATCATGCGCGGGAGGAAGGCATCAAAGGCCCGGAGATGCTCCTCGCGCTGCTCCAGCATCGCGCGGCACCCACCGGCCGCGGCAAGGAGGAGCGGAATACGGGCTTCTCGACCGTCCTCGTAGGACCAATGGAAATCGGCGCCGTAGAGGCTGTGGAGTTCGTCCACACCAGGTGGAGCCTGGGGATCCCATCGGAGCGCGCCCCGGGCCTCCAAGAGGAGGGGGGACCCCGCGGCCCCCACCTCTTGGAGGCGCCCCAGCTCTTCATGGATGCCCTCGATGTAGGCGAGACCGTCCACAACGAGCGGCATCATCTCCCACTTCAGGACCTCAGGGTTCCACGCATGACCGCTGTACCGGTGGTACGGGAACTCCTCGGGACGGGTGGCCACGCGGTCCGTGTGGTCGTTCTCAAGGATGGCGGCGAGAAGGTCGCCCCCGCTTCCGGGAAGGACGAGAAGGAGAACAAGCAATGCAGCGAGCGATCCCTTGGCGCTGACGGCTCCCACGCGTCCTCTCCCCCGAATGGAGGGGGAGGAGGCCAGGGCAGCTTGACTTTTTCCATCTTTCAGGATGGAGTGGACAAGAGCCCTGGGAGGGCTGGAGAAAAGAGAGGTCCGGGCGCGGTGTAGACCTGGGGGCGCCCGGAGGTTCGGGATCAGTAGACGCGGCCGTCGTCGACGCCCTCTTCGGGAGCCGCGTCGGGAGCGCGCTTCTCCTGGGCGGGCGCCTCGTAGCCGGCGCCGTACTCCTCACCGTTGCAGGGGGAGTCGAAGCCGATGGCGCAGATGCCGAAGAGGGGCTCGCCCTCAGGCACGGTGTTGGGGTCCTTGCTCGCGTCGGGCTGCTCATCCCCGTTGCAGGGGCTGTCGACGCCCACGACGCAGACGCCAACGCGCTGGTCCTCGCCGGACTCCGGGGGGAGCTCGCAGGGGTCGGTGATGCACCAGATCTGGTCGCCGGCCTCGGGGCCGTCCTTCACCTGCTCGCCGTCGGCGTCGCCGTTGCAGGGGCTCTTCACGCCGATCACGCAGATACCGACCTGGCCGTCCTCCTCGCCCTGGTACTCAGGAGCGTTGCAGGGGCTCTTCACGCCGATGACGCAGATGCCGCCCATCTGCTCGCCGTCGGCGGGGACGTAGTTGGGGTCCTCGGGGGCGAGTTCACAGGGCGCGCGGATACACTGGATGGGGGCCTTACCGGGGAGGGCGTCGAGGACGGGCTCGTTC
>DATMKA010000349.1:0-18808 GCA_035553595.1 Thermoplasmatota archaeon | reverse complement strand
CCTTCGCGCTCCCCTCGGCGAGCGAGGGCGCCACCGCCGGAGCAGCCTCGCCGCGCGGTCGCCTCCGCCGCATCCTTGCCATCGCGTGGCCCGTCGTCGTCAACAACTTCCTGAACTCTGCGGCCCTCTTCGTGGACGTCTTCCTGGTCGCCTTCCTCGGCGCCACCGCCCTCGCCTCCGTGGGTCTTGCCTCCCAGGTGTTCTTCCTCGCCGCCGCCCTCGCGAGCGGCCTCTCCACGGGCGTCATCGCGCTCACTGCGCGGGCCGTGGGCGCGAGGGACAAGGAGCAGGAGGGGCGCGTGGTGCTCACGGCGCTGCTGCTCGCCGTCCTGATGAGCCTGCCGCTCGCCGTTCTCGGTTTCCTTTACGCCACCGAGCTGCTCGGGCTCCTCGGCGCCTCGCCCGAGGTGGCGGAGGCAGGCGCCGTGTACCTCCGCATCCTCTCCCTCGCGGCCCCCTTCGAGTTCTTCAACCTCGTCGCCACGGGCGTCCTCAACGCCCAGGGCCGGACGCGCGTCACGCTCATCGTGAACCTCGCCATCAACGCGGTGCACCTCCTGCTGGATTACGTGCTCATCTTCGGCGCCTTCGGGTTCCCCAGCATGGGCATCGCGGGGGCGGCCGTCGCAACCGCCGTGAGCTTCGGCGTGGGGAGCGTTGTGTTCTTCGCCCTGCTGCGGCCAAGCCTCCCGAGCACCTGGAGCCGCCTTCCCTACGACGGGCCCATGGCCGCGCGTCTTTTCCGGGTGGGCGCGCCCTCCGCGCTCGAGGACGGGCTCCTCAATTTCGGGTTCATGGTGTACACCCTGCTCATCCTCGGGTTCGGCGCGACCGCCCTGGCTGCCCACCAGGTGGGGCTCCGCATCCTGAGTTTCGCCTTCATGCCGGGCTTCGGGTTCAGCGCCGCCGCCGCCGCCCTCGTCGGGCAATCCCTGGGCGCGAAGGACCCCGAGGGAGCGGAGCAGGCGGGCTGGTACAGCATGGGGCTCGGGCTTGCGATCATGGTGGCCATGGCCGTGCCCCTCTACCTGTTCTCGGAGCCCATCGCGGGCCTCCTCAGCCACGGCGACCCCGCCACCCTGGAACTGAGCGTCACCTGGATTGCCCTCATCACGCTCACGATTCCCCCCATCGCCATCCACTTCAGCGGCGCGGGCGCCCTCCGCGGCGCCGGGGACACGCGGTGGACGCTCCTCGTGAGCTTCGTGGGCCTCTTCGCCCTCCGCATCCCCGCCGCCTACCTCCTCGGGTTCGTGCTGGGCCTCGGCATCGAGGGCGTGTGGCTTGCCTACCTCCTGGAGTACTACGTCCGCGCGGGCCTCACGGTGGCGCGCTTCCACCGGGGCCGCTGGAAGGCCTTGAAGATTTAAGCTCAGGACGGCCATGGCGGCACCATGCGCCGCAACCGCCAGGCCCTCCTCGCCGGGGTCCTCGCCCTCGCCCTCGTGGCCGCCGCCGTGGCCGTCATCTTCGCCCTCAGCGAGCGCCGCCGCGCCGACTCGGCCGAGCTCTCCTACGCCGACCCCCGGTCGGACGCGCTGGAGGCGTGGGCGCGCAACCTGGAGGGCGCCGCCATCCCCCTGCAGGGCGAGAACCTGAGCCGCATCCCCGCGGAGGGGCTCGCGCAGCGGCTGCGCCTTGCGAGCGTCCAACTGAACGACGCCACCTACCTGGCGCCGCGCCTCTTCGACGCGGAGCCTCCCGCCACGGGCCCCTCGGCGCGCGCCTTCGGCCAGGACCTCGCGGCCGCCAACCGTGCCTTGGGCGCGCTTGCGGCAGCCGCCGAGCGGGGTAACCTGACGGCCGACCAACTGGCGCAGGCCCGCACCTTCCAGCGCGACCTCCCCCTCCTCGCGGGAGCCGCCGCCGACGTGTGGGGCCGCGTGGAGACCGAAAAGCAGGCGGGAACCCTCCGGCCCGCAAGCGGCGCCGTCACCGCCGAGGAGTGGGAGGCGCTCCGCGCTGCCCTCCAGCGCCTCGCGCCGCGGGAGTGATGCCGTGAAGTTCCGCGACTGCGACCTCGCCTTCTACGTTCGCCACTTCCACGACCACGGCGTCCCCAGCGAGCACGGCCTCCTGCTTCCCCGCCACCCCTTGTGGCGACCGCGCCTCAAGCGGACGCTTCACGCGCTCGCGAAGGTGGAGCCCCACGAGGAGGCCCGGTTCAGCGCCGCCTTCGAGGAGGCCTTCGAGGAGGTCATGGCACCCTACCGCGTGCCCGTCACCGAGTGGGTGAAGCACCTGCGGGCCGAGGGGCTTGACGAGGCAGCCATCCGGGAGCGCCTCCGGCAGGAGGGGTACCCTAAGGATGCGGAGGAGGCGGGACGGATGGATCTGGTCCTCCGGGAACTCTAAGCCTGCCGTAAGGGGAGCTCTCCGCGGGCGCTGCCTCCGCCAGGTGTCGAGGGTGCGGAGGACGCTGGGGAGACGGTATACGCAGAGGCATCGGAGGCGCAGGGATCGCAGAGGAACCGTCTGACGGAACCGCAGAGGAGACGGAGGCAAGGAGCAGGCGTGGGCGCGGGACGGGCTCCGTGCTCTCCGCCCCCTCTGTGGAACCCAAAGCGTCGTCTCTGCGCTCCCTGCGCCTCAGCCTTCTCTGTGTATACCGTCCTCCGTGCCCTCCGCTCCCTCAAGACGAGCCCGCCAGTCGGTCCCACCCGCCACTTTGGCCCCCAAAGTCAATCCGCGCTATAAGTAGCCCCGAAGACATCTTGGCTCCGGTAAGCGCCATGACCGCCGCCATCGAGCTTTCTGGGCTCACCCGCCGCTTTGGGGAGTTCACTGCCGTGGACGACCTCTCCCTCACCGTGGAGCGGGGAGAGATTCTTGGCTTCCTGGGCCCCAACGGCGCCGGGAAGACGACAAGCATCCGCCTCATGACGGGGCTGCTCGCGCCCACCGGCGGGGCGACCCGCATCTACGGGCGCGACATCGGGAAGGACCCCGAGGCCGTCCGGGATCACGTGGGCGTCTGCCCCCAGGAGAACGTGCTCTGGATGAACCTCACGTGCGAGGAGAACCTCCTGTTCCTCGCCGAGATGTACGGGCTCCCCAGGGGAGAGGCCAAGGCCCGGACGGCGGACCTCCTCGCGAAGCTCGGCCTCACCGAGAAGGCGCGAACCCGCGCTGAAAACCTGAGCGGCGGCATGAAGCGCCGCCTCACCATCGCGACCGCCCTCATCCACGATCCCGACATCGTGGTGCTCGACGAGCCCGAGGCCGGGCTGGATCCCCAGGCCCGGGTGGTGGTCCGGGACTTCATCCGGAGCCTGCGCGGCAAGAAAACCGTGGTCCTCACCACCCACAACATGGATGAGGCGGAGCGTCTCGCCGACCGTATCGCCATCGTGGACCGCGGCCGCCTCATCGCCCTCGACTCCGCGAAACGGCTCAAGGACACCGTGGGCGTGGGCGACGTGCTCGAAATCAAGGTGGGCGCCGTCTTCGCGGAGCCGCTCGCGGAACGCCTCCGCCTCTCCGCCGCAGGGGAGGTGACGGTGCTCGAGGACACGGTGCTCGTTCGGGGTCTCGACCTTGCCCGCCGCTTCCCCGCGCTTCTCGGCGAGGTGGAGAAGGGCGGCTTCCGCGTGGAGGACATCCGCTACCGCGCGAACACCCTCGAGGACGTGTTCATCCACCTCACCGGCAGGGGGCTGCGCGAATGAAGTTCCTGAGCGTCTCCGGGAAGACCCTGAAGGAGGTGTTCCGCGACCGCCGCAACCTCCTCCTCGGCCTCGGCCTCCCCGTGGCCTTCATGCTTATCTTCGGCTTCGCCTTCGGCGGAAGCAGCAACACCACCTACGAGGTGGCGGTCCTCAACGAGGACGGCGGCGCCCTGTCGCAGGCCTTCGTGAAGGCTCTCGAGGGAGCGAACTACTCGGACGGCCAGAAGATCTTCAAAATGCTGCCAGTCTCGTCCGTCGAGGAGGGCCGTAACCTTGTGCAGCGGAACGATGCGAACGTCTTCGTGAGCATCCCCCGCGGCTTCACCGGGAACCGGCCCGTGGAGGTCACGCTGCATGGCGACCCCTCCAGCGGCGCGAGCCAGACGGCCTCGGGCATCGTGAAGGCCATCCTGGCCGATCCCCGTTTCTCGGGCAGCACGCGCGTCACCACCGAGGAGGAGACGGTGACGGCCTCGGAGCTCACGCGCTTCGACTTCATCGCCCCCGGCCTCATGGTGTTCAGCGTGATCAACCTCGCGCCCCAAGCTGCTGCGCTCCTTGCGCGGGAGGTGGAGAACAAGACGCTCACGCGCCTCCGCCTCACCCGCATGCAACCCGTGGACCTCCTCGCGGGCGTGAGCCTTGCCCAGATCGTGGTGGGGGCCCTTGCCTTCGTGCTCATGTTCGCCACCGCCCTCCTCATGGGCTTCCACATCGAGAGCGCGGACCAGCTCCTCCTCGCGCTTGGGGTGTGCGCCGTCGCGGCGCTTGCCGTCATGGGCGTGGGGATGGTGCTTGCGAGCTTTGCGACGCGGCAGGAGCACGCGGCCGGCCTCGGCGTGCTCGTGAGCGTTCCGGCGAGCTTCCTGAGCGGCGCCTTCTTCCCCATCCCGGAGGTGCCCCTCTTCCGGCTTGGCGAGCGCGTGGTGGAAATCTACGACATCCTCCCGACCACCCACGCCGTGCAGGCGCTCCGCCAGGTGCTCACGCTCGGCAACGGGCTCGAGGACGTGGTGTTCGAGCTCACGGCCCTCGTGGTGCTCTCCGTCCTCTACTTCGCGGTGGGCGTCGTCCTCTTCCGCCGCGCCCACCTGCGGCCCCTCTGAGACGGGAGGCGCCCCCGTCCCCTGGGCCCGTCCCCGCGACGGGTTCGGGGGCGCGGACGGCGCTTTCTGAAAGTATAAAGGGCGCCGCCGCCGATTGGCAGCCATGCGCCGGGCCACCCTGGCGGCCGTGGCCGCTCTCGCCTGCCTCCTCCTCCCCCTCGTGCCGCCCATAGCGGCGGCAAACGGGACCACCATCCGCGTGGACCACCTCGTGGAGGTGGCGGGAGACCTCAGCGAGACGGTCACCATCACCGTGACCTACGACACGACACGGTACTCCGAGAAGTGGACGTGGCAGATCCCCAAGGACGCCACGGCCCTCGCGGTCCGCGACGAGATGGGGGCGGTCACGGTGAAGCGGGACGCCGCCGACCCGGGGCACATCACTTTCGAGACCCACTACGGGAACTGCTGCCGCCGCGGCGACCGCGACTTCACCATCACCTTCGAGCGGCCCGGCCTCGACCCCGTGGCGGTTCCGTTCTACCGCGGCGGCCAGTCCACCGTGGGCGCCGACAATTTCGACACCCGCTTCCGCCTCCACCTCGACTCCTCCCTGCGCCTTGCCCGGAGCGAACCCGAGCTCGCCGAGACCTCCACGGGATGGGAGACGCGCACGGTGCAGCCGCGCTACATCCGCTACATCGTGGAAGCACCAAAGGCGGCGGGAATGCAGGACTTCACCGTGGGCCCCTGGCGCTTCGTGACGCCCCAGGCCCTTGCCCGGGACCTCCGCGAGATCGCGCAGGAAGCCCTGTCCTACGTGAACGACTTCGAGGCCCGCACCGGCATCCCATCCCCCTACGCGCGCTACCTCGTGGCCGTGGAGCCCGGCAGCGAGTTCAGCTGGGAGATCGGGAAGGCCATCGGCGACGGCATCATCCTGCTCAACGGCGACGCCTTCCTCTCGGCCCTCGAGAAGGGGCGGCGCCTCACCGCCCGCGAAGGGCTCGTGCACGAAACCTTCCATGCCGCGACCACGGACGCCCTGGAATGGACTCGCGTGCTCCAGTGGTGGAAGGAAGGGACGGCCGTGAACGCCGAGCAGGTGCTCGAAGCCGGCGACGGGCCCGAGGTGGCCGGGTGCGCCATCCACGAGACGGGAAGCACGTGCTTCGTGAACAGCACGCGCATCACCTACGAGTCCCTTGCCGCCTACTACCGCGCCGGGAAGCTCTTCCCCTTGCGCCAGTGGAGCCCGGACGCGGAGCAGACGGCGGAGACCCGCCGCTTCGGCTACGCCTACTCGGGCTTCGTGGTGAGCGCCTACATCGAGCGCTACGGCGAGGACGCCTACCGCGCCGTGTGGCGGGAGCTTGCCGCCATCAACGGCTCCGACCCCTCCGCGTGCGCCTCCTGCGACAACGACCTGCTGGAGGCCAGGCTCCTCAAGCACGCGCCCGGCGCCACCCTGGAGGACCTGTGGTGGCCCTACCGCAGCCTCTTCCTCACGGACGAGGAGGCCTTCCGCGAGCGCGTGGCGTCCCTGGTGGCGCCCGCGCTCCCCCTGCCCCCCGGCCACGTCGTGGCGGGCGAGGACGGCCTTCCTGCGACGGGGGCCGACGGGGAACCCGTCGTTCGCGTGGCACGCCCTCCCGCCGCCAGGGAAACCATTCCCAGTGGGGGCCTCCTGTTCGTGGCTGCCGCCGCGGTTGCTGCCGCCCTCCTCGCGCGCCGGCGGTAACGCCGCAAGCGTCATCCCCGGCCCGGGCCTTCCACAGTTGTGAAGCTTCGCTGCGAGGCCCTCGCGAAGGGCGTGACGCCGGAGGCGGCCTACGGGTGGTGGACGCAGTTCCAGGAAGGGTGCGACGACCACCGGTTCTTCCGCATGCCCGAGGGGAGCGGGCGGCGCCTCCTCCGCGTCACGCCCTCAGAAGTGGAGATGGAGGACGCGGGGCGCATCCTCTGGATTCCCTTCATTGAGCGCACCCTCGCGCTGTTGGACCCGCCGCGCGCGGTTCACCTGAGGGGACGCAACTCGTTCAGCGAGTTCCGCGGCACCTACCACTTCCTCCCGCATCCTGAGGGAACCCTCGTGCGCTTCGAGGGCGACGTGTTCCCCCTCGGCTTCCTCGCGATCCTCAGCCCGTTGGGGGCACCGCTGGTCCGAGCCTTCGTTCGGAAGGATCTCCAGGGCCACGTCAAGGAACTTTCACACGAGCTTGCAACCGGTTAACAGAAGTGCGATTAGTTCGCTGACTGCTAAAGTCCCGCACCCATTTGGTTGCGTGTGGCAAAGCTACACATGCATCCGGCCAGAGTCGGGAGGTGCGCCTGCCGCGTGCGGCGGGCGTGCCCTGTCACCGGGGCGCGGTGGTTGTCCTCAGCCTCCGGCCGCGCCCCGTCAGGGCCACCTGAAACCGCTTTTTAGGCCGGCTTGAGATCCCAGGTGAGGGTCGCCGCGCCGAGTTCCGTACCCGCGAGCTCCTTGTAGTCGTCCGCGAGGGGACCCTTGGGATCGTAGCCGGGATTCTGGAGGCCGACGCCGCCAATCTTCAGCGGCAGCTGCACGGAACCCTTGAGCTCCGCCTCGGAGGGGGCCGCGATGCGGGGCGTGATCACGATGCCCGTGTGGGCCTTCTGGAGGGAGGCGTTCCCCGTCTTGTCAATCTCCACCGTGATGGTGAAACCGTAGGCGCACTTGGGGCCGAGGATCCCGTTCTTGTCGAAGGAGAAAGCGATGCTGCCGGTCTTCACGGGGGCCTCGACGAGGCGGAGGCTCTCGTCCGAAGCCGGGCCACTGGCCGTGTCCTCGACCGTGACGGTGCCCGTGGGAGTGATGAAGAACGTGCCGGAGCTCGTGGGCGCGTCGGCCTTCCCGCTGAGCGTCCACGCGCGCTTGAGGCGGACGGACTCGCCCGAGGGGTCGCCGGCGGAGGCGTCGAGCGCCAGGGAGACCGTTCCTTGCCACGCCTTGACGGCACCGGCGGGCCCGCACTCGGAGGCGGAATTGGCAGGGCCGCCCGACTCGGTCGTGCAACCGGCAAGGACGAGGCCTGTCGCGAGGGCAAGGACAGCGAAGGCATGGAAACGGAGAGTGCGGGACATGGAGTATCCTCTTTTATGGCACCGCGGCCCGGCGAAGAACAGACCAGTCGGGGCTGTGTCAGTGCCCCCGGTTCCTGCAAGACCACCCCCCGGGAAACACAGCAGGGCCCCATAAGGGTAAGGATGCGCAACCCCGGGGGCCTCCCCTCAGCGGCGCGGTCAGTGGCGGAACTGAAGGCTGAACTGGAAGCTCATGTCCCCCGGCCCGAGCCGGCCCATCCGGCTCTGCACCTCGACGCGCCAAGGCCCCTTCGCGATGGGCTCCCAAGTGTCCTCTCCGGAGTCCATCCAGTGCCGCCACACGTGCTCGAAGGCGACCGAGCCGTTTGGCGCGATGGCGCGCACGCGCACCTCGGACCCCGCCTCCAGGAGGGGGGCCCGCGCCTCATCCGAGTCGTAACGCGTGTGGTTGGGGCTCATGAGGACCTGCGCGAAGAGGCCACGGTTGACCGAGGAGTTGGCCGTGAAGTTGAACACCCAGGTGCGGTTCACGACAGGGGAGTCGACCCCCGTGAAGTGAGGATCGAGCGCGTGGGGGTTGTCGAAGCGCTCAACGACCGCGACGGGAAGCGCGCGGTCGTTCCAGCTCACGTTGAGCGAGACGCCGCTGCCCCGGGTCAGGTTCAGGGTGCCGTTCTCAAGCGCGGGAACGGGAACGATCGCCCGCCACACGGAGTCATTGAACAGGAGGCGCACCTCCTCGTAGGCCTGCTTGTCCACCGCTCCCGCGGCGAGGCTGTCCACGCCGAAGGGAAGCGTCTCCTCCACCGCGGGCCCAATGCAGGAGAGCTGCACGGACAGGACGGGCGAGGCGATGAGCATCACCTTCTCAGGGGGCGCGGAGAAGCCCCGCGCGTCCACGCGGAGCATCACCTCCGGAATCTCGGGGCAGAAGAACTCGTCGCGGGGCGGCGTGCCGGTTGGAGGAGCCCCCGGATCGAGGCATCCCGCGAGCACCACCAACGCAACGATGGGCAGGAGGAGGCGCACAGTCCCCCTCGCGCGCTTACTGGCCCTTGAAGCCCGCCTTGCGCTTCTCGAGGAAGGCCTTCATGCCCTCCTTCTGGTCCTCCGTGGCGAAGCAGCCGCCAAAGGCCTCGCGCTCGATGGCAAGGCCCGTGGTGAGGTCCGCGTCGAGGCCCGCCCGGATGACGCGCTTCGCGGTGCGGACGGCCACGGGACCGTTGGCGGCAATGCTCTCCGCGAGGGCCTTGATCTCGGTCTTGAGGTTCGCGAGGGGGACCACCTTGTTCACGAGGCCCATCTGGAAGGCCTCGTCCGCCTTCACCTTGCGGCCCGTGAACACGAGCTCCTTGGCGCGGCCCTCGCCCACGATGCGGGCAAGGCGCTGGGTGCCGCCAAAGCCGGGGATGACGGCGAGGGTGACCTCGGGGAGGCCCACGACGGCGTTCTCGGAGGCGATGCGGAGGTCGCACGCGAGGGCAAGCTCGAGGCCGCCGCCAAGCGCGAAGCCGTTCACGGCCGCGATGGTGGGCTTGCGGGCATTCTCCAGGGTGGAGACGGCCTCCTGGCCGCGGCGCGCGTGCTCGGTGGCCGCGATGGCGCCCATGTTCGCCATCTCGCTGATGTCCGCGCCCGCGACGAAGCTCTTCTCGCCCGCGCCTGTCACGCAGATGACTTGCACGTGGGCGTCAAGGTCGAGCTCGTGCACGGCCTGGACGAGCTCGCTGAGGGTCTCGGAGTTGAGGGCGTTGAGCGCCTTGGGGCGGTTGATGGTGATGGTGCCGAGGGGGCCGTCGCGCTCGACAACGAGGTTGCTGTAGGTGGCCATGGCCGCGGGATTCCCCCTGCCGTAGAAAAGGGTTTGGCCAAGCCCCGCTTGACGCTAACGCTCACGCTCACGCTCACGCTCACGACCAACGTTCAACGTCCCTCGTGAACGGGAACGTGAACGGGAGCGTGGACGTGACGAGTGCGTGGAGCGCCCCGGCGGACCTGCCGGTCGGCCGCGACGCGTTACCGCCGGCAGGCCCTGGGTGCTCCGTCCGAAAGCGGTTCAGCGTCAGTGGTGCGACCAGCACGCCTCGGGAAGGCCGCGGTAGACGGCGGCCGTGTCCTCATCCTCGCGCGCCGCCCCCATGCCCGCCGCGCCCGAGGCAGGCCCCGCAGCCTTCTGGATGCGGTCGAGCTTGAGGATCCAGTAGTGGGTGCGCCACTCCTGCCCCGAGAGCAGGATGGTGGTCTCGCTGCGGGTGGTCATGAGCCCGCCGCGCTCAAGCTGGTAAAAGAAGGTGCGGCTCCCGGGGTCGAGACGGTTGTCCGTGAGGTGGGAGTCGACGCCGAAGAGGTCCAGCAACTGCTCGGCGCGCTCCTCCGCGTCCTCAGGACCGAGGTGGAGCGTGCTCTGCATGGCTCGCGCTAACTGGGAAAGAGTCAGGATTTCTATGTGCATCCCATCCTGCTGGAGCGCATGTTCCCCCTGATGCCTATTTAACGATTTCAGAAACGGGCCTCCCGGTCCACCCAGGGTCCTGCGGTACGGCCGAAGGGCCCCTGCGTGAGTTGACGGCGGCTGCCGGGGGTGGCGTCACGCGCTCTCCGGCGCCGATCGTCCCGGAAACGTTATCGGCCCCCCGGGCCCATGGGGTGCCGATGCACCTCGAGAAGACCGTGCACTTCTCCGTTTCCCGCGATACCCTGTGGGGGTACGTGCGCGACAAGACCCGGTTCCAGACCATCGGGTACGTGGAGCAGGTGCACGTGGAGCGGGGCGACTGGCCCGCCGAGGGGACCCGCGGCACGATCCAGGTCCGCCTCAAGGAAAAGAAGTACCACGCGCCCTTCACCATCGAGCGTTACAAGGACGCCTCGGACCTCGTGGCCCGCGTCACGGGCGGCGCCCTCGAAGGAGCCGCCTTCTACTTCCACGCCAAGGACGGCCCCAACGGAGGGTCCGTGCTCACGGGGGGCTTCCGCCTCGGCGGCCTCCTCGGGTTCGCGGCGCGCGCGAGCGGCCTCCAGGAGCGCATCGCTTCCGCCGTCGACCGCGAGCTCCTCGCGTTTAAGGACCGCGTGGAGAAGGAAGCCGGGCAGCCGACCAAGCCCGCGCCTTGAGGCCGGGGAACGATCGGAAGCGATTATGTAGGCTGAGATCCCCGTGGGCCGCATGGCGGAGTACGCGGGTACGCGCTCCTACTGGCTCGACACCACCCCCACCCCGGAGCATCCGCCCCTCGCGGCAAACGCGCGGGCGGACGTGGCGATTCTTGGGGGCGGCATCACGGGCCTCCTCGCCGCGTACTACCTCACCAAAGCGGGCAAGCGGGTGGTCCTCCTTGAGCGATACGGGATTGCTCAAGCAGAGACAGGCCACACCACCGCCCACGTCACCTACGTGGTGGACACCCGCCTGAAGGACCTTGTCCGGATCCACGACCGGGAGAGCGCCAAGGCCTCCTGGGACTCCTCCGTCCACGCCATCAACCTCATCGAGACCATCGCGCGCGAGGAGGGCATCGAGTGCGGCTTCGAGCGCATCGACGGCTTCCTCTACGGACCCGAACGCGGCGACCGCCGCCTCCTCGAGCAGGAGCAGGACTACGCGCACGAGTTCGGCTACCGCGCCGAGCGGGTCGACCCCGCCAGCTTCCCCTTTCCCGCCGAGGCGGTGCTCCGGTTCCCCCGCCAAGCCAAGTTCCACCCCCGCAAGTTCCTGCTCGGTGTCGCGGACCGCGTGACCGCGCGGGGCGGGCTCATCCACGGCAACACCGAAGTCGTGGAGGTGGACCCCCAGGCCGATGACGCCGAGGGCCGCGTGCGCATCACCACCGCCACAGGCCACGAGGTGCGCGCCGACTGGGTGCTCGTCACCACGAACGTGCCCTTCGTGGACCGCGTCCGCATGTTCACGAAGCTCTTCCCCTACCGCAGCTACGTGATCGGCGCCTACATTCCCGCAGGCATCCTGAAGAACGCGCTCTACTGGGACACCCTCGACCCTTACCACTACATCCGCGTCGAGCCCCAGGGGGACCGCGACTACGTGATCCTCGGCGGCGAGGACCACAAGGTGGGCCAGGAAGAGAACCCGGAGGAGGCGTGGACGCGCCTCGAGACCTACCTCCGCGAGCACCTCCGCGTCGACGTGGAGGTTGTCCACCGCTGGTCTGGCCAAATCATCGAGAACCTCGACTACCTCCCCTACATCGGGGTGAACCCCGGCTCGCCCGACCATGAGCTCATCGCCACAGCCTACAGCGGCAACGGCATGACCTTCGGCGCGCTCGCCGCCTGGATGCTCGCAGAGCGGGTGATGGGCCGCGCGACCCCCTGGGACCGCCTCTACGACCCCGCGCGGAAGAGCGCGAGGCAGATCAAGGACTACCTCGCCGAGAACAAGGACTTCCCCCTCGAGCTTGCAAAGGGGCACCTCACGCCCCACCGCCCCGAGACGACGGCCCTCGCTCCAGGAGAGGGCACCATCGTGAGGGCCGGCACCAAGAAGGTGGCCGTGTGCTGCGACGCGAGCGGGGAGCTCCGCGCCGTTGACGCCGTGTGCACCCACCTCGGATGCCTCGTCGCGTGGAACCGCGCCGAGCAGAGCTGGGACTGCCCCTGCCACGGGTCGCGCTTCACGCCCTCGGGCGAAGTGCTGAACGGGCCCGCGTACCGCCCCCTCGATCAGGTGGCGGTGCCGGAGGAATTCCGCGCCCACCAAGCCCGCGGCCGCCGCCCCCAAACGCGGTGAGCCTCAGGGCTCCTCCACCTCGTCCTCCGTGGGCGTCTTCAGCAGCGCGCTCGCGAGGCTCGCCGTGAACAGCCCGAAAAAGGCCATGCCGCCCACCATCAGGAAGCCGGTCACCGCGTAACCGCCCGCAGTCTGGGGCGGGGGGACCGAGTAGGCGAGGGTCGTGAAGAGGCTGAAGCTCCACCACAAGGCCTCCCCGTAGCCGGGGACGGCGGGGTTCGCGCCGCGTTCGAACAGGAGGAGCGCCACGCCGCCCACCACCACCGTGAGGAGGCCCGCCACGAGGAGCGTGAGAAGCTGCGCGTGGCGCACGACCCGGTGCGCGTACCGGAGGCGGCGGGGAAGCCGCGCAACCCCGAGCCCGAGCTTCGCGAAGGCGCCGTAGCGCGCGAACCGGAGAAGCCGCAGCAGCCGCGCGCCGCGAAGCAGGCCGCCCCCTGCCGTCTCGGGAATGGTGAGCACCGTGAACGGAATGAAGGTGACCACCTCGTAGGCATGGCGCAAGGCGTAGCGCCCGCGCCGGTCGCTCGCGGCAACGCGCCTCGCCCAATCGGCGGCGAAGGCCAAGGCAATGCCGACGTCCACCACCTGCACCCACCGGGGCGCCGGAGAGGCGGGGTCTGCAAGGCGCGAAAAACCGATGAGGATGCTCCCAAGGGCGAGCACCGCGAAGAGGACTTCCCGCCGGGCCTCACGCTCCCCCGGGGCCTCAACGGTGGCGGCGGCCATGCCACCGCGAGAGGCTCCGGGAAGGAAAACGGTAGCGGCTCCCAGGCCTCGCGGGGCGCAAGGTCAAGCGTAAGGGTCGGGGTAAGCGTTCACGTGGGGCGGCGTCCGCGTCACCGGCGGAATCCGGTCAAGCCCCACGGCCTCCAGTCGTTGTCCAGGCTCGAAGGCCTGCCGAGCTGGGACTCCCGTAATGAACAGGGTCCGCGCGCAGCGGCCGCAGAAATCCGCCATCGTGCCCTCCGGCACCGATAGCCCACAGTAGGCGCATGCCTTACTCTCTCCCAAGAGTAAACCTCCCATGTCCCTCACGGGACGAATCATGAGATAGCGAGGCAGTCTATCAAGTGGAGGATGTAACCTGCAGGAACAACAGGAGAAAAAGAGAGAGGAAGACCACCCACGCGGCGCGGGTGGCGGGATGATGGCGGCTTATTCGAGGACGACGAGAACGTCCTTGCCCTCAACAGTCTTGCCGACGGTGACGAGGACGTCCTTCACGACGCCGTCGCGGGGCGCGGGAAGCTCGTTCTGCATCTTCATGGCCTCGAGGACCACGAGAACCTGGCCCTTCTTGACCTGGTCGCCGGGGGCCACCTTGACGCCGACGATCTTACCGGGCATGGGGGGCTTGAGCTTGAACTCGCCGCCCTTGCCGCCAGCGCCGCCGGGGCCGCCGAGGGTCTTCACGTCGCGGACGTTGAAGGCGGCGGGCATCTGGTTCACGTGCAGGTCGCGGCCCTTGAGGTCCACGACGAAGCTGTGGCCACCGACCTCGACCTTGTAGGCGCCGCTGCCGTTCTGGGGCGTCACCTTGCAGTCGACGGTCTCGCCGTTCACTTCCACCTTCACGGTGGCGGGACCCTTCTCGAGGTAGATGTCGTAGTCCTTGCCTTCAAGAGTGAGCGTGAAGTGCACGTTTACCACCTCCGGACCGCGGCGCGGCGAGCCGCCATGACCCACCCGCTCGCCTCCTGCTCGCCGTTGCCGCTGCCCTTCACGACGGGGGCGGCGTGGGCGAAGGCGCGGACGCCACCGGGCGCCATGCTGAGGACCGCGGCGACGGCGGCGGCCTTGAGGCGCTCGACACGCTCGTGCTCCTCGCGCTCCTTCTCGAGCTCGGCGATGATGGGCACCTCGCGGAGGTACCCGATGTGCATGTCGCCCTTCTGGAAGCGGGGCTCGTCCACGACCTTCAGGTGGAAGGGAATGTTGTGCTCGACGCCGCCCATCTCGAACTCCTGGAGGGCGCGCTTCATGCGGCGCACGTTCTCCTCACGGGTGGGCGCCCAGGTGATGAGCTTGCACACCATGGAGTCGTAGAACTGGGGAATGGTGAAGCCCTCGTAGCAGCCCGAGTCCACGCGGACGCCGGGGCCGCCGGGGGTGATCCAGCGGGTGACCGTGCCAGGGGAGGGCGCGAAGCCGCGGTAGGGGTTCTCGGCGTTGATGCGGCACTCGAGGGCGTGGCCGCGCTGGACGACGTCCTCCTGCTTCACGGTGAGCTTCTCGCCGGCCGCCACGCGGATCTGCCACTTGACGAGGTCGATGCCAGTCACGAGCTCCGTGACCGGGTGCTCTACCTGGAGACGGGTGTTCATCTCCATGAAGTAGAACTGGCCGGGCTTGCCGTCCTTGCCGGGGGAGTACAGGAACTCCATGGTGCCGGCGCAGGAGTAGCCCACGCGCTTTGCGAGGGCGACGCACTTCTCGCCCATCTCCTTCCGCATCTCGGGCGTGAGGGCGACGGAGGGGGACTCCTCGAGGAGCTTCTGGTTGCGGCGCTGGATGCTGCACTCGCGCTCGCCGAGGTGGATGACGTGGCCGTGCTCGTCACCGAGGATCTGGTACTCGATGTGGCGCGGGTTCACGATGAACTTCTCGATGAAGACCTCGGAGTTGCCGAAGCTGCTGAGGGCCTGGGCCATGCAGCTCTCAATGGCTGAGGGAAGCTCCTCCATCCGCTCCACGATGCGCTGCCCGATGCCGCCGCCCCCGTGGACGGCCTTGATGATGACGGGGAGGCCGATCTTCTCGGCGATCTTGCGGGCCTCCTCGGGGTCGCTCACGGCGCCCTCGCTGGAGGCCGCCACGGGAACGCCCGCGGCGATGGCGTTCTTCTTGGCGCTCACCTTGTCGCCCATGGCGTGCATGGCCTTGCTGGTGGGGCCGATGAACTTGATGCCCTCGCGCTCGCAGCGCTCCACGAAGGCGGCGTTCTCGGAGAGGAACCCGTACCCGGGGTGCACGGCCTCGGCACCTGTCTGCTTGCAGGCGGCGATGACCTTGTCAATCACGAGGTAGGACTCGCGGGAGGGGCCGGGGCCGAGGAACACCTTCTCGTCGGCGAGGTGGACGTGGAGGGCGTTCGCGTCCGCCTCGGAGTAGACGGCCACGGTCTTGACGCCAAGCTCCCGGCAGGCGCGGATCACGCGCACGGCGATCTCGCCGCGGTTCGCGATGAGGATTTTCTTGAACATCGAAACGTCCTCCGACAACAGGCCCGCCCACCAGGGGAAGGCGTGTGGAATTGCTCTGCAACCCGCGCGGAGCTATATAAGAATTGGGGCCGCCGGAGCCAGGCCGGCGGCCAAAAGAGAGCAGGGGCGGTATCAGGCGAGGAAGGTGTCGACCTCGACGGAGGTCGCGCCGCCCTCGTGGGTCTGGGGGAGGTGGCAGTTGGAGGCGCTCACGCCGCCGTAGGAAGTGGTCACTTCCACGTACCAGATCTGGGCGGTGCAGGCGGAGGCCGTGGGGGCCACCGTGAGGATGGCGGAGGTGGCGAGAAGGGCGGCGGCAAGGGCGAGAACGAGGGGACGGTTGCTCATGTCAAACCTCGGCCCCGCATACGCTCCGGTCCCCGAGAACCTTTCGCGGGACCCCGTCCCAGGCGTGGACGGGTCAGACCTCAGAAGGGCCAAAGGCCATAATGCACGGCCGCGACGGCAAGGCCCGTCTGCACGATGACGATGAGCGCGAACTTGAGGAGAAAACTGGTCTTCCGCGTCTTGTGGCGGGCAAGCCCCATGCCGAGGGCGAGGCCGGGCGTGCCGCCCACGAGGGCAGCGCCGAGAAGGACGCGTTCCGGGACGCGCGCACCCTGACCGCGGGCCCTCGCCTTGTCGAAAACGGCGAGGGTGAAGGCCACGAGGGACCAAGCGATAATCCAGGCGCCGAGAACAAGCCGGAGGTCCACAGGGCCGAAGAGGGCGATGGGGCCTTCAGGCTATCGCAGGAGTCACTTCGCGAGCCCGACGACATTGCATTCCTGATGAATCGCCGGGACCTCGTAGGAGGCGAAGTTGAGGGTCCGGGCCAGGTTTCCCTTTGTGACGGTGATGGCGAGCGCGCCCATGAGGTTCGGTTCCACGTTGGAGATGGCGTAACCGTCCTCGACGAGGGACATGAGCTCGATCACCTTGGGAAGCATTGCGCCGTGGTGCTCCACCAAGGGGTATAACCCTTCGTGGGGCTCCCCGCTGCCCCCTTGTCCCAGGTGGTGGAACGGGCGGGGGCCCTTCGGGGCTCGTCACCCGGTAGCCCGCCAGCGGGCGGGGAGAAGAGGTCCGTTGGGGCCCCCAGGGTTGAGGGCCCCAGACCCCCGGATGGGCCCGGAGCTCCGCTGACAAACCGCGGTTAGCGATTTGTCAGAGGGGGATGTTCCCGTGCTTCTTCGCGGGCCGCTCCTCGCGCTTCGTCTGGAGGGCCTCGAGGGCGTTGATGAGCCGGGCGCGGGTCTCCGCGGGCTCGATGACGTCGTCGATGTAGCCCTTCTCGGCCGCGATGTAGGGGTTCGCGAAGGTGTGGCGGTAATCCGCGACAAGCTGGCTGCGCTTCGAGATGCGCTCCGCCTCGCTCCGCGCGTCCGCGAGCTCCTTCTTGTACAGGATGTTCACGGCGCCATCGGGACCCATGACCGCGATCTCGGCGGTGGGCCAGGCGAAGTTGAAGTCGGCGCGGATGTGCTTGCTGCACATGACGTCATAGGCGCCGCCGTAGGCCTTGCGCGTGATGACGGTGAGCTTGGGGACGGTGGCCTCACAGTAGGCGTAGAGGAGCTTCGCGCCGTGGGTGATGATGCCGCCGTACTCCTGCGCCGTCCCGGGGAGGAAGCCCGGCACGTCCACGAAGGTCACGAGAGGGATGTTGAACGAATCGCAGAAGCGCACGAACCGCGCGGCCTTGCGGGAGGCGTTGATGTCGAGCACGCCCGCGAGCACCTTGGGCTGGTTGCCGACGACGCCCACGCTGCGCCCGTTGAGGCGCGCGAAACCCGTGACGATGTTCTGCGCGTATCCCTTGTGCACCTCGAAGAAGGTGCCCTTGTCCACGACGCGCTCGATGACGGAGACGATGTCGTAGGGCTTGTCGGGCTCCTCGGGCACGAGGTCCTTGAGAGTAGGGTCGAGAGCCTCCGGGTCCTCGGCGGGGGCGAGGCGCGGGGGCTGCTCCAGGTTGTTGTTGGGAATGTAGCTGAGGAGGCGCTTGATCTGGATGAGCGCGTCCTCCTCGTCCTCGCACGCAAAGTGCGCGACACCGGACGTGGTGTTGTGGGTCTCGGCGCCGCCGAGCTCCTCCTGCGTCACTGTCTCGCCGGTGACGGCTTTGATGACGTCGGGGCCGGTGATGAACATGTAGCTCGTGTCCTTCACCATGAAGATGAAGTCCGTGATGGCGGGGCTGTACACGGCGCCGCCCGCGCAGGGGCCCATGATCACGCTGATCTGGGGAATGACGCCCGAGGCGAGGGTGTTGCGGAAGAAGATTTCCGCGTACCCGCCGAGGGAGTCCACGCCCTCCTGGATGCGCGCGCCGCCGGAGTCGTTGAGGCCGATGACGGGCACCCCGGCCTGCATGGCGAGGTCCATGATCTTCGTGATCTTGCGGGCGTGCATCTCGCCGAGGCTGCCGCCGAACACGGTGAAGTCCTGCGCGAAGAGGTACACGAGGCGGCCGTCGACGCGGCCGTACCCGGTGACGACGCCGTCGCCGATGGGGCGGTTCTTCTCCATCCCGAAGCGGCTCACCTGGTGCGTGACGAAGGTGTCGAGCTCCCGGAAGGTGCCGGGGTCCACGAAGGCCTCGATGCGCTCCCGCGCCGTGAGTTTGCCGGCCTCATGCTGCTTCTTGATGCGCTCGGGACCGCCCCCGAGGAGGGCCTTCTCCTTCAGCTTGCGCAGCTCGCCGATCCGCTCGTCGACCGACATGGTAGTCGCGCCCGAATTGGGGTTCCAGGTTTAAGGGTTTGGCCCCTACCCGAAGGATAGCGGACAGGTCCCGGAAGCCGGCCCCGGGGGCCCACGAAGCGGCCACGAAGCTTTTCCCTGGCAGGCGACGAGGGAGACGATGGTGAAACAGAATGTGGGGACTTCTCGTGTTCCTGATCGGTATCGCGTACGGCTTCATGACCCCCGGAAAGACGGATAAGTCCCGCCTCTTCTGGAAGGGCCTCATCTGGGGCTTCATCGCCGCCGTCGTGCTCGCCATCATCGGCCGCGTGTTCAACGCGAACCCCCTCGGCATCCGCGACACCGGCATCCTCGGCTTCACGA
>DATMKA010000348.1:0-18180 GCA_035553595.1 Thermoplasmatota archaeon | reverse complement strand
GAGGGAGCGGGGGCGGCCGGGTGGTTCAGGTTCAGGGATTGCCGGCGCCCCCGTTGAGGGCGTTCACGCGGTGGGTTCGCCGCGGTTCTTCTTGCTGGCCTTGCGGGGCGTGGCGTCCGTGTCGGCTTCGGCCGTGACGGTGACGGTGGAGGCTTCCGCGGCGTGGTGGCCGTTGCCGTTGCCGTTCGTGGTGACGCTCGCGCTCGCGGAGGCGGTGCCCTTGAAGAGGCGCTCGACGGTGGCGTCGAACTCCATCTCGATCTTCTCGTAGCGGGCGTTCATCTCCTTGGCGGCCTCGTCGAGGCGCTTCTGCATGAGGGTGTTGAGCTCCTGCATCTTCGCCTGCATCTCGGCGGGGGTCACGGGGAGGCCGAGCTGCTGGCCCGTGGCCTGGAGCTGGGGAGCCACGCGGTTCGCGTACTCGCGCACGAGGTCGGCGGGGGTGCCGTACTTCTCGGTGAACTGCTTGTACTGGGCGCGGGAGAGCTCCTGGTGGGCGCGGAAGGCGGCCATGAAGTCCTGGGCGAGGGCCATGGGGGCCTCGATGGCCTTCTGGGCGCGCTCGCGGCCGGGGAGCTCCACGTGGGGGAGCTTGGGGGCGCGGAGCACGAACACGGTCTCGCCCTTGTGGGCGTCGAGACCTGTGATGGTGCCGTTCTCGTCGATGGTGCGGGTGCCAACGAGGGGGTTGGCCTGGTCGATGGGGGTGCTCATGGGATTCACCGGTCGGGGTTCACGGCGCCGGGGAGCGCCGCGGGGTTATCGGGGATGATTCGGGAGGGAGGAGCGGGGGTTAGGCGCTCTTGGGGGCTTCGGTGGAGTCGCCGGTGGCGCCGTTCTCGCGGGTGCCGGGGCGGCGGTCGAGGCGGGCCTCGATCTTGGTCTCGGCCTTGCCGACCTGCTCCTTGACCCAGGAGTCCACCTTTTCGTAGAGGCCCTGGAAGTTCTTCGGAGCGTGCTTCGTCATGAACTCCTTCGTCGCGCGGTCGGGCGTGTCGAACTTCTTCTTGAGTTCCTTGTACTGCTCGAAGGCGACCTTCATCTGCTCGTTGGTGGCGACCTGCAGCTCGCGGACGTACTCCTTGGCGTCGAGCTTCACGGTGGGCTCGCCCTCAGGGAGCACGACGAGAACCTCGCGGCCCGCGTACTCCGTGAAGCCGCTGATCTGGCCGTTCTGGCTCACGCGCTTTGTGCCGAGGATTTTGCCGTTGCCGATGTCGATCTTCATGGTCCTGAACCACCTGTGCCCCATTGTGGGATACACAATCTTGGCGCTAGGAATGCAAGATAGCGAATAAACGTTGCGGTGGTGGCCACGGCTGAGCGGTGCTAAGACATGTCAGGCTTGCCTGGCCGCTTCAGGGGCCGCCCGCCCTCAGGGGAGGGGCGGCGGGGGCACGAGCAGCTTCAGCTCGAAGGCCACCGTGGGGTACCCGAGCCCGAAGTTCTGCAGCACCTGCGGGTGCACCTCGCCGAAGTGGCCCACCTTCTCGGGGCCCACGAAGAGGGCGGCGCAGCGGCCGGGCGTGTAGGCCGGGTGTTGGGCAGCCTCCACGGTGACGGTCCACCCCATGTCCCGGGCAAGGCCCAGGAGCAAGCCCTTCACGTCGCTGAAGCCCGCCTTGGCGCTGATGAGGGCGCCAGCCACATGCTTCTCGGCCACGGGCTGACCGTTAGGGCCTTCCACGGTGGCCACCCCCACTTCGAAGACCTGCTGGGGCAGGTCGCGGTGCGCGTTCTTGCGGAGGACGTTGAGGAGGGAGGGGAGGAGGCTCGTGCGGAGTTGGGTGTGGTCCTCGCCGACGGGGTTCTGGACGCGGACGGCCCAACCGGGCTCCGCGCCCATCTTCTCGAACTGGTCGCGGTCGTTGCTCAGGGAGAGGCTCACGACCTCGAGGAACCCGTACCCGATCATGGCCTGGCGCACGCGGTCGGCCACGATGCTGTAGGGAAGCTGCTTGCCGTAGGTGACGGCGTGGGGGAGGTCGGGCTCGAATTTCGGGATGCCATGGCCGATGGCGACGTCCTCGATGAGGTCCACCTCGTGCATGACGTCCACGCGGTAGGGAGGCACGAGCACCTCGAGGTGGTCGCCCTGCACGGTGGCGCCGTAGCCCATGCGTTGGAGGTGGTGCGCCACCTCGTCGGGCGTGAAGCGGGTGCCGAGGAGCTTGTTCACGGCCTCGGCGGTGAGGGTGCGGCGGTCGGGCGTGAGGTCGGGGGTGAGGGTCTCGAGGGCGCCCGTGAGCTTCACGGGGCGGACGGTGGCGCCGTCCTCGAGGAAGGCCGTCACGAGCATGTTGAGCGCCTTGTGGACGGCCCACTGCTGGGTGCCCGTCACGTCAAGGAACAGCTTCTTCGTGCCCGTGGTGACTGTGGTGAGGCGGCCGTTGATGATCGGGGGGAAGCTCAGCACCTGGTCCTTGCTGTCAGTGATGAGGGGGTACTTGGGGAGGTCCTTCACGAGGTGGGCGTAGTCCTTGCCCTTGGGGTGCTTGACGAGCACCTCCTCCATCGTCATCTTCTCCTCGCTCTGAAGGGGCACGAAGGCCACGGACTTGGGGTCCACGGCGGCGTACTTGTAGGGGCCCACGAGTTGGGAGGCGTCGTGGATGCCGATGGCGACGCGGCGACGGCGGGCGCCGAGACCCCAGTGGAGGTCCTCCTGGAGGTCGATGATGGCCTGGAGGCGTCGTTCCGTGATCTCGACGTTCTCGACGATGGCGGCCGCGATGAAGGGGCGGACGGGGGTGACGCTCGGGTCCACGTGGAGCACGTCCGTGGCGGGGGCGAGCTTGTACTGCTTGAGGCCGGGTTCGATGCCGTAGTAGCTGCGGAGGGCGCGCGCGATGCCTTCCACGGTGAAGAGGTCGGGGCGGTCGGGGAAGAACTCCACGGCCCACTCGTCGCCTTCGGCGCTCTCGACGTCGGCGCCAATCATGGGGATGTCGGCGGCGAGCTGCTTGCGGTCGGGGACCTGCTTCCCGATGAGGCGCTCCAGGTCCGTGGCGTTGAAGCGGATGACCGGCATCGCCACCGGAAACCGGGGGATGCCGTATAAAGGTTGGTTCCCCCATCCGGCGCCCCCCGGCATTCCCGGTGCAGGGAGGGCGCCACGCTTTTCCTCGTGCTCATCCTCCTCCCCTTGTGGACCCGCCCACGGTGTACGCCCTCGGCCACTCGAACCGCACCCTCGAGGAATTCCTCGCCATCCTCCAGGCCCACGGGATCGAGCAGATTGCGGACATCCGCACCGTCCCCAAGTCGCGGACGGTCCCCTGGGCCCACATCGACCGCCTGCCCGACCTCCTCGGCGAGGCCGGCATCCAGTACACGCACATCGCGGAGCTGGGCGGCCTCCGCAAGCCCCGCCCCGACTCCCGCAACGACGCCTGGCGCAACCTGAGCTTCCGGGGGTATGCCGACCACATGCAGACCCCCGCTTTCGAGGCGGGGCTGCAGGAACTGCTCGCTTTCGCGCGGGAGCGCCCCACGGCCATGATGTGCGCCGAGGCGGTGCCGTGGCGGTGCCACCGCAGCCTTGTGGCGGACGCCCTCGTTGCGCGGGGCGTGCCAGTCATCCAAGTGACCTCCGCGACGAGCGCGAAACCTCACGCGGTCACGAGCTTCGCGCGCATCCGTGAGGGACGCGTCACGTACCCCTCGGGGCCGCAGCAGCAGCGGCTCCCCGAATGATTCGACCGTTGTTCCATAAGCCGTTTTGAGCCACCGGGCCGCCGGACCCCCATGCCGCGTCCCGCCCGCGCCCTCCTCCTGGTTGCGCTCCTCCTCTCCGCAGGCACCTTCGCCATGATGGGCCCCGCAGGAGCCGCAGGGGAGACAGGGGTTCGGGAGGTGCGGACCATCGATTCCGCGTCGGCGGGCGCGCAGAAGCGCTTCGAGGCCTTCGACACGGCGAACCTGAACCTCTACGACGTGGACGGGGACGGGAAGCCGGAGATCATCACCAACAACGACAACAACCGCCTCTACGTCATCGACCCCCGCCGCGGGAAGGTGCTGAGCGAGATCAAGACGTACTACCCGAGCGGGGACGGCGGCGACTCCTGGGGCGCTCGCGTGATCAGCGGCGTGGCCGTGGGCGACCTCGACAAGAACGGCCTCACGGACCTCGTGGTCACGAACTCGGCCGCGCAGCTCAGCCGCTTCGAGTTCGTCCGGAGCGAGAGCACTCCCGACTATTTCCACTTCCGCGAACACTGGCACATCCACGGGGACGCCCGCAAGTTCGATCCCGACACCTGCTCGAAGCAGAAGTGGATCCCCAACTGCACCACCTCGTGGCCGGGCATGGACGGCAACCCCGCCATCGGCGACGTGGACGGCGACGGCATCCTCGAGGTGTTCGTGAACACCGACGACTTCCCCGGCCACTTCAGCTTCACCGCGGACGGCCAGCTCCGCTGGATGACGGCCTGGTGGGACGGGAACGCGGGCCCCACCGTCACGGACGTTGACGGCGACGGCACCCTGGAAGCTATCTTCGTGACCGACGGCGGCTCCGTGGCCGTCTACAACGCAAAGACCGGCAAGGTGCGGTGGAGCTTCGACGCACGCAAGAACGGGGCCTTCCCCGGAAGCATCAGCGTTTCCGCCACGGCGGCGGACTACCGCGGCACGGGCGAGAAGCTTATCGTGGTGGGCACCCGCAACGTGAGCCGCAACTACTGCTGCGACCCCCAGTGGCCCCAGAAGTCCCACGCCATCTTCTACGCCTTCACCCCGAAGGGCGAGCTCAAGTGGAAGCAGTCCTTCGAGTGGGGCAACCCCCACCTGTACATGCACCCTGCCCCCGTGGACGTGAACGGGGACGGCGTCCTCGACTTCATCGTCATGGACTGGAACACGGTGGGCCACAAGCCCGGCAACTGGGAAACCACGGGCCGGGACACGAACGTGATCGCGCTCAACGGCACCGACGGCACCCCTATCTGGCGCACCTCCAGCAAGGTGGGCTGGAGCAACAAGGACCTCGTGGTGGCCGACGTCACGGGCGACGGGAAGCCCGAGGTCGTCCACATCGACGGAAACGGCTTCGCCCTGCGCGACCTCCGCACCGGCACCCACACCGGGTACGTGGGCACCGGGTGGGAGCCGAGCCGCGGCCCCGTGGCCGCCGACCTCTACGGGGATGGCCGCACCTTCCTCGTGGTCCCTGTGATGCGCCACACGAGCGGGTGCACCCGCTCCCTGGACGTGGGCTGCCGCGAGGGCGCCCTCAAGATCTTCGAGACCTCCGGCCGCATCGCGAACGCCCCTTGGACGAACAACGTGCTCTTCAACGCCCACCTCGACCCCCACCCCAAGGGGACGGCGGGGCCCGAGCCCGTCATCGAGAAGCCCGGCAACAAGACGGACTCGAACGTGACGATCGGGAACGACACCATCCCCGAGGACGTGGACCATGGCGGCACGGACGCGCGCGGCGGCGAGCCCACCGAGACCCGCGTCCTCCCCGCGCCCGGCCTCGTGGCCGGCGTAGCCTTCGTCGCGGGCGCCGCGGCGCTCCTGCGCCGTCGCCGCCTCCTCTAGGAGCGGCGGCGCGAGAAGAGCCGGATCACGCGGCCGTCCGCGGGAGAGAGGCGCTCTACCGAGGTTGCCGTCGGGAGCGCGTCCCACACCGTCCACACGAGCGGGTGCCCCGTGGGCGTGACGGCGGCGGCCTCGCCGTTGCGGCGGCCGAGGTAGACGCGGATGGCGAGCTTCAGCGCGAGGTACACGAGCCACCCCAGGCCGATCACGGTGACGGCAAGGCCCAGCTGGCGGGGCGCGCCCTCCGCGATGAGGAGGAGGACGCTGATGCCGGCGGCGCTTGCGATCATGGGGCCGCGCAGGCCCCACTGGATCGTGTAGTGCACGCGCTCGGGCGACCAGGGCCACATCACGGCGCAGCCCCAGTTGAGGACGTCGAGCACGAGGTGGCTTGCCCACCCGATGAAGGAGGCGGCCAGGGTGGCCCACAGGGGGGTGCCGGCGAGGAGCCAGGTGAGGAGCCCCGCGGCGAGCGCCAGGGGGATGCCGAGGGCCAGGCTGTGCGTCTGGCCGCGGTGGCGGAGGCTCGGGATCAGCCGGGGCGCGAACCACGACACGGTATCGATGTCCGGGAGAACAGCCATCACGGTGACCAGGGTCACGAGGGCGGGGTCCCCGAACAGGGAGGCGCCGAGCAGGTAACCGATGAGCAGATGGGTCAGCGTGTCCACGCTCTCGTGGAGCCTCGCCTCGTACATGACGGTAACGACCGTGCGGTCGGCATCCCCCTGGCGGGCCGCTCCCTCCCCCGCCTTGCGTGGGGGCCGAACCCTTAAGCCGCGCGGCGTGAGTGCCCCCGCCGTGTCCTCCTCCCGGTTGCCCGGTCTCTACAAGAAGCCGCCCGCCGAGCGCCTCCAGGACGTTGCCGCCCTTACGGGTCTCACGGCGGAGGAGCAGCGCCTCCTTGCCGCGGGCGTGCCCGTCTCCACGGTGGACCCCCTCGTGGAGAACGTGGTGGGCGTCCTCCCCCTCCCCCTGGGTGTGGCCACGAACTTCGTGGTGAACGGCGAGGAAGTGATCGTGCCGATGGCGGTGGAGGAGTCGAGCGTCGTTGCGGCCGCGAGCCATGCCGCGAAGATGGCCCGCGCCTTCGGGGGCTTCCACGCAAGCGCCGACCCCCCGCTCATGATTGGGCAGATGGCTTTCCGCGGCGTGAGCGACCCCGCGGCGGCGCGGCGCAAGATTCTCATGAACCGGGACCGCCTCATCGACCTCCTGAAGGACCCCGAGTCCGGCATCGTGAAGCGCGGCGGCGGCCCCCGCGACCTCGAGGTGCGCGAGGTGCCCACGGATGCGGGGGACCTCCTGGTGGTCCACCTCGTGATGGACGTTCGGGACGCGATGGGCGCGAACGCCATCAACACCGCCGTGGAGACGCTTGCGCCCGTCCTCGCGGAGATGATCGGGGGCGAGCCCCTCATGCGGATCCTCAGCAACCTCGCGGACCGGCGGCTGGCCCGCGCGCAAGCCCTCTTCCCCCACGAGGAGCTCGGGGGACGCGAGGTGGCTGAGCGCATGGTGGCGGCCTGGGCCTTCGCGGACGCCGACCCCTACCGCGCGGCCACCCACAACAAGGGTATCATGAACGGCCTCGATGCCGTCGTGGTGGCCACGGGGAACGACTGGCGGGCCGTGGAGGCCGGAGCGCACGCCTACGCTGCGCGCACGGGCCGTTACAGGAGCCTCAGCCGCTTCCAGCTCACCCCGGAGGGACACCTGCATGCGGAGCTGGAGCTTCCGCTCGCGCTCGGGGTGGTGGGCGGCGCCACGAAGGCGCACCCGACGGCGGCGGCCGCGCTCCGCATCCTCGGGAACCCTTCCGCTTCCCGTCTTGCCGAAGTGGCCGTCTCCGTGGCCCTCGCCCAGAACGTGGCCGCGGTGCGCGCCCTCGTGAGCGAGGGCATCCAGGCGGGGCACATGCGCCTCCACGCGAAGAATCTCGCCCTCATGGCGGGGGCTCCCGCGCACCTCCTGGACCGCGTCGCGGAGCAGCTGGTCGCCGAGGGGAAGGTGCGCATGAGCCGCGCCGAGGAGATCGTGAAGAGCCTCCGCGCCACCGGGGCCTGAGATGGAGCCCCTCACGGGCTTCCTGGTGGGTCTCGGGGTCGCGGCAGCCGCGGCCGCGGCCGTGCTCGGCACCCGATACCTCCTGCGGAAGCCTGCGCCCGCCGAGGCGCCTGAAGCGAAACCGGTCCCCACGCTCCGCTCGAAGGGCGGCCTCGCGGTGCGCTCCCGCGGCGAGCTCATGATCGCGAACTACCTCGAAGCGAAAGGCGTCCCCTTCGAGTACGAGGCGAAGGTGGCGGGGTACACGCCCGACTTCTACGTGCGCGAGCACCGCCTCATCATTGAGTACTGGGGCCTCATCGGCCACCGCCACTACGACCTGAAGCGCGCGAAGAAGCTCGAGCGCTACAAGGCGGAAGGGTACCGCGTGATCGGGCTCACGCCGCGCACCGTCCAGAACTTGAGCCTCAACCTCGGGAAGAAGCTCAAGAAGTACTTCCCGGAGCAGTTCCAGGACCTCTGAAGCCAGGCACGGGCTCGATGGCCACCAGCAGGTACCGGTACCCCGGACGCAGGTACTCGCTCCAAAACCACCCGCCCTCCGCGTTCAGCCGGGTCACGAGCCGCGTGATGTCCTCCCGGTGAGCCATGCGCCACCCCGTCTGGTTGAGGAGGCGGAGAAAGGCCGGCTCCGACAGAGGACCCACGCCCCGCGTGGAGGCGCCCGTCGTGAAGGCGTCCGTGAGCACGAGGCGGCCCCGGGGGTGCAGGACGCGGCGCCATGCCTCGAGGGCTCCCCGCTTGTCGCTCAGCAGGTTGAACACCGAGAGGACGGTGGCACGGTCCCACGGCCCAGTGGGCGGCGCCTCCGCTTCCCCCGCCTGGTAATTGACGCGCTCCGCGCCCTGCTCCTTGGCGAGGCGGCGGGCCAGTTCCAAGGCAGTGTCGGAGAGGTCGATGCCCGTGACGCGGAAATTGGGCCGGGCGCGAGCCACGGCGAGGGAGGCGAGGCCCGTGCCGCAACCGATGTCCAGGAAGCTCCCCTCGTCCGGGAGGTTCAGGGCGGCAACCACGCGGTCGACGTAGGGACGGCTGCGGTCATGGAAGCGGCGCAGGGGCTCGTCCCCCGCGTCGCGGAAGCGCTCGTCGTACTGGCCCTGGATGACCATGCGGTAGGCGGGCAACTCACCAAGGTCCATGAAGGCACAACAGGAAAAGGAGGATTTGGGCGTTGCGGCGACCGGCGCCGCAACGGGGCCAGCGGGGGCCTTAGGGGAGGAGGTGGTCCGCCACTTCCTCGACGAGGCGCTCGCAGTACTGGCAGCGGAGCGCGGGAGGCTGGTCGCGGACGGTGCGGAAGGCGCTGCGGACGGGCTCGTGGTTGCTCACGCAGTTGGGGTTGGGGCACTTCACGATCCCGGTCACGATCTCAGGCACGCGCACGCGGTGTTTCGCGGCCACGTCGTACTCGCGGATGATGTTCACGGTGGCCTCGGGGCTGATGAGCGCGATCTTGTCGAGCTCGTGGGGGTCGAGCTCGCGGTCCTCGATCTTCACGATGTCCTTCCGCTTGTGGACGTTCACGCTGCTCGTGACGTTCATGGCGGCCGTGACGGCGCTCGTGGCGCCCGCGCGGGGGATGTTGAGGATCCGCAGCACCTTGATGGCGGTGCCGGGGGTGATGTGGTCGATGACGGTGCCGTTGCGGATGGGCTGAATCTTCAGTTCCTTCACTTAGGCCACCCCCAGGGTGAGGGCGAGGAGCGCCATGCGGACGGGGACGCCGTTCGCGGCCTGCTCGAAGTACTTCGCGTGCGGGAGCGCGTCCACGTCCGGGTCGATCTCGCCCACGCGGGGGAGCGGGTGGAGCACGATGAGGCCCTTCTTCGCCTTGTTGAGGAGCTCGCGGTCCACGCGGTAGATGCCTTGGACGCGCTTGTACTCCTCGAGGTCGGGGAAGCGCTCCTTCTGGATGCGCGTCATGTACAGCACGTCAACGTCCGCGATGACTTCCTCGATGTCGCGCACGACGCGGTACTTCGCGCCCATCTCGTCGAGCGTGCTCAGGATGTCCTTGGGCATCTGGAGGGACTCGGGGGCGATGAAGCGCATCTCGGCGCCAAAGCGCGCGAGGGCCGTCGCGAGGCTGTGGACGGTGCGGCCGTACTTCAGGTCGCCCACGAGGGCCACCGTGTTGTTCCCGATGTTGCCCTTCTCCTTCCGGATGGTGAAGAGGTCGAGAAGGGTCTGGGTGGGGTGCTGGCCCGCGCCGTCCCCGGCGTTGATGACGGGCACGCGGCTGTAGCGGGCAGCCAGGCGGGCGGCGCCCTCGCGGGGGTGCCGGAGGACGATGGCGTCGCTGTAGGCTGCCACCATCCGGATGGTGTCCGCGAGGGTCTCCCCCTTCACGGCGCTCGTGTTGCTCGCCTCGCTCACCGTGAGCGTCGTGCCCCCGAGGCGCGCCATGGCGGACTCGAAGGAGAGCCGGGTGCGCGTGGAGGGCTCGAAGAACAGGGTGGACAGAACCTTGCCACGGGCAACGTCCAAGGGCTTGCCGCCAAACGCGGAGGGCACCATCCGCTCGGCCACGTCGAGGACGTGATTGATCTCCTGCACCGAGAGATCGTTGATGTGCGACAGGTGACGCCCCTTGAAGTCCATGGGCGCCCCAATGAAAAACGCCCACATGAACATTACGAGCCGGAACGCCCTCCGGCCCCCAAGGAAGATTTAAGAACCAAAGCCCCCTACCGGGGCACAACCCACGGGTCATGCCGGGGATTCATTCGCACGGATATCCAAGCCTGGCCAACGGAGTTAGATTCAGGGTCTAATCGCGAAGGCGTTCTCAGGTTCAAATCCTGATCCGTGCACAACACTCACATCCGCCCCACGGCCCCCGCCGAGAAAGGCGCCTACGCCCCGACCTGGCACCGGAGGTGCCAGTGCTTGATGATCGACCTTTCTGAAGGTCGGTTTGAATCCTGATCCGTGCACAGCAACCTTCAGAAAGGTTGATCATCAGCCATGGGTGCCGAAGGCACCCAATCTTCCGCGATCAGAGGATTTTTGTCCGTTCCTTTCACGTCCTCACGCCGCGAGGCTATGTTTTCCCGTCCCCGATCGCGCTCCCGCATCGAGTTTGGCGGGTGGGAAAATCCCATGACCCACTCCGGAGAAGCCCTACCGTCCCCGGGCAGGGCTTATAGTCACGCGCCCCCTTGCGCGGCTCGTGACAATCAAGCGGTTGGACAACGTGCTCATCGTGGTCAACGACCTAGAAGCCCCCAAGGCGTTCTTCATGGCGCTGGGCATGGCGGTCGAGGGTGAAATGACGGTGGAGGGCGCGTGGGTGGATCGCGTCATCGGGCTCGAGGGCTCGCGTGCGGACATCGTCATGCTCCGGACGCCTGACGGCCGCGGCGGGGTCGAGCTTTCCAAGTTCCACACCCCTGCCGCCGTCCGGTACGGCCCCGAGGTCGTTCCTTCCAATGCGTTAGGCATCCGCCGCATCATGTTCGCCGTCGAGGACTTGGACGCCACCCTCGCGCGGGTTCGCGCCGTGGGCGCGTCCCTGGTGGGCGAGGTGGCGGAGTACGAGGACGTTTACCGGCTATGCTACGTCCGCGGCCCGGAGGGGATCATAGTGGGGCTCGCCCAGGAACTCGGCTGATGTCAGGCCGAGGCGGCTGGGATCAACTTCTTCACTGAGCCGCGCCCTTGGAGCGTTCATGGTCACCCCGCCCGCGACCCTCCGCCTCGGGCCTATCGAGATCCCGGTCCGCGTGCAGCCCGCGCTCCGGCCCCACGAGGGGGTGCCCCTGAAGCCCTACTGCGGGTGCGGACGGCGGCCCAGCATGCGCATCGCGTGCAAGGGGTGCGGGCGCGAGTACGGCGCGTCCTGGACGAAGGTGCCCTTCCGGGCGGCGCCGCTGCCGGAGGACCCCTCCACGCTGGTGCTGCTGAAGGCGGAGGAGGTGGCCCGCGCGAAGGAGGCCGCCGTCCTGCGGAAGGACCTCGAGGTGGAAGCCACCGTGCCCCTCTCCTTCGTGCTCGGGCGCTTCGTGGTAGTGGAGCACCGCCACCTCACGCTTGCCCTCGGCGGGGGGCGCGAGGCGGAGACGCGCTTCGCGGCGCTCGTGCACCGCCTCGGCGTGGACGGGTACGCGATGCTCGCGCGCCACGCCGTCGGGAAACAGGTGCACCGCTACGCCATCACGAGCTCTCCCGAGGCGGGCTGCCTCGTGCTGCTCCGCGTGGAGGACCCCCGGCCGGGCCGCGAGAAGCCGTGGAGCCCCGTCGCCCTCACAGGGCCGCTGCCGGAGGTGGATGAGGCGCTCTCCCACTCCCTGGGCGCGGCGGTCGACTTCACCGCGGAGCCCGACCCGCTCCCCGCTCTCGTGGAGCGCATCCGGGGCCTCGGGGACGCCTCGCGCCTCGTGAAAGCGGAGGAGGGCAGCGACCTGGAAGAAACGGAAACCTAGGTAACATGGAAAAAGAAAGCGATGGGGCCGCGGGGCCCCGAGCGTTCACGGCTTAGAGCGTGAGGGCGGTGCCCGGCGGGGGGTCGCAGGCGAAGTAACAGGCGCGGCCGCCATTGTAGCAGCGGGCGTACCAGCCGTAGGGGCAGTTGGCTTCCGCGTTGCGCCAGCACCAGTCGCAGTGGTGGCGCATCGAGGCATCGAGGTCCGCGATGACGGACTCCACGGTTCCCGTGGTCGCTTCGACCGCCGTGAGGTCCTCGAGGTCCCCCGTGGCGGCGTTGACCGGGGCGTTAATGGTGGTCGCGATAGCGGAGCTCGCAATCAGGGCTAGGAGCAGGGCTTTCCACTTCATTTTGTTTCACCTTTTTCGATGTAATGCGTTAATTGTCAGAGACAATGCCGAAGGTGGCGAGGGCCCGTTGCACAATGCTCGGCTTCTCGACCTTCAGGACGCGGAGTTCAATGCGCAGAACCTTGTCGAGCACGTGCACCACGTAATCCGGCGCCGCCCTCACCGTGAGGTTCGCGCCCACCTGGATCACTTCGTAGGTGCCGGCGGGGAGGTCCTCGACGGGCAGTTGGCACCCAACGGTGGTGAAGCGTTCACCAGCGCGGAGGTCGGGCCGGAAAAGGACCCGCCCCGGCTCCCCGGGGGCCTCCTCGACGGTGAGGTTGAAGCCGAGGATCGTGGAGCGGACCCGAGCGCCCTGCTCGGCCTTCACCCGGAACGTGGCGAGGTCGGCGGAGAGGGATGCGATCTCGGCTTCAAGAACCTCCGCGTAGGGAACGGTCTGACCCACCTGGAGGTTCTCGCGGGGACCGAGGCGATCGATCATGGCCTGCCGGTCGGGTCCGCCATAGAGCGCGGTGAGGTTCAGGGTGAACTCCAGGTCCACCGGACCGAACACCTGGGGAAGCTCTTGGACGCGCGCGGAGCCGAGCGCGCTCTGGATGGGTGGCAGGGAGACGGTGTCGCCCTCGGCGTAGCCCACCAGGAACCGAGAGGTCTGGACCGGCGCCTTGACCTGAAGCTCCGGGGTGATTCGTTCGAACACGATCGGTGTGTCGCGGACGCGGTACCGAGAGGCGGAGAGGTTCGGGTCGAGGTAGGGGTTGCCGGCAGCGATTGCGGCGCGCGCCACCTCGGCATCGGTCGTGTACACGAGCTCGCCGTCGAGCGTGTACGCGTTGTAATGATAGTATACGTGGTCGCCCGGGGCGATCTCGGCAGGCGCGAGGAGCGCCGCCGCGGCGGCCGCGGCGGCCCCCGCGAGGACGAGCACCGCCACAAGGAGGAGGACGCCCATGCGGATGCTGAGGGGCCGGCTACGAGGGAGCGGATTGGGTGTCGCGTTGTCGGCCATGGGAACCCTTGCACCGACCGCGGGCCTTGCCATGGGGGAGGACCGGGTCAGACCCTCCAGTTGCTCGGCGGGCCATAAACTGGTGTCAATCGATCGATTGACACTATTAGCATCGGGGCAGGCTGGATTCAGGCTGCGCGCGCCCGCAGCGCCCTCGGCCCCCAAAGGGGCGCCCGGAAAGGACGCGCGAGGCCCAGAGCGCGAGAGAAACCCTCAAGGCGGCTCCCGATCTAAGGGCCGGCATGCGCTCCACCCTCGCCGAGGACGTGAAGGCTTCCCTCCGGGTCGTTCCGAACTTCCCGAAGCCCGGAATCCTGTTCCAGGACGTGGCACCCGTTCTCGCGAACCCCCGCCTCTTCGAGCGGTGCGTCGAGGCCATGGCCGCGCCCTTCGAGGGCCGCGTGGACAAGGTGGTGGGCATCGAGTCCCGCGGCTTCATCCTCGGCGCGCCCCTCGCGCTCCACCTCGGCGTGGGCTTTGTGCCCTTAAGGAAGATGGGGAAGCTACCTGGAGCGCTCCTCCGCGAGGAGTACGCCTTGGAGTACGGCACCGCCACTCTCGAGATTCAGGCGGATGCCCTCCGTCCGGGAGACCGCGTCCTGCTCGTGGACGACGTGCTCGCGACGGGCGGCACCCTCGCGGCGGCGGCGCGACTCATGGCGCGCGCCCACGCTCAGGCCGAGGGCGCCTCGCTCCTCCTCGAGATTGGGGCGCTCAACGGGCGGGCCGCCGTCCCCTTCGACCCGCACGTCATCCTGACCGTGTGATCAGGCGCGGCGGCGCAGGAGCGCCAGGGCAGCGACAGCGCCGAGCGCGAGGAGGAGGCTCGCGGCAGGCGCGTCCCGGGAGGGCTCCCCGGCGGTCGGACCGCTTGCGGCGGCGACCACCACGGACTTCTCGAGGGTGGCGATGCCACCGTTGGAGTCCACGACCTTGAGGCGGACCGTGTAGGTGCCGGGGGTCGCGTAGGTGTGGGTGGCCTGCGGGCCCTCGCTCGCGGCGGAGCCGTCGCCCCAGTCCCAGGAGAAGCCCCGGAGGGTGCCCGAGACGGCGGTGGTGGCCTTCGCGTCCACGGTGACCTGGAGCCCCGAGGCGGTGGCCGTGAAGGCCGCAAGGGGTGCACGGGCCTTGCCGGGGATGGTCTCCACCGACGTGGCGCCGTAGCGGGCGTTCGCCTCGTACACCTGGGTGGTGCCGTTCGTGTTGATCGTGAGCTCGCCCGCGCGGAGGGGCTCGGTGAGGTTGAGGAGGAGGGCGTAGTGGCCTTCGATGTCGGTGACGCCGCGGCCGGTGGCCGTGAGGCCGTCGTTGTAGCGGAGGGTGACGAGGGCCGTTTCGCCCACCACGGGCTCGGAGACGACGTTCGCGCCGCCGTCGCGCCGCTGCTTCGGAATCTCGCGCATCACGTGGCCGAACACGTGGTACTCCCGGTCGGACCGCTCCTTCGCGCCGTCGCAGCGCTCCCCCACGGCGGTGCCGTTCTGAAGCTGAAGGGGAACGAAGGCCTCGCGGAAGATGGGGTCCACGGGGACGCGGGCTCCAGCAAGGACCTGGGTGGTCATGTAGGCCTCGCGGAACTCCTCGAAGTGCTGGCGCTCACTGCCAGGGTAGTACCCGGTGCCTTCGGGGAAGGGCGCGTCCACGGCCTCCACGTCGAGGGTGCCGGTGGCGGCGGCGTCGTGCGCGTGGAGGAAGCTGTGCGTCACCGTGGGGTGGTCGCGGTTGCGGTAGCGCTCGGCACTCACGAGCCACCCGTAGAAGCCGTCGCAGTCCGTCTGGTAGACGCGGAAGGCCTGCTCGTTGCGGTTTGTGCCCTGGATGGCCACGCCCGAATCAAGGATCGCGCGCACGGTCACGTTGCTGAGCGGGTACCCTTCGGCATCCACGATGCGCCCGGTAAGGTAGTACCGGTGCGCGTACGTGTGGTCCGCCTCCACGGCCGCCGGGAGAACGCTCACGGCGAGGAGGGCGATGGCGAGAAGGGGCAGGAAGCGGTGGGCCGCAGGCCGGCGCATGCTCCGCCCACGCCCTGCCGCCTCAAAAAGGCTCCCTTCTTCCCGCCGCTCAGAGGTTGCTCTGGTTCTTGCCCTTCGCAGTCTCGTCGAGGGTCTTCGCGCCCTCCACGGCAAGGTCGCCGTGCATGCCGGCCGTGTCGATGTCCTCGCCCTCGCGCTGGCCCGCCTGCTCCATCGGGACCCCCTCCTGGGGAACCAGCTCGTCGTTCATGACCTTCTGGTCGAGGGGTTCCTGCTTCTTCGAGATCTTGTCCTGCTGCTCCATGGCAATCAAGGGGGCCTTTTTGGCGGGGGGAGAAAAGGGTTCAGACCCAGACGACGATGCGCCCGCGACCGCCCCCAAGCTTGATTAAGCGCCAGCCCCCTCGATTCGACATGGCCTCTCGCGGGAGCATCCTCGGACCCGGGCGCGCGGCGGGTTTCCTCCTGCTGTACGTGGCGGCTTCGAGCATCCTTGGCCTTGGTGGAATCCTCCTCGTGATGAACCCCGTCGGGGCGGCTCGGACCATCGCAGGGGTGTGGGCCGCCGACGTCGCGGCCGATGCCTGCTTCGCCTTCGGGAGCGCCGCCGCCGGAGCCCTGGCCTTCGCCCTCGCCCGGCAGGGCCGCGGTGGGGTCAGCCTCGCCGCCGCCTTCCTGCTCAACTGGGGCGTTTACGGGCTCAGCTACCTCCTCCTTCTCCAAGGTGAGTTCCCCTGGGTGGCAGGAGGCGCGTGGTCCCCGGCCCGCGAGCACTCCGTGGAGTGGGGCCTCTTCCAGTTCGTGCTCGGGTGGGGGAGCCTCGGACTCGCTTTCGCGACTTTCGGGCCGTGGGCGCTCGCGCTGCGGCTTCGCGCACGGGAGGCGGCGGCAGCTTCGCCACAGGCGGAAAGGGCGCCGCCCCTGAAGGCTGGATGACCGTCGGCTTTATGGTCGAACGCGCCGGTTCCCGCGCTCGTGAAGCCTGGCGACCTGGTGGAGTTCAAGGACGGCCTCTTCGGCATCGCGGCCCCCCTCAACTTCGGGATCTACCTCTCCCGCGAGCGCCAGGGCCGCAACTACTTCGCCATCCTCTACACGGTGAAGGGACGCAAGGAGGTCAAGACGGACCACATCAAGGGGGTTCGCCTCTCCGCGCCCTTCTCCGGCGACCTCACGGACGAGGACCTGAAGTCTCGCCTTGAGACCCTTCTCGGCGAAGCTTCGACCCAGGTGAAGCAGCAGGCGGCCGCGCCGGGCGAGATCAACGACCGCGACGTGTGGCGGAAGGTGAACATGCTGGGCGAGGCCCTCACGCCCGAGGAGATGGCGGCCTCCTTCTACGAGACGAAGGCGCCCTCCAAGAGCCAGGTGGAGAGCATCCGCCAGGCCCTCCTCAGCTGCCAGCGCCCCGGCATCGGCTACTTCGAGCGCGCCCCCGACCGCGTCGAGCGCTGGCGCCCCCTCCCCTCCCTCAGCTACCGCGACGTGAAGCGCGACATCGAGGGCTACAACGGCCTCCGCAAGAAGCTCATCCTCATCGAGGAAGTTCCCCCCGAGGACGAGTGGACGCCCCCCAAGACGGTTTACCACGGCGTCCCCCTCCCGGAGGCAGGGCTCACGGAGGAGGACCAGGCCCGCCTCCACACAATCAAGCGCGCCATGGAGGATTTCGTGCTCCATGACCGCTGGACCGGCAACGTCGGCCTCGGCGGCACGGGAGTCCACACGATCGACGGCTTCCGCTTCCTCGACTACCTGAAGTGGCTCGCCTACGACTGGACGGGAACCACCCGCATCAGCGTCTCCTCCGCTTTCGTGGAATTCCTCATGCGCACGGACCTCCTCACCCCCGGCGATGCCCTCCTGCTCGTGGCGCGCCGCAAGGTGCTCGGCCACCCCGACTTCGAGTGGGACACCCCCGCGGATGTGCTGCGTGCCGCCGACCGCATCCCCGAGGAGGTGGTGCCGGAGGCGAAGGTGGGCCGCGTCGACCTCACGCACCTGCGCACGTGGACCATCGACCCGGCGGACGCGAAGGACCACGACGACGCGATCAGCTTCCGGGAGAACCCGGACGGCACCACGACGCTGTGGGTCCACATCGCGGACGTCTCGCACTACGTAGAGAAGGAGACCACCCTCGACCACGACGCGCGCAAGCGCGCCACCAGCGTGTACCTCCCTACAGGCGTGCTGCCGATGCTGCCGCCGAAGCTCTCGGATGGCCTCTGCTCCCTCAACGAGGGCGTGGACCGCCTTGCGCTCACCGCGATCCTTACCTACAACTCGGCGGGAAGCCTCGTGAAGGAGGAGTTCGTGGAGGCCGTCATCCGCGTCACCGGCAACGTGAGCTACGAGGAGGTGCTCGCCCAGATTCAGGCGGGGGACCCGCGGAACGAGTTCGTGCGCCTCGAGGCCTTCGCCCGCAAGCTCGATGAGAAGCGCCGTGGCCTCGTCCTCGAGACGGGGGAGCGCCGCGTGCGCATCCGCGAGGGACAGGTCGTCCACCAGATCAAGCAGGGCAACGCCGCCACCAAGATGATTGAGGTGTTCATGGTGGCCGCGAACGAGGCCGTGGCCCGAAAGCTCACGGCCGAAAGCGTTCCCCTCCTCTACCGCTGCCACCCGTTGCCGGACCGGTCGAGCGTCGAGCGCTTCAACGGGCAAATGCTTACCATGCAGCTCCCCATCGAAATCATGCTTCCGCCCCCCGAGGACGTGGAGCTTCAGGACACGGGCGCTCCGGGCGCTCCGAAGGAGGAGGGCGGCGGCAGCATGCTCGACGCCCTCAAGCAG
>DATMKA010000347.1:0-5817 GCA_035553595.1 Thermoplasmatota archaeon | reverse complement strand
TCACGGAGGAGGCCCACGTCGGCCCTGAGATCGCGCGCCGCCTCACGGCCCTCGGCGCCAAGGTGCACCGCGTCCGCGCTCCCGCCACCAAGGAGGAGGCGGAGGCCACGGTCGCGGAGGCCCGCGCCCAGCTCGGCCGCGTCGACCTCTTCCTCCACCTCTCGCCCCTCGCGCTCCTTCCCGTTGCTCCCGCGGATGCGGACGGCGAGGCGTGGAACGGCGCGGCGAACGTGCACGTGAAGGGTTACTTCCGCCTCGCGAAGCTCCTCCACGACGACCTCTCCCGGGAGGGCGCCCGCACCGTCGCCGTGACCGCCCTCGGCGGCTTCCACGGCCTCCGCGAAGCCCGCGGCAGCCCCCTCGCGGGCGGCGTCACGGGCCTCACCAAGGCCCTCGCCAAGGAGTGGCCCAAGGCCCGCGTGACCGCCCTCGACCTGCAGGGCACCGCGACGGCCGAGCAGAAGGCGGAGGCCATCCTCCGCGAGCTCAACGCGCCGCAGGGCCCCGTCGAAGTGGGCGTCTCCAACGGCGAGCGCGTCGGCGTCGTCCTCGGCCGCGTCCCCGCGCCCGAGATGCCTGTCGCGGACACCCTGAAGGGCGCACACCTCGTCGTGAGCGGCGGCGCCCAAGGCATCACCGCCGAGATCCTGAAGGGCATCTCGCCCGGCCGGGGTCTGCGCCTCACGCTGCTTGGCCGCACCGCCCTCGTGGCGAACGCGAAGCAGCTTGCCGCCATGGACGAGGCGGGCCTCAAGCTCCTCCGCGAGAAGACCACCGAGGCCCTCAAGGCGAAGGGCGAGCGCGTCACCCCCGTGAAGCTCGAGCAGACCCTCGCGCCCCTCCTGAAGGCCCGCGAGGTGCAGCTCACGCTCGACAGCCTCGAAGCGGCGGGCGCGCAGGTGCACTACGCCGCCTGCGACGTGACGGACCCCGAGGGCGTCACCCGCGCCGTCGCCGAGGGCCGCGCCAGGTTCGGTCCCGTCACCGGCGTCATCCATGCCGCCGGTCTCGAGGAGAGCAAGCTCCTCCCTGACAAGACCCACGAGGCCTTCGACCGCATCTTCGACACGAAGGTGAAGGGGCTGCACGCCCTGGCGCGTGCCACCCGCGACGACCCCGTGTTCTTCCACGTGAGCTTCGGCTCCGTGGCGGGCCGCTTCGGGAACGCGGGCCAGGTCGATTACAGCGCCGCCAACGACGTCCTCGCGAAGGCCGCGCACCTCGCAAGCGCCAAGGGCCACGACGCGCGCCTCGTCGCGTGGACGGCCTGGAGCGGCGTGGGCATGGCCACGAAGGGCAGCATCATGCAGGTCCTCCAGTCCGCCGGCGTCGAGCCCCTGCCCGTGCAGGAGGGCGTCGCCCGCTTCCTCCGTGAGGTCGCGAGCCCCGGCGAGCCCGAGGTCGTGGTCGCGAAGGCGCTCGGTGCGCTCGCTGCGCCCACGCCCGTGGACGCCACACCGCTCCTTGCGAGCCGTGGCCTCCTGCAGACGCTCGTGGCCCACGAGGCAGGCGCCCGCGTCGTCGCCCGTGCCCGGCTCGACCCCGCCAACGACAAGTGGCTCGCGGACCACGCCGTGGACGGCGTGCCCTACCTGCCCGGCGTGTGCGGCCTCGAGGCTTTTGCCGAAGCGGCCACGCTCCTTGCTCACGGCACGGTCGTGGAGGCCCGGAACGTCCAGTGGGAGTACCCCGTGAAGTTCCTGAAGGGCGCCGTGGAGTTCACCGTGGAGGCTCGCGTCATGCAGAGCACGCCCACCGAGACGCTTGTGCACTGCGTCCTCCAGACGGTGCCTCCGGGCCCGCCCGGCGCGCAGCCGCAGCCGCGCACCCACTTCCGCGCCACCCTCGTGGTGAGCGCGGCGCGCCGCGTCCTCGGCAACGCCCAGCCCCAGCAGCTCGCCTCGGCGAACGTGGACAAGCCCGCGATCTACGCGCGCTACTTCCACGGCCCCACCTTCCAGGTGCTGAAGGCCGCCACGGGCCTCCAGGGAACGGCCATCCGCGTCATCGGTGACGCGCCCGCCCCAGGCGCCCCCAACGGGCTTGCAAGCCCCATGGCCGTCGAAGGCGCGCTGCAGGCCGCGGGCCTGTGGGGCCTCGCCGTGCCCGGCATCATGAGCCTCCCCCACGCCGTGCAGCGCGTGGAGTGGGACGGCCTCACGGCGCCCGGTAGCCTCGTCTACCATGCGGTGCAGCGTGAAGCCCGCCAGGGGGTCACGGTGTACGACGTGGACGGCGTGGACGCCGAGGGCACGCGCCGCCTCCGCCTCACCGGCCTCGAGCTCATCACCACCGGTGCCGTGCCTGAGGAGAAGCGCCTCCCCCTCACTCCCTTCCCGGCGGCGAAGGTCGAGGTCGAGGGGAAGCAGGCGTGATCCGCGTCCCCGTCGGCGCGCTCACGCCCGAGGACGCCGCCCCGCTCCTCACGGAGCGGGAGCGGGCGGTCCTGGCCGCGTTCCCCGCGGAGAAGCGCCGCCGCGAGTGGCTTGCCGGAACGCTGGCCGCGAAGGCCGCCGTCCGGGAGCGGCTGGGGCCCATCCCCTGGCTCCAGATGGAGGTGCTCAACGGGCCGGACAAGGACCGCCTCGTCACGGTCCCGGCAGGGCTCCCTCCCGTGGGCGTCACCCTCACCCATGCGGCCGGCATCGCCGTCGCGGAGGCCTTCGACCCGAGGGTTGAGCGCGTCGGCATCGACGTGGACGAGGTTGCAGAGCGCGCCCCTGCCTTTCTGGAGGAGGCCTTCACCGCCGCCGAGCGCGCGGAGATCGGCGCCAGCCCGGCGCGTGCGACCGCGGCCTGGTGCCTGAAGGAGGCGGTCCTGAAGGCTCTCGGCGTCGGGCTCTCCGTCCCCCTCCACAGCGTGCAGGTGAGCCTCGGCCCGCCGCCCCAGGCCACCCTCTCCGGTGAAGCCGAGGCCCGGCGCCTCCACATCGGGGGCACCGCCCTCAGCGTTAGCGTGCAGCAACTTCCTGAGGGGATTCTTGCCGTGGCCCGCCTGCAAATGGGGCTGCCCTGAGGCCGGAACCCTTATCGGTGCCGCCCCCGCTCCGTCGCCCATGACCCGTCCCCTGTTTCTCGGCTCCGACGTGGTTGCCACCCCCGAGGCGGAGGCCCTCGTCGCCGCCGCCCACCGCCTCTCGAAGGCCGGTGTGACGGGCGCGGCCCTCAGCGCCCGCGTGGGGCCCCGCTTTGCGATCACGGCGGGCGGGATGCCGCTCGACATGGTGGGCATGGAGCACATCGTGGAGGTCGTGGACTACGACCCCCACATCGACCAGATCCTCTGCATCGGGCCGCAGCCGCCCTCGCCCCTCGCGCCGCTGCACGCGCTCGTGTACCGCGCGAAGAAGGAAGTGTGGGCGATCCTCCAGACGGACCTTCCCGCGGCGCACCCCGCCCGCGCCGGGGCTCCCGCCGTCACGCCGGGCCGCACCCACCTCGAAGGGAGCCTGAAGCTGCTGGAGGCGCTCCGCACCTCGTCCGTCGTGCAGTACGGCAAGACTGCCGTGTTCTCGGTGGGCCGCACCGTGGACGAGGCGGCCCGCCGCATCGCACCGGAGGCCGAGGCGTGAAGGTCTCGGAGTTCCAGCGCCTGATCGCCGACCTCTACCTGGAGAAGGACCGCCGCCGCGGGGACCAGACCACGTTCCTCTGGCTCATGGAGGAGATGGGGGAGCTTTCCGTGGCGGTGCGCGACGCCGACAAGGCCGCCCTCCGCGAGGAGCTTGCGGACGTCATCGCGTGGACGGCCTCCCTCGCGAACCTCCACGGCATCGACCTGGAGGAGGCGCTCGCCGCCAAGTACCCGGGGGTCTGTGTCCGGTGCCGCGCGAAGCCGTGCGCGTGCCCGGAGAAGCGCTCGTCGGCGAGCGGTTGAGCGGGCCCGGCGTGTGGCACCGTCCGTTCAGACCGCGAAGAACGCGACGGGGCGCGGAGGATCGCGATGGCTAGAGGAAGGTCCTCGGTAGTCGTCGCGAACCGTCGCGGTGCATCGCGGTGCATCGCGCGCATCGCGGTCTAAACGGGCTTCCACACTTGCAGCAGGCCAACACCACAGGGGCCCGGACGAGAAGGCCTTAAGCAGGCCCCCCGCCCTCCCAGGCCCCATGAAGATCCGCATCGGGGAGGAGTCGCGCGACTTCCGCGCCCTGTGGTGGGAGTCCGACGCGCTCTGGATGATCGACCAGCGGCTGCTTCCGCTCCACCTGAAGTTCCTCACGCTCCACCGCGTCGAGGAGGTGGCGGAGGCGATCAAGCACATGGCCGTCCGCGGCGCGCCCTCCATCGGCGCCGCCGCCGCCTTCGGCATGGCCCTGGCCGCGCGTTCCGGCGCGGACCTCACGCACGCCCGAGCGCTTCTCGCCGCGTCGCGCCCCACGGCCCGCGACCTGTTCCACGCCCTCGAGGTGATGGATGACGCCTTCGCGCGGGGCCGCGACCCCGTGAGCGCCGCCCAGGCCTACGCGGACGGCATCGTGGAGGCCTGCCGCGCCATCGGGCGGTACGGCGCGGCCCTTCTTCCGGACGGTGCGCGCGTGCTCACCCACTGCAACGCAGGCGCCCTCGCGGCAGTGGACGTCGGCACGGCCCTCGCCCCGCTGCGGGAAGCCCACGCGCAGGGCAAGTCCCTCTTCGTGTTCGCCGATGAGACGCGGCCCCGCCTCCAGGGGCTCCTCACGGCCTGGGAACTGTTCGAGGAGGGCATCCCGCACGCCCTCATCGCCGACAACGCGGCGGGCCACTACCTGTACCGCGGCGAGGTGGACGCCGTCATCGTGGGTGCCGACCGCATCACGGCAAACGGCGACTTCGCGAACAAGATCGGCACCTACGAGAAGGCCGTCCTCGCGGAGCGGCACGGCGTGCCCTTCTACGTGGCCGCCCCCTTCACCACGGTGGACACGCGCCTCCGCTCGGGCCGCGAGATCCCCATCGAGGAACGCGCCGAAGAGGAGGTCCTCATGGTGAACGGCCACCGCTTCGCGCACCCCGAGGCCCGCGCCCGCAACCCCGCCTTCGACGTGACGCCCGCCTCCCTCGTGACCGCCTTCATCACCGAGCGCGGCATCGTGAAACCCGGCGACTGGGCCCGCGTGGCCCTCGCGCCCTGAGGTGCCCATGGACGAGGCGGTGCGCAGGATCCTGGTGCCGGGCGGGGTCCACCTCTCGGGTCGGCTGCACGTTCCGAAGCGCGACGCCGCTGCGGGCGTCGTCGTGGCTCACCCGCACCCGCTCGAGGGCGGCGACATGGAGAACCCTGTTGTTCGCGCGGTGGCAGAGGAGGCCGCTTCCCGTGGTCTTGCCACGCTCCGCTTCGACTTCCGCCACGTGCGGGGACGCGCCGGCCTCGATGAGGCCACCCTTGTCGCGGACTCGGAAGCGGACCTTCTCGCGGCGGTCGAGAACCTCCGCACGGCGCTGCCGCCTGGGGCGCCCGTTGCCCTCGTGGGGTACAGCTTCGGTGGCGTGACCGCGCTCCGTGTGGCGGCGAAGGCCGAGGCTGCGGCGGTGGGCGTCGTCGGGCTCCCCGTGGTCCGCTCACTCGCGCCCTTCCTCCCCACGGGCGCCATGGTGCCCGCCACGGTTCCCGTGCTCGTGATGCAGGGCGTCCTCGACGAGCTCGGCGCTCCCGAGGCCGTGACTGCGTGGGCCAAGGGGGCCGGGGTTGCGGTGGAGGTCCGTCCCGTGCCGGGCGCCGCCCACGGCTACTACGGGAAGGCCGAGTTTGTGGGGAAGATCCTCGGAGGATTCCTCACGCGGCGGCTTGCCCCGTCCTCGGGGCCGGGAAGCCACGCTGGATAAGGGGACTCAGACGAG
>DATMKA010000346.1:0-5425 GCA_035553595.1 Thermoplasmatota archaeon | reverse complement strand
ACGCCACCCTCCGGGAGCGCCTCGACTTCCAGGCACCCCAGGTGCGCCACCTTGCGGTGAGCCCCGACGGCACGCGCCTCGCGGCCGCCTATGGCACCGGCCTCGTATGGCTGTTCAACCTCACCTCGGGCAACGTGCTCGACGTGAACGTCACCGTCTTCAACGTGGGCTCCGCGGACCCAATCATGGGCATGGCGTGGAGCCCCGATGGGGGCCACCTCGCCGTGGGCATGAGCGAGTACGACCACTTCGGAACCCTTGGCGTCTGGAACATCACCGTCGGCAAGTACCCCACGCCCATCTCCTACGAGCGGAGCGTCGAGGGCCTCCGTGGCCTCGCGTGGGGCCCCGAGGGGCTCGCCGTCGCGTACGCGACGTACCCTGCCGTTTCCAACAGCGGCGAGGTGCCCATGGGCGTCCTCCGTCTCTTCCCCGAGGCGCCCGCAACGGTCGCAAAGCGCGAGGTCAGCCTGTTCAACACGACGCTCCTCGGGAGCCTCGACTGGTCCCCCGCCGGCGACCGCCTCGCCGTGGGGGAGAACGGGCGCCTCCGCATCTACGATGAGCGGCTGCGGCAGGTCACCGTGTATGACCGCCCGGTCGAGACGCAGGAGCCGCCCCGGTTCCCCCGCCTTGCCCCCGGCGAGCCGGGCCTGCCGGGCGGCCTCGACTTCGAGGGGGAGGAGGAGGGCGAGATCTTCGGCGACGCGACCGACGTTCCCGCCGCTGGCCCCCTCCTGCTGGGTGCCGCCCTTCTCGGGGTAGCGCTTCTCGCGCGCCGCCGCTGATTCAAACCGGCGGGTTCATTACCCCCTCGCCCCCGATCCAGGGGGCGGGATGCACATGCTGCAGGCAAGCTGCTCGAACTGTTCCAGCTGGGTCGCCGGTCCGGCGCCTGGCCCCGATTCCCTGACGCTTCTCAACGCGAACGGCTCCTGCACCAAGAGCCTCGCCCCCGACCAGGGCCAAGTGCTGTGCACCTCCTATCAGCCCACCCGCGTGTTCGTGCAGGCCATCATGAGCGAGATGCTCTCCGAGGGCTCCCTCGTCGTGGAGATTCCCGTCGGCGGCAAGCTCGGCCGCGAGGCCCGCCTGAAGCAGCGCACGGGCTCCGCCTGAGCGCGTTTAGGCTTCCGCAAGCCGCTGAAGGTCCTGCATCAGCGGCTTGATGTCCAGCTTCTTGAAGCCGCATTCGGCGGCAAGGTCCTCCACCTTGGGCTTCTCGCCCTGCCGGTAGAAGCGCTTGAGATGCTCGCCCGCGCCGGGGTCGCGCCACCACGTCTCCCCGAAGCGCTCCTCCAGGTAGCGGCGGTGCATTGCCTCGAAGAGCCAGGCGCGCAGATACCACATCCCGTAGAAGCCGTCAGTGCTGAGGTAGCTCAGCGGGTTCGCCGGGTACTTCAGGGCGTCCGTCATCCACGCCGGGTATTTTTCCTGCGCGTCCTCCAGGTCGTGGGTGGCAAGGAACCGGTCGTAGTGGAGCGCCGCCGCGTAGTAGCGCAGGCTCAGCAGCTTCTCGAGGGCGGTGAAGCGCAGGTAGTCCGAGAGGGCGGCACCCTTCAGCTTGGGAGCCACCTCGGCGAGGAACCGGGGGTTTTCCAAGAGGTGCTCGAAGAGGAAGGCGTAGCTCTCGGTGACGCCCGAGTCGCCGTGGTAGCGGTACTCGTAGGGGAGGGATTCCTCGGTGAGGGCGAAGTGGAGCGCGTGCCCGGACTCGTGGAAGAGGGACCGGTAGTCGTCCACGCCGCCGCGGGGTCGCGTGACGAGGCGCACGTCGTGGGGCACCTTCGCAGGCATCACGAAGGCGCGGGAGTCCTTGTTGCTGCGGTCCTCGAGGTCGAGTGTCACGTTGCCCATGCGGTCGAGGCGGAAGCCCATGCCCTTCAGGGTCCCGAAGAGGGCCGGCACCGTCTTGTCCTTGGGGAAATAGCGGTCGAACTTGCGCGCCCGCATCAAGAAACTCACGTCGTGGCCCTCGGCCTGCGGGAGGCCCACGCCCACCACCTCCTCCAGGCGCTCGTCCATGGCAGCCGAGTACGACTTCGCGGTCACCGAGAGGACGCGCTGCATGAGCCGGTCCATGCCCTCGAGGTCGATGCCGTGCTGGCGCGTCCAGCACTCGGCCTCGTCGGGGTACCCGAGGTCGCGCATGGCGGCGCGGCCCGCAAGAAGGAGGCGCTCGTTGTAGGGGAGGAAGCGGCGTGAGACCGTGACCATGGCGTCGCGCAGGCGGCGGCGCTTCGGACGGTTCGCTTCCTCCGCGATGAGGGTGTCGATGTCCCGGTAGGGGATCTTCTTGCCGTCCACCTCGCACACGGCCTTCGTCTCCTCCGTGGAGAGCCAGTCGTCGGCCTCCTTGAAGCGGTTCCCGATGACGGTCCCGAGGAGATCGAACTCGAGGTAGCGGAGGCGGCGCGCCTCGTCCTCGTCCCGCGGCGTGCAGGCCCGGACGCGCCCGAGGGTGTCCATGGTGTGGAGGTTCCCGTAGCGGCGGTAGATGCGGCTCGTGTCCACGTCCGCCTTGAGGCCCACGAGGTTCGCGTACTCCTCCTTGGCGAGCTCGTACCCGAACTGCTCGAGGTCGCGGCGGAGGCGGTCGAGAGAAGCGTGGGCCATCCCGCCCCCATGGGCGGTCCCACGAGATAAGGCCATCCGGAGGGGCCGGGCGTGGGCCCGGCCTCCCGGTAGGGGGTGATTTTTGGAACCCCGGGGCCGGACAACGAGGCTCCGCGGCTGGCGAGCCGGACGATCCCTGTCACAAGCGGAACGGTGGCGACCCGGGCCCCGGGTTCCGCACAATAAAATCGCGAGGAGGGTTATTCCCTTTCCTGACCTTTCATTGCCGCCCCCCGCTCAATCCCTTCATTGATATCTCGTGAGGACGTTGGCTTGATAGAACTGATCCACCTCGGCCGCGACGCGGTGTCCAAGGCCCCGGAAGTCATGGGTGGCGGCGACGCGCACGATCTCGGCGGGCCCGGGGAGCACCTCGAACAGGCGCTCCGAGTTCTCAATCGGAACCTCGGCGTCGTGGAGGCCGTGCAGGAGGAGCGTGGGCGCGCGGATGCCGGGGCCGAGCGTCACCGGCTCCTCCTCCCGCGTGACGGCTTCCGCCTCCCGGATGCGGTCCATGGGGTCCCCGTGGAGCAGGTCGGTGCCGGTGCTCATGAGCGCCCGGAAGGCCCCGGGCATGAAGGCGTCGAGGCGTTGCCGCAGCCGCTCGAAATCCGTGAGCGGGGCCATCAGCACCAAGAAGTCGGCGAGGCCCGGGTGGAGGGCCATGAGGCGCGAGGCATGGTAGCCGCCGAGGCTGTACCCGAGGAGGCCGAGGCCATGGCGGTCGAGACCTGCGGCGCGGGTGGCGGCGACCACGGCGAGGATGTCCGCCTCGTTGCCGCGGAACGAGTAGGTCCCGGGAGTCCCGTCCACGCCGCGGTACCGGAACAGGACGGTGCCGTAGCCGAGGGCGGCAAGGGCGTGGGCCGTCTCGTCGTTGCGGTTGTAGCCGGGGAAGCCGTGGCAGAGCACGATGGTGGGCTTCTCCTTGGGCGGCGAGACGAGGAGCGTCAGCTCGTGCCCTCCCGACTGGGCGGTTAGCCGCGTCACCATGGTCCCATCGAGCGCCTGCACCGCCATGAGCCTTCGCATGGGGCTCCTGAGGGGAGGAGTATCAGCCCTACGACGGCCGCAAGCGGCTTCGACACTACGAACTGAGTAGTATATGGCTTCCGAAGGCGTAGCGATTTCTCAGCTGCCCTTGCGGGCGGAGTGTTTCCCCATGTCCGAAACCCTGATCTCGAAACCCCTCACGCGCTTCCCCTCCGTTGCAAACCTCGGGCGCGCCGCCCTCGTGACCGGCCTCACGGCCCTCGTGGCCGTCGCCGCTGTCCGCCTCCTCGCGGGCGCGCTCGTGGAGGCGCCCGCCGGTTATGAGCCCTTCCAGTGGGGGGCCCTCATCGCCGCCACCCTGGTGGGCGTCGTTGCCGCCACGGCCGCCTACGCCGCCCTCACCCGGTTCACGCGGCAGGGCGAGCGCAACTACCTCCTCCTCGGATACGCCTTCCTGGCCTTCTCCATGGTGGGACCGCTCCTCGGGCCTGCAAACAACAGCCCCCCGGGCACCACCTGGCCCCTCGCCGTCGTCCTCGTGGCGCTCCACCTTGCGGCAGGCCTCCCCGCGCTCCACCTGATGGGGCGGCTCGCGCGCGAAGCGTAACCGGGCGCGGCTCCGGAATCCTCAAGGCCCGGGGGCGCCGTCGTCCCCGCATGCACTCCCCCTACGATGCGGCCCTGCGCGCGCTCGTGATGCCCCTCATGGCGAAAGGCAACGACCCTTGCCATGACCTCCACCACCTGGACCGCGTCCACCGGAACGCCGTGCTCATCGCGCGCTCCGAGAAGGCCGACGTGGAGGTGGTGGGCGCCGCCGCTTACGTGCACGACCTCGACCGCGCCGGCATGACCAAGGAGGAGGCGCAGCGCCTTGCGGCCGACCTCCTCGTGCAGGTGGGGTTCCCCGCCGCGAAGCGCGACGCGGTCATGGAGTGCGTGCGCCGCCACAGCGACTACACCTTCAAGCCCGGCGGGAAGAAGCCCACGACCCTCGAGGCGCGGGTGCTGCAGGATGCCGACAAGCTCGAGGCCATCGGCGCCATCGGGGCCGCGCGCGCCTTCAGCTTCGGCGGCCTCAAGGCCCGCCCCCTCTGGGACGGCGAGAAGCCCATCGAGGGGCGCCCCTACACCACGGGCGTGGGCGGCGACGCGAGCACGCTGCAGCACTTCTATGACAAGCTGCTGCGCCTCACACCCGACGAGTTCAACACCGCCGCCGGAAAGCGGGCCGCCGCCGAGCGCCAGGAGTTCCTGCGGGCCTACCTCGCGGCCTTCTACCGCGAGTGGCACGGCGAGGACCTGCCCCGGTAATCAGTTGGGATCGGCGCGAACGGGGCCCCCACCGCTGCGGCGGGGCGGCGCGAAGGGGCTTGGGAGCTCGCGCTCCGGCACCGCCTCGTCAAAGAGCAGGGACTCGATGAGGCGGCGCGCGCTGAACTCCCCGCCGCTCACGTAGCTCAGGAAGGGCTCGGGACCCAGCAGCTCCTTGGCGATGGCCTTCACGGACTTCCCGCGCCCCTGGAGGGTGCGGGCGCGGGCCTGCAGGTCCTCCAGGTACTGGAGGGTGTCGCTGAGGGCTTCGCCGGGGCGGCGGTCGATGGCGACGCCGTGGGCGGGGAACAGGCGCTCGGGGCCCAAGGCCTGCATGAGCTCGAGGGAGGCCATGATTTGGGGCACGTTCTCGTCGGGGCGCGCCACGCGCATCCGGCCGAGGTAGGCGTCGCCCGCGAAGAGCCAGCCCGTCTCCTCCTCGAAGAAGGAGACGTGGTCGCGGCAGTGGCCCGGCGTGTGGACGACGCGGAAGCGCCGACCG
>DATMKA010000345.1:0-3939 GCA_035553595.1 Thermoplasmatota archaeon | reverse complement strand
GGAGTCGGGGCCCACCGTGAGGACGGTGCTGTTGAGGGTGAGGTTCTCCGCGTCGGCGCTCGTGCGGTCGTCGGGGTGGAGGCGGAGGAGGGCCGTGAGGTTTGTGGGGCCGCGGAGCTGGTTGTCGTTGAGGCCCACGCGGAAGCGGAAGGTGGTGGTGTTGCCGGCGGCGCTGTCGATGGCGACCCCGGTGCCGTACACCTTGCCTTCGGCTTCGACCTGAATTGAGGTGGTGTCTAGGAACAGGTTCACGCTGCCGCGGTCTTGGGCGGTCGCGCCCTGGGCGGCGACGGGAGCCACGAGGGCGAGAAGGACTGCGATCGGGAGCACCAGGAAAACGCCTGGAGTGCGCCGTGAGCCGCGCGCCATAGGGCGCGATAGCGATCTCAGAGGCCATAAAAGCCACTGCCTTCCACGCAGGGCTCGCTTCGTGTGTTTCGACTCGACCGCCGAGTAGACACTATCCTTATAATATCGCTATCAACTGTTTTCGGTGAGTCAGGAGGACTCACGATGTCTCCGACACGCCCCACCACGTTCGCTCTCTTTGCGACGATTCTCGTCCTGGCCGCCGCCTTTGCGGGCTGCGCCGAGCCCAACAACACCGGCAACAACAACCAGAACACCCAGACGGGTCCCTGCGACCCGAGCAAGACGAAGGTGGCCATCGGTCTCGTCACCATCCTCTCCGGCGACGCGGCGGCCCTGGGCCAGTCCGCTCGCGACGGCGCCCGCGCCTACATCGAGGTGGCCAACAGCCGCGGCGGCGTGAACGGCGCCTGCGTCGAGCTTGTGGAGCGCGACAGCCAGCTCTCCGTGGAGAAGGCCGTCCAGGGCGTCACGGAGCTTGCCGGCGACCCCCGCATCAAGGGCATCGTGGGTCCCCTCACCAGTGACCAGGCCCAGGCCTCCCTCAACGTGGCGAACACGAAGAAGGTGGTTCTCGTGAGCCCCTCCGCCACCCGCCCCAACCTCACGGGCCAGATCCCCTACTTCTTCCGCACGATCCCCTCCGACGCCGTCCAGGGCCCGGACCAGGCGAACATCGTGTTCAACGACTTCGGCGCGAAGCAGGTGGCCGTGGTCTTCCAGCAGAACGCTTACGGCGCAGGCCTCAAGGACAGCTTCGTCCAGGCCTACCGCGCCCTCGGCGGCACCATCCAGGGTGAGCCCACCGCCTTCGACACGGGCAAGCCCGAGACCTACGCCGCGAAGGCCATCGCCGTCCGCGCCCTCAACCCCACCTTCGTGGTGGTGGAGGGTCAGGAGCCCGACAGCGCCGGCATGATCAAGGCGCTGCGCGATGCGGGCTACACGGGCCGCATCCTCACCTCCGAGGCCGTGGAGGGCCAGGGCGCCATCACCACGGGCGGCTCCGCCATGGAGGGCGTCTACTTCACGAAGGCGGCGGCCGACCTCAGCAACCCCGACTACACGACCTTCGCGAACAAGACCCAGATTGGGGCCTTCACGGCCCAGGGCTACGATGCGGCCCTCGTCCTCGTCGAGGCCATGCGCGCGGTGGGTGCTGACGGCGAGAAGATGCGCGCCCACATCGCGCAGACCACCTTCGACGGCACCGTGAGCGCCGACAAGGTGAGCTTCAACCAGCAGGGCGACCTGGCCTCCGGCCGCTACCAGCTCTACTGGATCCAGAACGGTCAGTTCGTCCCCGCGCCCGATGTGACTGCGGCCTCCAGTTGAAAAACCCCACAGGGCCGGGGTAACGCCCCGGCCCTCTCTCTTTTATCCGGTGGGGCAGACGGGGAGCGGGCAGCTGCCCGTGGTCGTCTCGTCGGGGATCTCGTCCACGCGCTCGAGGACGATGAGGAAGTTCAAGGCCTGCCCGTAGAGGCGGTGCTTTTCGTTCCCGGGGTACGTGTAGGCGAGGTCGGGGGGCACGTGGACGACGCGCGTCTCACCGGGCCGCAGGCCGTGGAGGGCCTCGTCGAAGCCCGGGATGACGGGCACGTAGCCCGCGTTCGCGTAGGGCTCGGGCGGGGGGATGCGGCGCTGGCCGCCCACGTACACCTTGAGGGGCTCCACGTCGGTGTCGTTGCCGAGGATGCCCTTGCGGAGGTCCGTGCGGCCCATCACTTCCACCATGTCGTGGTAGAAGATGGTGCCGTTGTCGTAGAAGCCGGTGGTGCGGACGAGGGCGCCCACCCGGGGGCGGGCCTCCTCCTCGGGGAGGGCCACGAGGCGCAGGCCGAGGCTCACGGTGCGGTCTCCCACCTGGACGCCGAAGGTGTAGCGGCCGAGGGACGCGTTCGTGGGCGGCACTACGTTCACGACGAGGGGACGGCCCGCGCCGCCGCCCCGGAGGCTCAGGGAGGCGTTGGAGAGGGTGACGTTCCAGCCCTCGGGCACGTTCACGGGGGAAGCCGTGACGTCCTCGCGGTAGGCCCCAGAGTTCGTCACGTAGAGCGCGTACTGGGTGAGGCGGCCCGCGCCCCCCACGTTCTCCTGCACGTAGGGCGCGATCCCCACGGTGGGCTCCGAGTCCCCGAAGCAGCCGGCAAGGGCGAGGCTTCCCGTGAGGGCGAGGGCGGCGACGAGGAGGTTCCGGAGGGGCCGGCGCATGGCGCTCGATCGGCCAATCCCTAGATGTAGGTTTCCCTCCAAGTCCCGCTAACGCTCACGCTCCCGTTAACGACCAACGTTCAACGTTTCACGTTAGCGGGAGCGTGAACGGGAGCGGGAGCGTGGTCCGGGCTGGCGGCCGCTTACGCTAACGCTCACGCTAACGCTCACGAAGAACGTCTCACGTCTCACGTGAACGGGAGCGTGAACGGGAGCGGGAGCGTGGGGGGTTGCGCCTCACATCTGCCGCAGCCGCGCGATCCGGTCCTCAAGCGGCGGGTGCGTGGAGAAGGCCGTGTTGAAGCTCTTCCTGGTCCAGGGGTTCGCGATGTACAGGGAAGCGGCCGTGCGCGACCCGACGGGGTGGTCGGGCAGGTCCCCCTTGATTTTCTCAAGCGCGCGGGCAAGGCCTTCGGGGTTGCGGGTGAGCTGCGCGCCCGTGGCATCCGCGAGGTACTCGCGCTTGCGGCTGATGAGGAGGTAGGCGAGGCGGCTGAAGAGGGGCGCCAGGATGAGGAATATGATGGCGAGGACGAGGATGAGGGGGTGGCCCCCCTCGCGGTCGCGGCCGCGCCGTCCGGCACCGAAGCCCATGAGGCGGATCCCGATCTCGGCCACCATGGCGATGCTGCCGACAACCGCGATGGTGATGGTGGCGAGGCGGATGTCGCGGTTGAGGATGTGGGCCATCTCGTGGGCGATGACGCCCTCAAGCTCCTCCTGGTCAAGCTGCTCGAGGGCGCCCGTGGTCACGCACACGACCGCCTCCTCCAGGCGGAGGCCCGCCGCGTAGGCGTTGATGTCGCGGGAGTCCTGCACGTACACCTTGGGCGGGGGCGAGATGCCGGCAGCGATGGCCATCTCCTCCACCTTGTAGATGAGGAGCTTCTCGGCCCGCAGGGCCGGGTTCGCGGGGCGGGCGCGGGTGGCGAGGAGCACCGTGGAGACGCTCCGCGTGGCCGTGATCACGAGATAGATGCCGGCGCCCACGAGGGCAAGGATGGCCGTGACGTAGGGGGGCGTGCCGAGGAGGTAGCCGGCGGCGAAGATGGCTCCGAAGAGGAGGAGGAACATGAAGCCGAGCACCAGGAAGGTGAGCCACTGGTTCTTCCGGATGTGGGCCTCGAAGCCGAGGCGCGGCGCGTTCGGGGTCGGCTCCACGAGGGTTCCTCCGGTCTCGCCTCAGAAGCTGACCTTCGGAACGTTGCGGGCTTCCTGGGGAATCTCGAGCATCTGCTTCTTCGTCCGGCCCATGGCACCGGCGAAGATGAAGCCGGGGAAGGTGGTGACGGCGTTGTTGAAGCGGAGCACCGCGTCGTTGTAGTACTGCCGCGCGAAGCTCACCTTGTTCTCGGT
>DATMKA010000344.1:0-3267 GCA_035553595.1 Thermoplasmatota archaeon | reverse complement strand
GGACCACGCGGTAAGCTACGGCGGCGACCCCTGGACGAAGCGGGCCCACGAGGCCATCCGACATCTCCTCGGCATGGACTGCGAGGTGTTCCTCCTCTTCACCGGCACGGCGGGGAACGCGCTTGCTCTCGCGCACCTCGCGCCGCCCTACGGCCGCGTCGCCTGCCACGAGGCCGCCCACGTGCTCCATGACGAGTGCAGCGCGCCCCAGTTCTTCGGCGCGGGCCTCGCCCTCCACCCGTTGCCGGGCGCGCATGGGAAGATCGATCCCGCGGCGCTCGAAACCTTCGCCACCTCCCAGCACGTCCACTCCGGGAAGGCGGCGGCGGTGACCCTCACTCAGGCCACGGAGCTCGGCACCGTTTACTCGCTCGTGGAGCTGCGGGCGTTGAGGGAGGTGGCGCGGCGCCATGGGCTCCGCGTCCACATGGATGGCGCGCGGTTCGCGAACGCGGTGGCCACCCTGCGCGTGAGCCCCCGCGAGATCATCGAGGCGGCGGGGCTCGACGCCCTCACCCTCGGCGGCACCAAGAACGGCATGATGGGCGCGGAGGCCGTATGTTTCTTCAACCGGGACCTTGCGCGGGAGTTCGATTACCGCCGCAAGCAGGCCGGCCAGCTTGCCTCGAAGCACCGCTTCCTCGCCGCACAATGGGTGGGCGCCCTCGAATCGGGCGCCTGGTTGCGGCACGCGGAGAACGCGAACGCGATGGCGGCCCTCCTCGAGGCCGGGCTGTCCAAGCACGGCTTCACGCCCGTGCACCCCCGGGGCGCGAACGAAATTTTCCTGAAGCTCCCGGCCCCCACGGTGGCGGCCTTGCAGGCCCGCGGATGGGTGCTCTACGACGACCCCGCGTGGGGCGGCCACCGCCTCGTGTGCTCCTGGGACGTGACGCGGGAGGACGTGGAGGCCTTCCTGGGGGACCTCGCGGCCCTCCGCTGATCAGGCCCAGTCGGGCATCGTGTAGAGGGTGCCTTCGACGGTGAAGTCGTGGGAGTACTCCCGCAGCACCGTCACGGGGCCTGCGGCCGTGAACTCGGCGGTCGTGATGCCGAGGCCGTACTCTTGGTCCGGTCCGTCGGCGACGTGCCAGTTGACGGTGATGGGGGACGGGCCCGTGGCGGTGAGGTTCGCAAGGCCCCACTCGGGGACGCCGTTGATGATGGGGACGAGCATCACGGTCACGGCGCCGCTCCCGCCGGGGGGCGTCGTGTAGGTGACGTTCACGACGAGGTGCATGGCGGTGATGGGGAGGGGGTGGAGGTTGTTCTGCCCGCCCGTGAACTGGCACTGCCACTGGTCCTGCGCGGCGACGCAACCGCCCGTGTCGGTGCGGCCCGCGTAGTTGAGCGCCTCCGCGGCCATCACGTGCTCCACCGTCACGTTCGCAGCCACGCCGTCGGCTTCCACGGCGGTGCCGGCGAGGGTGCCGTTGCCGTCCACGGCGGCGGGAGCAACCTCGTTGTTGGCGGCGGGGTTTTCATCGGAGAGGCAGCCGGCGGCGAGGACGGCGGCAACGAGAGCGAGGATGGCGATGCGCATGGGGAAGCCTCTAGTGGGGTAGCGAAGGGTCAGGGAGTTAAGGTTAGCCCTCGAAGCGGGCGGGAGCGGGGGCAGGGTTCGTTTCGTCGAAGCGCACGAGGTAGATGCCGCCAGCACCGTCCCACAGGGTGAGGATGCCGTCGGGGCCCGCGATGACGTCCTCCACGACCACCATCTGGGTCTCCTGCAGGGGCTTGGGGGAGACGCGGTCGGGGACGAAGAGGCCCACGGCGTCGGGGGCGCTCAGGTTCGCGAGGCTGACGGCCCACAGGCCGCCGTGGTAGTTCGTCACGAACATCGTCTGGTTCACGACCTCCACGTAGTGGGGGCTGAACATGAGGCCGCCGGGCCAGTCCTGGGGCTTCATGGGGAGCGTCCACCGGCCCACTTCCTGGGGCGCGGCGGGGTCCGTGGTGTCGATGATGTAGACCCAGCCCGTGGGCTTGTCCTCCTGGGGACCCACCTCCTGGCCCGCGATCGTGTAGTGCTTGCCGTCCGCCCACAGGGTGGGCAGGGGGTAGGTGGTGTGGAGGCTGCCCTCGTCGCCGTCGCGCCACGTGGACAGGATCACTGGGCGGCCGGGGGTCGTGATGTCCACGATGGTCATGCCCGCGTCCCAGTTGGCGAGGTAGGCGAGCACCTTCCCGGTGAGGGGGTGCTTCTGGAGGAAGAGGTCCACGTGCCCGTTGAGGCCCACGTTCGTGGTCTCGATGCCGGGCGCGGGGAGAACCGTGTGGGGAACGAGGCGGCTGCCCGCGGGCGTGCCCTCCACCGTGAAGATGGTGTAGTAGCTCGCCTCGTGCACGAGGTTCGTCACGGAGGCGGTGGCGTACATGACGCCGTCGATGAGGTGGGCGGTGACGCTGTGGGGCCCGATGATGGGCTGGGCCACCACGTCCTCGAAGGTGGGGCTCGTGGGGTCCTGCAGGCCCACCATCACGATGCTGCCGCCAACGGGCAGGTACTGCTCGGGGCCGGCGGCGCGGGTCTCGCCCGTGCACGCATCACGCCAGAGGGGCTGCACCTTCACGCGGTCCCCGAGAAGGGTGGCGGGAACGGGGGCCTTGGGGGTCCAGCCGCCCTTGAAGACCGCGAGGTCGGCGCCCACGAGCGCGTGCATGCCGTCGGGGGTGACGGTGGCGTCCCAAACGACGACGTTGGGGAGGAGGTACTCGCCGAGCATCTTGGGCGCGACAGGGTCCGTGACGTCCGCGACCACGAAGGCGACGTCCGTGCTGATGGTGTGGACGACGGCGATGCGCCGGCCCTCGGCGGTGGTGCCGACGCCGCCGCACCCCATGCCCGTGGGGGTGGCGCCGTAGTAGCCCGAGACGAGGGGGTCGTACCCGATGACCTGGAAGTTCGGGGTCGTGAGGTTCTGGTGCTGGGTCACGTCGTCGTGCTTGTGGTCCTCGCCGGGCATGAGGGCGCGAAGCACCCAGTCCGCGTCAATGGGGGGCACGGCGGGGGGCGCGTTGCCCGCGGGGTTCACTTCCCCGGACTGCAGGCATCCGGTGAGGAGGCTTCCGGCAAGGAGGAGCGTGAGACCGAGGGCGAGCACGGTGCGTGTCATGGGGACCCCAGCGCGGAGCCCCCGAGGCGCCTCATAAAGCTTCTTGCGCCCCCGTGGCTCAAGCAGGTTTTGGCGGCGCGCGGTCAGGCAGGGTATTTGCCCCCCTCCCGGGATGGGAGGGCGTGACCGCCGCCGCGCGCGCCCAACCCGC
>DATMKA010000343.1:0-5894 GCA_035553595.1 Thermoplasmatota archaeon | reverse complement strand
GCACGGAGGGTAGCGGGGGCCGCCCCGGGGGCGGGTTGCCGTACTCGTGGGCGATAATCACTCCCCCCGTGCGCTGTCCACCACCGCGTCGTAGACGGCAAGGCCCAGGTTCTCGATGACGGCATCAAACTCGGGAGGGACCTTCGCGTGGGCGTCCCCGTAGTCGTGGCTCTTCATGTACGCCTGGAAGGCCGCCTGGGAGGCCCATTCGGTGACGAAGGCGTACTGGGTATGCGACCCGCGCCGGCGCAGCAGCCTGAGGCGAATGAAGCCCTCGTAGCCGTCCACCTTCCGGGAGCGGTTGAGAAATCGCTCCTCGAGCTCCTTGGCTGCCTCCTCGGGCACCTGGAGGGTCGAGATGGCGACGAACATGGCGTTTCCAGCCGGGCGGGCGCGCATAACGGTTTCGTCTCCCGGCCCGACCACGGGCAGGAAGCTTCTTGCAGAGCGAGGGCGGGTTGTCCACCGTGGCTTCCGACAGGGTGAACGAGCTCGTGGACCTGCTCGTCGCGGCCGACGACCCGCTGCAGGCGCGGGACGAGGTGGTGGCGCTCCTCTCCCGCTACCCTGATCATGAAACCTTCTACGCCGAGGTGCTCCGCCCTGTTCTGGTGGAGGTGGGGGAGCGCTGGGCCCGCAACCAGATCACCGTCGCGGAGGAGCACCGCGCGACCCACCAGGTGAAGGAGATCCTGAGCTACCTCAAACACCGGCGTGAGCTTGAGGGCGACAGCCTCCCCCGGACCCGCGCCCGCGCCGTCGTCGCCTGCGTCGCGGGCGAGGCCCACGACATCGGCGCGCGCATGATCGCCGACGCCCTCGACGCGCGAGGGTGGCGCGTCACCTACCTCGGGGCGAGCACCCCCGCCCGTGACCTCGTGGCCTACCTGCGCCGCCGCGAAGCGGACGCCGTCTTCCTCTCCTTCACCACGATCCTCCACCTGGGCGCCGTGCGCGAAACGGTCGAAGCCCTCCGGGCGCTCCGCGAAGGGGGACCGCGCCCCGTGATCTGCGTGGGCGGACGCCCCCTCGTTCTCGACCCCGACCTCCCGGGCCGCTTGGGAGCGGACGTGGAGCTCCCGGACCTCCAGGAGGCCCTCAGCGAGGTGGAACGCAGGCTGGGGGCCGCCGCGCGAGAGGTGCCCCGCTCACGTCCAGCGTGAGGCGAGAGCCGCCTGTTTCGGGATGGTGAACCGCACCACGGTTCCGTGGGGCTCCACGCCCTCCACCCAGGCCGTGCCACCGTGCCGCCGCGCCACCTTCTGGACGAGGGCAAGGCCGATGCCCGCGGGAGACGCGTCGCGGGTGGAGTTTCCCCGGTGGAAGATCCGGAACACCGCCTCCCGGAGGTCCGCCGGAATCCCGGGGCCGTTGTCCTCCACCCAGAACTCCCAGAACTTGTCGCGGTCACGGCACCCCGCGCGCACCACCGGCGCCTCAGTGTCCGCGTGCTGCAGCGCGTTTCGCAGGAGCTCCCGGAGCGCCACGCGCACGGCCTCGGGGCTTGCCGTAATGCACGGGTTCTCTCCGAGGATTTGGATGTCAACCTCCGGCCGACCCAGGGAGAGCGCCGCCGCCCCCGCAGCCTCCTCGAGAAGGTCGCGGGCGTGGGCCGCGCCGACGTTCCGAAGGCTCGCCCCGACGCGCGAGAGCTCCCGCATGCGCCCCACCATCCCGCGCAGGCGCTCGGCGAGGCCGCGCGCCTGGCGGAGCATCTCCCCTGCATCCTCCGAGGCGCCCTCCGGAAGATCCTTCTCGGTGAGGTGAACGAGGGTCGAAAGGCTTCGCAGAGGCTCGCTCAGATCGTGCGCGGCGGTGTCGGTAAACTCCTCCAGCTCCTCGATGAGGAGGCGCTCCCTGGTGAGGGCCTCCGCCTGCTCCCGGGTGAGGCGTCGAAGGTCCTCGATGAGGCGCTGCCGCGCAAGGAGCGTGGCGGAGGCTCGCGCGATGAGTTCGAGGAGGGCCACCCGTTCCTCCGTCTCTCGCGCCCCCTCCTCGAAGGCGACGGTGAACGCTCCAAGCGCCTCGCCTCGCTCGAGCACCGGAACGGAGAGGGCGAGACCCAAGGGCTCGCTGCTCCCGGGGTCGAGGAGGGGATCTCCGGCCGGGTCCTCCGAAGCGAGGTCGATTCGCTTGGTCGTCATCTCAAGCAGGGCCCGCGTCGCCAGGAACCGGTCGCCCCGATCGCGGTCGAGGGGGATCTCCCGGCACTTCCCGCGCGCCTCAGCCCGAAGCCCCCGCGCCGCGAGGAGGCGCGCCAACCGGCCGTCCGAGGATCGGAGGTGCAGCGTGGCCACCACCGGCTGGCAGTGCGCGTCCACCACCTCGAGGAGGCGCTGGCCGAGCGCCTCTAGGGATGCCGACTCCTCCATGGCCACGAGGAGCGAGATGAGCGCCGCCTTCCCTTCGGCCGGGTCCACCCCTGGGTCGGTGGCCTCCTCCCCGCGCGAGGTGAAGGCAACGCTGTGGTCGTTTCCCGAAACCAAGGAGGATCCTCCAGGCCGCCTGCCTGCCTGGAAGACAAGGCGAGGCGTCCCCTGGGGGTTCGGTGGCCCCCTCCTTGAGGCTTTGCGCCGGATGGCCGTTCCGTCGAACCCGCGCGACCCCTCGGGTCCGGTGCGCACCTCTGTGCAGCAACGTTCATGAGGCTTCCCGCGAGGTGCGGGAGCGATCTCCCGTGGCTGCCCGCGTCCTCGCCCTTCTCACGCTGGCCTCGATCCTCCTTGCCGGCTGCCTCGGCGCCACCGACCCCGCGCCCGCGTCCACCGACATCGTACCCAACCCGCTCGCCGGGTCAGGGCCGCTTGTCGTGATCGCCCACATCGACACCGGCGTGAACCCCTACCACGTGGACTTCCGCGACAACTCCTCCCTCGCCTACGCCCACCCCTCCACGTACCTCCCGGGCTTCCCCGCGGACACGCCCGCGCTCAACCTCACCCTCGACGCCGCCACCTACGCGGAGGCGCTCCAGGCGGATGCCGCCGTGTGGGCCGCGGTGGAGCCCGGCAGGCTCTACTGGATTCCCGGCACCAAGATCGTGGGCGCCGTCACCTTCGGCCCCGACGGCGACCTCCCCATCGTGGACGAGCACGGCCACGGCACCATGACCGCCTCCCGCTCCGCCGGCAACCTCAACAGCCTCGCGCCCGAAGCGCGCCTCGTCACCGTGGAGGGCCTGGGCGCCGAGAGCCTCCGCTGGGTCGCCGACCAGGGCTGGATCGACATCGTCACGAACTCCTGGCTCAGCTTCTTCCCCATGCCGCTCTCCGCCGTCGCGGACGACGTGGGGCCCGCCTTCGCCTACGCGAGCGACCGCCTCCTCACCCTCGCGGCCTCCGGGAACGGCGCCGCCTACATCACCGGCTTCGCGCCCACGCCCACTTACGTCCTGTCCACCGCCGCTCCCGGCGTCGTGCTCGTGGGCGCCCACGACAACGGCCGCGTGACGCTGTGGTCCGGCGCGCCCCCGCACGTTCTCGCCGACGGGTACGGCGGCCCCCACGCCACGGTGGACTCCCTGGACGAGGTGAGCACGAGCGGGATCGCCTGCTGCAGCAGCGCCAGCAGCCCCTACGCCGCCGGCGGCGCGGGCGCCCTCGTGCTCGAGGCCCGCCGCGTCCTCGGCCACACGAACGGCACGGGGCTGCGGGACGGCGTCCTCGCGAAGGCGCCCGAGGGCCATCCCCTTCCCGCCAAAGGCCCTCTGGCGGACGGGGACCTCACGCTCCTCGAGCTCCGGATGCTCCTCCTGCGGACGGCCACGCCCCGCCCCACCGAGGGACCCCATGACGGCGAAGCCCAGTGGCTTGCGAAGGGCGAGCTTCCCTCCAACCCGACGCAGCCCGGCGGCAACCCCTACTGCCCCGGGTGCTGGACCACGCCCGTGACGTGGACCACGCTTCCCGAGAACGTGCCCGCCTACCCCCACGCCGGGTACGGTGCGGTCGACCCCACGGCGGTGACCCTCGGCCAGCAGGTGCTCGGGGGCGAGGCCGCCGAGCCGGAACGGCCCACCGAGGACGCGTTCTTCGCGCTCGACCAGACCCTCCGGCGCCCCGTCTGGGGCTGACGCGCGCAGCCCCTCGGCCTTCCCCGGCCGTCCGGAGATCGTATCCGGGCCGCGCCTGAGGGCCGAACCTTTTTCCCTCCCTCGCCGCATGCGCGGGGCTGGAGGTTTGAGCTTGCGCGCTGTTACCATCCTTACCCTTGCTCTCGTCGTGCTTTCTGCCACGGCCGTTCCGCTCCCCGCCGCCACCGCGACCCCCGAACCCGCGGGGCCCGAGCGATACATCATCGCCTTCCACGAGGCTCCCGGCCCCCTCGCACCGGGCGGTGCCCTGTACGGCGCCCCCATCGTGACCGTGAACGAGTACCTCCCCCTGGTGGTCGTGGAAACCACGAACCCCGCGGCCCTCCAGGCCGCCGCCCTCGCGGACTCCAACGTCCGCCTCGTGGAGCGTGACGGCGTCGTCCGCCACCTCGGCGCGAACGCCACCTACACCCCCAACGACTCCCGGTACAACCGCCTCTACGCGCTCCCCCAGATCAAGGTCCCCCAGGCGTGGGACACCACGAAGGGCGACCCCGGCGTGAGCGTCTGCGTCCTCGACACCGGCGTCCGGTACACCCACGAGGACCTCACTGGCGCCCGCTACCGCGGCGGGTACGACTACGTGAACCGCGACGCCGACCCCTGGGACGACGAGGGCCACGGCACCCACGTCACCGGCATCGCCGTCGCCACCATGGACAACGGCAAGGGCATCGCCGGCGTCGCCCAGGCCTCCTTCTACCACGTGAAGGTGCTCGCCGCTACCGGCAGCGGCTACTTCAGCGACGTCGCGAACGGCATCACCTGGTGCGCCAACAATGCGGGCTCCCGCGTCGTCATCAGCATGAGCCTCGGCGCTCTCGGCGCGAGCGGCGCCGTGGACTACGCCGCGAGCTACGCCTTCAACGAGAAGGGCGCCCTCCTCGTGGCCGCCGCCGGCAACGACGGCGTCAACTGCGGTGAGTGCGTGAACCACCCCGCCGACTCCGCCCACGTGATCGCCGTCACCTGCACCAAGAACGGCGGCGGCATGTGCAGCTACAGCTCCGTGGGCAGCACCGCCGAGGTGGCAGCCCCCGGCGACAACATCCTCAGCACCCTCTTCGACTGCGACACCTGCTACGGCGGCATGAGCGGCACGAGCATGAGCACCCCCCACGTGGCCGGCGTGGCAGCCCTCGTGTGGAGCGCCCACCCCGAGGCGAGCAACGAGCGCGTCCGCCGCGTCCTGCAGGCGAGCGCCCGCGACCTCGGCACCGTCGGCTGGGACCCCCGCTACGGGCACGGTGAAGTCGATGCCGCCGCAGCCCTCACGGTGGGCGCCATGACGCCGGGCGTGCCCCGCAACCTCCGGACGGAGGGCGGCGTGGACCGCATCCGCGTCCAGTGGGATGCGCCCCGCGACGACGGCAACTCCCCCATCCAGAAGTACCGCGTCTTCATCACGGACGACAAGGGGACCACGGTGGTTCGCGAGGTGCCGGGCACCACCCGCGAGCACACCGAGACCGGGTACCTCCCTGGCACGATGCGGTACTTCCGCGTGAGCGCCGTGAACGCCCTCGGGGAAGGCGCGAAGAGCGGCCTCGTGACGGGCAGCACCCTCAGCCTCGACATTGTGACGTAACCGCGGCCCGCCCGGGGGCCCGCCCGGGCGCACGCCGGTGTCCTGGGGTCAAACCGCCAGAAGCTCTATCCCTCTCGAACGAGGAGGCCCCTCGGAGAGCATGACGGATCCCCAGGGCATCAAGAGCCGCATCGATCAGCTTGACAGCGTCATCGATATCTTCCACGACCTGCGCCACCAGTCCGAAACCGTGGAGACCCCCGACGGCTGTCT
>DATMKA010000342.1:0-11275 GCA_035553595.1 Thermoplasmatota archaeon | reverse complement strand
CATGATCACCTGGGAAGCCCAGGCGCGCGACCACGCCCGCCACATTCTCGAGGCAGGCCTCACCGCCGTGCTCCCCAAGGTCCTCCTCCGCCAGGCCCTCTACTGGGACGGCGAGCGCCTCGCATACCAGGGCGGGTCCGTGAACCTGCGCCGTTTCCAGAACGTGCGCATCGCCGCCCTCGGGAAGGCCGCGGGCGGCATGGCGGCCCAGTCCGAGCGCTGGGGCCCCTTCCGGGAAGCCCTCCTCGTGGCCCCCCAGCCCGTGGAGGTCGAGGGCTACGAGACCATCGTCGGCGGCCACCCCCTCCCCGACGAGGGGAGCCTCCGCGCGGGCGAACGCCTCCTCCACATGGCGGAGGCCACGGGCCCGGACGATCTCCTCATCCTCCTCCTCTCGGGGGGCGCGAGCGCCCTCGTGGAGGCCCCCGTCGTCCCCTTGGGGGATCTCGTGCGCACCACCGACCTCGTGCAGAAGTCGGGCGCCCCCATTGACGATCTCAACTGCATCCGAAAGCACCTCTCGCACCTCAAGGGCGGCCGCCTCGCCGCGCGCGCCCGGGGCCGCGTGCTCACCCTCATCCTGAGCGACGTGCCCGGCGACGACGTGAGCGTCATCGCCTCCGGCCCCACTGCCCCCGACGAGACGACCTACCGCGATGCGTGGGAGGCCCTCGAGGCCTACCACCTTCTGGAGAGCGTTCCCCCGAGCGTGCGCGACCACCTGCAGGCAGGCCGAGACGGGCAGCACGCGGAAACCCCCAAACCAGGCGACCCGTGCTTCGAGCGCGTCGAGAACGTGGTGCTCGCCGGCAACGCCGCGGCCGTGGAGGCCGCCGCGCGCGCCGCCGCAAGCCTCGGGTACCAAACGTACCGCGGCGGGCGCGGCCTCGTCGGGGAAGCCCGGGAGGAGGGCGCGCGCCTTGCCCAGTGGGCCCGCCACGCGCTTGCGGGCACCCTCAACGTCACGCTCCCGGCCGCGCTCATCGTGGGCGGCGAAACCACCGTCACGGTGCGCGGGAACGGGAAGGGCGGGCGCAACCAGGAGGTGGCCCTGGCCGCCGTGGAGCTTCTCAGCGGCACCCGCGCGCTCCTTGCCTCCATGGGGACGGACGGCGTTGACGGGCCCACGGACGCGGCGGGCGCCATCGTGGACGGCGTCACCTTCGCGCGCTCCCGCGCCGTCGGCCTCGACTTCCGGGAAGCCCTCCTCGACAATGACGCCTACGCCTTCTTCGAGGAGCTGAACGACCTCATCCGGACGGGCCCCACGGGCACGAACGTCATGGACCTCGCCATTGTTCTGGTGGGCGGCCGCGGGCCGCACCCGCGCTGATCACGCGGGGAAGTCGTGGCCCATGCGCTCGCGCTTCGTCTCAAGGTAGCGCTCGTTGTGCGGGTTCGTGGTCACAGGGAGCGGAACGCGCTCCACCACCTTCACCCCGTGCGCTTCGAGGGCGGCCTTCTTCACGGGGTTGTTCGTGAGGAGGCGGACGCTCTTCACGCCGAGGGCCTTGAGGGCGGCGGCGGCCACCGTGTAGCTGCGCGCATCGGGCGGGAACCCGAGGGTGACGTTGGCCTCCACCGTGTCCGCCCCCGTGTCCTGGAGCGCGTAGGCCTTCACCTTGCTCGCAAGCCCGATGCCCCGGCCCTCCTGCTGGAGGTAGAGCACGAGGCCCCTCCCTTCCTGCGCGATGGCTGCGAGGGCCTTCTGGAGCTGCTCGCGGCAGTCGCACCGGAGGCTTCCGAGGGCATCCCCCGTGACGCAGGAGGAGTGGATGCGAGTAAGAATCGCCTCGTCCCGGATGTCCCCCACGTAGATGGCGGCATGCTCGTCCCCCGGGCGCTCGCCGCGGAAGCCGCGGATGCGGAAGTCCCCGAAGAGGGTGGGAAGCTGCGCCTCGTCGGTGAGGTTGACCTCGAGGGGGGCACTCATCGGGCTTTCCGAGGCGCGTCCCCGAGATGAACCTTTGCTACCCGCCTCATCACCTACCGCCCCCCGCGCGCCAAGCCGAAACAACCCACGGAACGCTTAAATAGGGGTGCGTAATTATGGGGCTCTCGCTGATGCACGCCGGAAACGGCGCGCAACAGATGCAACCGCAAAACTGGGCTAGTACTCTAGCTAGGTCAAGAGGACAGACTCTTAATCTGTTTGCCGCCGGTTCGAATCCGGCCTAGCCCGCTACTCTTTTTTCTCGTTTCTCTCGCGAGTGGACGAGCCTATTTTCCCCACCACGCGGTTCCTGCCGGCATGAAGGCCACCCGCTACGGCATCTACCGCCCCACCCGCCTCCGCTACGAGGACGCCATCCCGAAAGTCACGGAGGCGCTCAAGGCGGAAGGGTTCGGCGTTCTCACCACCATCGATGTGGCCGAGACGCTGAAGAACAAGATTGGGGTCACAGACTTCCCGCGCTACATCATCCTCGGGGCGTGCAACCCGCAGCTCGCGAACCAGGCGCTCCGCGCGGAGGCCGGCATCGGGCTCCTGCTGCCCTGCAACGTGGTGGTGACCGAGGAGAAGGATGGATCGACCACGGTGGCCGCGCAGGACCCGGTGGTGCTGTTTGAGAAGATGGTGGAGGCACCGGGCGTGGGGGCGCTTGCGCAGGATGCGCGCGCCCGCCTCACCCGGGCCCTCGAGAAGGTCGCTTCCGGGTGATTAGCGGGAGCGGCGGGTGCCGCCGCTGCGGCCGCCGGCGGTGACCTTCTGCTTGCCGCCCTTGCGGCCGCCGGTCTTGCCGCCGGTCGCGCCGAGGAAGCCGGTGCCATTCATGGCGCCGCCGATCTCCTCAAGGATGCGCTTGCCGCCGGTCTCCACCTCGACGAGCTCGAGGCTGTTGCGGAGGTCCTCGCGGAGCACCTCGTCGATGAGGGCCTTGGCGACGACGGCGATGTCGCTCACGCTCACGAGGCCCACGAGGGTCTCGTCCTCGTCCACCACGGGGATGCGGCGGGGGAGGTTGGGGGTGGTGCGCATCGTCTCGATGAGGGTGAAGATGTTGTCCTCCGTGGTCACGCACACGGGGTCAGGGGTCATGATGTCGCTCACCATGAGGTCGCCGCCCATCTGGCCCTCGGCGACGCACTGGAGGGCGATCTGGCGGTCTGTGAGGATGCCGACGACCTTGTCCTCGTCGTCCACGATGACGACGCAGCCGACGTTGCGGTCGCGCATCTCGATGGCGGCCTCCTCGACGGTCGCCTCCTCGTTCACGCAAACGACATCCTTCGTCATGAAGTGCTCAACGTGCATGGGTAGACCCGGGCCCTTCGGGTGGAACAGGGGTGCAAAAAGGTGGCGACTTCCGGGCGGGGGGGTTACGGGAGGAAACGCCGATTGCACGCGGGCGCGCGGCCGGGCCGAAAATCAAACAAATAAAATTTTATACCGCTCTATAATTTTAAACGCCCGATACCCCCATGCGACGCGACTCGGCCCTCGTGCTTGGAGACCGGGAGGAGCACATTGCGAAGCTCCTCATGGACCTCGGCCTGTCCCGCAGCATCGCGAAGACCCTCGTCTTTCTCGACCGCGCCAAGGAGTCCGTCTCGAGCGACATCGAGCACGGCGCCGGGCTCCGCCAGCCTGAGGTGAGCGTGGCCATGCAGCTCCTGCGGGAGCGCGGCTGGGTCGACAAGCACGACCTCAAGAAGGAAGGGAAGGGCCGCCCCGTCCACTGCTACCGCCTTCTCGTCACCCTCGAGTCCATCGTGAGCGACATCGAGCGGGAGAAGCGGGAGGAGGCGGAGCGCAACTTCGAGACCATCCAGAAGCTGCGCACCCTCCAGGCCGAAGGCTGACCCCTACTTGTCCAGGATACGGGTCTCGCCGGAGCGGTCGGCGATGACGACGCGCTTCGTGATGCCGAGGAAGAAACCGTTCTCCACGACGCCCGGGATGTTGTTGAGCGTGCGCTCGAGCTCGGCCGCCGGCGGGAGGGCCCCGGAGGGGTGGCGGATGTCGTACACGTAGTTCCCGTTGTCCGTCACCACGGTCTGACCGTTCTTTGCGCGGAGCGTCGCCTGGAAGCCGAGGGCTTCGAGCTTGCGCTTCACGACGGCGTGGCCGAAGGGCAGCACCTCCACGGGGACGGGCGCCTTCTCACCGAGGCGCTTCACGAGCTTGCTGTCGTCCACGACGATGATCTGGCGGGCCGTGATGGAGGCCACGATCTTCTCGCGGAGGAGGGCCCCGCCGAGGCCCTTGATGAGGTCGAGGCTCGGGTCCACCTCGTCGGCGCCGTCGATGGTGACGTCGATGCGGGTGACGTCGTTCAGGTCGAGAAGGGGGACGCCGCACTCGCGCGCAAGCTTCTCCGTGACAATGCTCGTGGGCACGCCCTTCAGGTCCATGCCTCCCTTCACGAGCTCGCCCACGCGGCGGACGGCCCACTCGGCCGTGCTGCCCGTGCCAAGCCCCACAATCATGCCGCTCTTCAGGTCGTCGCAGGCGCGCTCGCCGGCGCGCTTCTTCGCCGCCACCACGGGATCCATGTCCGGTCCTCGCGCCCGCAACCGAATCCCCGCGCTTAAACGTACGGCTGCCCCGGCCCGTGTCGGCAAGAAAGCGTTATGACCCCCCTCAAGCGTAGAGGGGCCGATTCCGAATGCTGCGTGAGTGCCACACCCACGGGTATTGCCGGGGCTCCGCTTGCCCCGTGTGCGGTGAGGAAGGCCGCTTCCTCATGAACGAGCATGAGCTCAACCGCGTGGGCCGCATCATGGCCGGCGTGCTGCGCCACTTCCCCGACAAGTTCGGCGTGGCCATGGACAGCCATGGCTGGGTCGACATCCCCGAATTCATCGACGTCCTCCGCAAGAGCAAGGACCGCCTCCAGTGGATCAAGCCCTACCACCTCGTGGCCATCGTGGCCACGGACCCCAAGGGCCGCTACCAGATCGAGGGCAACCGCGTGCGGGCCACCTACGGCCACAGCATCGAGGTGGACCTCGACCTGCCCACCGACGAGGTGCCCTCCAAGCTGTACTACCCCGTCACCGAGGAGGAGGTCGAGCTCATCCTCGAGCGCGGCCTGCAGCCCACGGACCGCCAGAAGGTCCACCTCAGCAAGGGCTACGAGAACGCCCTCAGCGCCGGCCTGCGCCGCGCCGAGGCCCCCATCATCCTCGTGGTGGATGCGGAGCGCGCCGTGCAGGACGGGCTGAAGATCCAGCACGCGGGCAAGACCGTGTACGTCACGGACTCCGTGCCCGCCGAGTACCTCAACCGCGCCGACTGAAGCGTTTTTGGCCGCCGCCATCTGGCGGCGCGCCCTCTTAGGTCAAACGCGGAATCGACAAACCTTTAAAGGGCCCACCCCCATCCCGGAGGGTAGCCCATGGCCGCCCTGCCGCTCCTCAAGAAGCAGTCCCAGCTGGTGCGCAATCTGGCCTTCGTGCCAGTGGCCGCCCTCGGCTCCTTCATCGGCTTTGCCATCGGCGAGGTGAGCACCGAATCCTTCGGGATCGCGCTCCCCGTGGGCCTCCTCCTCGGGATCGCCGTCGCTTACCTGGTGTGCGGCACGCCCAAGGCCAAGATTCCCCAGGTGAAGCTCCCGAAGGTTTCCCCCAAGGCGAAGCCCTACCTGTGGTTCCCCATCACGGCCGTCCTCTTCGGAGTGCTCTACTTCCTCATCGGGCTCGGCCTCACGGCCTACACCCAGATCGACCTCAAGCTCCTCGCCTACATCAGCATCACGGCGAGCCTCCTCCTTGCCGGGACGGCGGCCTTCCTGATGGTGGGCTTCCCCAACCTCATCAAGGCCCCCAAGGAGGCCTACGAGAAGATCCCGAAGGAGAAGCGCCCCCTCCTGTTCTACCCCCTGAGCGCGCTCTTCGTGGGCATCCTGTTCATCGGCCTCGGCGTGGGGCTCAGCGCGAGCGGCCTCTTCCAGACCCGCCCCGGCGGCCCCGGCCTCATCCCCGAGCTCTACCTTCCCCTCGTGTGCCTCGGCCTCTCCATCCCCATGGGCGGCGGCCTCGCCTACCTGCTCGTTGGTTTCCCGAAGCCAAAGCGGAGCCTCAGCGACTCCATCCCCCGCGTGAAGCCGAAGCACAAGCCCCTCGCCTTCGCCCTCACGTTCCTCCTCCTCGGGCCCCTCCTGAGCTTCCCCATCGGGTACGGCTTCAGCCAGGTGCCCGCCATCCCGCCCCTCGTGCTCTTCCCCGTGGCCCTCGTCCTCGGGTACGTCCTCTCCTTCGGCCTCAGCGTCCTCACCTGGGGCACTCCCGCCCGCTGGCGCGAGGAGGGCGTCACCGTCCGCCTCTTCGCGACCCCGCGGGCCCGCCTCCTGCTCGCGCCCCCCGTGGGCATTGCCGTGGGCGGCCTCGTCCTCTTCCTCTTCGGTGCTGCGGGCCTCGAGCTCCGCTTCGGCATCCTCGCCGGCGTCCCCCTCGGGCTCCTTGCGGGCCTTGCCGCCGGAGGCGTGCTCCAGCAGTACTCCCAGGCCCGCGGCGACCACCTCGTCCCCGCCGTGCCTGAGAAGTTCAAGCTGCTCGTGTTCCTCGGCACCTGGGCGACGGTGGCGTTCCTCCTCTTCTACGGCCTCGGCTTCCTCGGCCTCAACCCGCCCTGGAACACCATGGTGGCCCTCGCCGTGGGCCTCGTCGTGGGCTTCCTCGTGACCGAGGAGTCGCTCTTCCGCCAGTGGCGCGAGGAGCGCCGCGCCCGCAGCGAGCGCAAGGCCTACCTGAAGCAGCTGCGCGCCGAGCGCCTCGGCCTCGCCAAGCCCAAGAAGGCTGCCGCGGCCCCCGCGGAGCCCGCTTCCACCCCCGTGGAGGTCAAGAAGGCCTCCGAGCAGAAGGAGAAGCGGCGCTTCAGCCTCCCCTTCGGTCGCGGAAAGGCCTGACGCGGCGGGACTTCAACGAGCGGACCACAAGCGTGAACGCCCAAGGGGCGATCGAGCGGCCATGCGTCGTAGCAGCCTTGCTGCCCTCTTCCCCCTTGCCCTCCTCCTGGCGGGGTGCCTGGATGCGGCCCCCGCTGCCGAGGAGCCACCCGCGGTGGACAGCAAGTCCGGAGGGGCCGGAGAGAACCCGTGGAATGCCACGGGGTGGCCAAGCCTCGACGCCGCCACCCTCCGACCTGGCGTGCGCCTGCGCGACCTCGTGGTGGAGCCGGGGCGCGTGACGATCGGCTGCTCCGCGAACTTCATCTTCCGCAGCCCCGACAACGCCACCCTCTACCTGGGGACTGCCGCCCACTGCCTCTCCGCCTTCAAGGTGGGCGACCCCATTCTCATCGAGGGCGCGGGGGTCACGGGCCAGGTGGCCTACAACTCCTTCGAGACCCTCGCGCAGACCAACGACCCGGGAACGGCCACCGCAAGCAACAACGACTTCGCGCTCATCCGCGTCGACGAGAGCCACCGCCACCTCGTCCACCCCGCCCTCCTGCACTACGGGGGCCCCACCGGGCTCGCGGAGGCCGAGGACGCGCCGCGGGGCACGGCAGTGGCCATGTACGGCAACAGCCCCCTGTGGGGCGACAGCGAGGACCGCCGCCGCCACGAGGGGTGCGTCCTCGAGGCCCGGGAGTGGAACACCTACGTTCGCCTCGCTCCCGTCGCCGTCCAGGGCGACTCCGGCGGGCCCGCGCTCCTCGCGACGGGCGAGGCGCTCGGCCTCCTCACCTACGCCGGCCCCAACGACGAGGGGCTGACCCCGAAGCCTCAGGCTGCAACGAACACGCTCACGAACCTGGCTGCGGCCCTCCGCTTCGCCAGGGAAAAGGCGGGCCTCGAGGTGGAGCTCGCCACGTGGCCGCTCCTCGCCCCGCCAGGCGGCACTCCAGTCCCTTGCTGAGGCCGGCCCACCAGGGCCAGACCTCCTAATGTTTTTATACGGGAATGGGGTTAGGGGCTCGTCCCGTCACAGGGAAATCCCACGCTCGCCGTGGGCAAGATCGCAAGGCCGTCTTGGCGCAGTTGGTGGCGCGTGGGACTCATAATCCCAACTCCGACGACTCCGGTCGTCGTCGCCCCTCGCTCCGCTCAGGGGGTCGCCGGTTCGGGCCCGGAAAAAACCCCGTAATTCGCAAGGCCGTCTTGGCGCAGTTGGTGGCGCGTGGGACTCATAATCCCAAGGTCGCCGGTTCGAGTCCGGCAGACGGCACTACTTTTTCCTTCCTTGTCGCCGGTTCGACGAGGCCGTTTCCGCAGAAACGGCCGAGCAGGCCGAACCGCAGTTCGGCCGTGGTCCGGCAGACGGCACTTCCTTTTCCCAACCCGTTTCTCCCCTGTGCGCTTGCCCGCTGGGACCGGGAAGGAGCAACCCTTACCCTGTAGGGCATCCACCGAGGGGTGTGTCCTCGCCGTCGGAGCCCTATGACATCGTGGTGGTGGGCGGCGGCCCCGTGGGGTTGCACGCAGCCCTGAAAGGGGCAATCCTGAACCACCGGGTGCTCGTGGTGGACAAGGGGTCGCAGTTCTCCCGCGTCTCCCAGGCGCCCGCCATCGCGAACATCCCGGGCCACCCCGGCATCTCGGGGTTGGACCTCCTGCGCCTCCACCGGGAATCCCTCGACGGGTTCCGCGACATCGCGGGAAAGAACCTCGTCACGGTCCTCGACGGCACGGAGGCCTTCGATGTCGCGCGCGACGAGGAGGGGTTCCACCTGAAGGTGCGCGCCGTGGGCGATGGCACAAACCCCTCCACCGTTTCGGGGAAGGTGCTGATTCTCGCCACGGGCACCGTGGACCGTAAGCCCGGCATCGGGAGCTTCGGGTGGCGCGGCCACGAGACGATGGCGCCCTACATCCGCGGCACCGAGGTGGGCTACTGCCTCCTCTGCGAAGGGTGGCACCTCGACGGGAAGCGCGTGGCCGTCCTCGGCAACCGCCACGACTCCGTCTCCATCGCGAAGGACGTGCTCGGCCACTTCGGCGGCGAGGTGGCCCTTATCACGGGCGGCGAACCCCTCGAGGAGGTTGAAGATGCGCAGGAGTTGGAGAAGGCTGGGATCCCGCTCGTGGACCGGCCCTTGAAGGCCCTGCGGGAGCGCGAAGGCCAGCTTGCCGTCCTATTCGACGACGGCACCGAGGAGCGCTTCGACAAGGGCATCATGAGCCTCGGGATGTACAAGGTGAACAACGAGCTGGCGTGCCTCCTCGGAGCGAAGGTGACGGCGGAAGGGTACGTGGTCACGGACGCGAACTGCGAGGCGCTCGACCAGGAAGGGCACCGGATCAAGGGCCTCTTCGCCGTGGGCGACCTCCGCGCGGGCAGCTGGAAGCAGATCGTGGTGGGCTGGGGCGACGCGGAGACGGCGGTCATCACGGCCTACGCGAAGCGGCTCGACTGATCACGCGACAAAAATTGTCTGACCAGTTCTTTTTCGGGGACGGGCCGCAGAGTCGAAGAGCGCGCCGAGAAACGGTATACACAGAGGGAACAAAGGCGCAGGGAACGCAGAGGACGGATTGTTGGGACCGCCGAGGAAGCGGAGGGACGTGAAAAACGGACCCGCTCCCCGCTCCCTGCCCCCTCTGCGGATCCTGAAACGTCATCTCTGCGCTCTCTGCGCCTCCCTGTCCCCTGCGTATACCGTCTTCTCAGCGGCTACACGCCAAAGCCCGCGCGCAGCAGGTTCGTGAACCCGGGTCCCCACCCGAGGGCGAAGACGGCGACGTAGCCGAGCGCGACGAGCGTTTCGCGCCCGCGGCCCGTCTCCCCTTCCTCCTCCTTCAGGAACTCGTGGAGCACGAGCGCGGTGACCGCTCCCACGAGGAGCTTCACGACGACGAAGCCCCACCCGTTCGCGACGTTGAGGAGCGCGAGGCTCACCGGGTTCTGCTCCTGGTACTGCGGAAGCCCCCAGTTGAAAGGGTCCTTCACGCCGAGGATGGTGCTGAAGCCGTCCACGGCGTGCGCGAACACGAGGAGCCCGGCCTCGGGGCGCGCGAGGGGCGCGAGGCGCGGGAGCGCGGCGCGGACGGCCCGCCCGAGGGCCATCGTGAGGAGGCCCGCGACGGCGGCGGCGGCGAGGACGAGCGGAAGGATCCAGCCGTAGCCGTCAGCGCCCGCGCCGCGGCGCGTGGGCCAGGGCTCGGCGTCGGGCGAGGCGAGGAAGGCGATGGTGGCGAGCACGAAGGGCGCGAGCACCGCGAGCCCCAGGCCGAGCGAGAGGCCCGCGCCCGGGTCCTTGAGGAGGCGCCCGAAGAGGAAGGCGGCAGCGATGGCTCCGGCAAGGAGGGCGAGGAGCCCCCACGCGGAGGGGACGTAGGGCGCGCCGCCAAGGAGAAGGAGGAGCCAGAGGCCGAAGCCGAGGGCGAGGATGCTGCCTGCGCTAACGGTGGTGCGGGCCCGCTCCGGGAGGCGCATGCGGGCCACGGTGGCGCCCCACCCGAGCGCGAGGGCGGCGAGGGCGGCGGTGGTGAGGTAGACGACGGGCTCAACCACGGCGTAGGCGAGGGGGAGGGGCGTGCCGTCGCGGGCGGTCAGGAAGCCCGTGACCTGGAGCGCGCGAAGCAGGGGACCGAAGGCGAAGAAGGGAGCAAGAGCCACCGCGAGGCCCCAACCCAGGCGCAGCCCGAGGCGCCGCAGGAGGAGCGCATCCACGGCGTAGAGTCCAAGCAGGAGGATGGCGCCGTACCCGAGGAGCGACGGCACGCTGTACCCGACTTGCGCGGGGATGCCGTTCCAGGTGACGGACCGCCCCTCCGCTTGGGCTGCGACGGGGCCCGCGAAGTGCTTCCAGAAGAACCCGGGGAAGCCCTCGGGGCTCAGCGCCGCCCACGCGACGAGCGTCAGGGCCGCGAGGCCGGCGCCTGCGAGAACGAAGAGGAGGAGGCGGCGGTCGCGCATTCCGCGACCGCAAGCGCTCCGTCCTACTTAATGGGTGCCGTGACGGGGAGCACGGGAGCGCCGGGCGAGCCCGTCTCGGCGGCCTTCGCTTCGGGGGACGCGAGAGTGCCCACGGCGGCGAGGAGGCTGGGGCCCGTCTGGAGGACGGCGACGTAGCCGCGGTCGCCGCGGCTGTCCTCCATCGTCTTGCAGCCCTCGAGGCAGCCGTCGGCGTAGGCCACGTAGACGCGGCCCTCCTTGTCCATCACCATGTCGATGAAGTCGAGGAGGTTGCGGCTTCCCTCGGGGGCCTCGCAGTCGCTGTTGGTGCTGATGGGCCCGATCTGGACAGGGTCGTCGTCGGGGGTCACCTGCACCGTCACGAAGGTGGGGTCCTCGCTGAGGGCGTCGAAAGTGTAGGTGACGAACATGTGCCAGCGCGTGTCCTCGGGCACCCCGTCGGGGCCCTTGCCGGTGGCGTTGGCACCGT
>DATMKA010000341.1:0-2270 GCA_035553595.1 Thermoplasmatota archaeon | reverse complement strand
GCACGGAGTCAGCGTACTGGAGGGACTCCGTGATCGTGGTGGCCGTCGTCTCGCAGCCGTTGGCGTCAGCGTCCTGGCGGAGGCCGAAGCAGGGGTCGAGGCTGAGGATCTGGTCGCCGATCTGCTGGGGGGAGTTGTCGTCGGGCGTGGCCGTCTGACCGAGGGGGGTGTCGTGGAAGTTCACGAGGCCCTGGAGGGGGTTGTCGGGCATGCTGGGGGCAAGACCGGCGGTGATGCAGGTGTTGCCGCGGGAGTAGTCGGCGCCACCCTCTTCGTTGCGGTTGGCGTCATCCTCGGCCGTGCAGGTGATGCGCTGGTTCCACAGGGGGAACGTGGCGGTGGTGGTGCACTCGTGGGCGTACTCGCCGCCGGCGTTGCAGTCCTCGTCGAAGTTGTCGTAGAGGGCGTGCATGTCCACGGGGTTGGTCACGGGGATGGTGGGGATCTCGGCAACGGAGAGGTCCTCGAGGATCTCACCGTAGACCATCGTGGTGCCGGAGAGGTGGCTCGTGCCGTCCTCCTCGCCGCGGTGGTCGCGGACCTGGGGAGCGGAGCCGCCGTGGGTCCAGTAGATCGGGACGAACTCGTCGTTGAGGAGAGCGCGCTTGGAGCTGGTGTCCATCACGTGGGCGGGGTTGCCGCACCAGACGGGGGAGTTCACGGACTCGGCGCCGCCCTCACCGGTGTTGGCGCCGGAGAGGACGTAGGAGCCCTGGAAGCACTCATTGTAGTAACCGTAGAGAACGGTGAGGACAATGAAGCCGGGGTAGGAGAAGCGCTGCTCGAGGTTGCCCTGGGCGGCGTCGTTGGGGTCGGACGCGATGAGGGCGCCGTACCAGTTGGTGTGAATCATGTCGATGTGGGGGAGCGTGTTGGCAAGGGTGGCGGTACCCTTGGCGTCGCTGAGCTCACCCTGGCCGGGGCCGTGGCCGTGCAGGAGGGCGAAGCTGCCAGCACCGAACTTGGAGTCGTCATCGGCGGCGGTGTGGTGCACGTTGCTCCAGAAGCCCTGGGCAGCGGCGTAGGCGGCATCGAAGGCGTTGGGTTCGGGGGCGCCGGTGGTGGCGTCGTCGAACATCTCGCCAGCGGCGGCGAGGGGGGACAGGACCATAAGGGCCCCGAGGGTTGCAGCAACCAGCCTGGTTGTCTTGAACATGTTCTTCTCACCTCATTGAAAGCTGCCTGGGAAATTCGCGCGGCAGCAACGCGGCGGGACAACGGGCCTCCCGGACCGTTGGACTTCCCGCAAGTCCTCCCACTCCCGTGGCTCCATGGGCGGGAGCTAGGGTCTAGGGGAATGCGCATCCGTCACATGCGGTATAAAGTCTCTCACGAGTCTCTATCCCACACTCTCACGATTTCTGTAACCGGTTCAGTGTACGGTGGATCCTCCTGTGTCTTGTGGAACGGGCGTTGCTCATCCAGTCCAGTTCAGTGAGTGGGAGAGTTCATCACGGGCGGCGGAGGAAGGGCCACGCCGTGGACGGCGGGCTCGCGCATCGCCTGGCCCCAAGGGGAGAGCTTCGGGTCGCCGAGGCGGGCCGCGATGCGGGAGGTGCTGCCCGCGAGGTCGGGGACGGCCGGCGCGAGGTGACGGGAGGTCCCGTCCTTGGTCTCGGCCACAAGCCCCGCCTCCTCGAGCTTCGAGAGGTGCCAGTTCACGGTCTGGCGGGAAACGCCGAGGCGCTCCGCGAGGTCCTTCTTGCAAAGGCCCGGCGCGTCCACCACGAGCTTGAGCACCTCCATGGTCTCGCGGTCCTTGATGACGCTCATGAGGCGGCGCTCCTCCGGGGAGAAGCTGGAGCCGTTCACGAAGTAGAACTTGCGGGCGCCGCGGCCCTGGGCCACCACGAGGCGGCTCGAGGTGAGCACCGTGAGGTGGTAGGTGATCGTCTGGTGCGTGAGCCCCGTGCGCGCCGCCACCTCGGCGGCGGAGAGGCCGGGGTTCTCCTTGAGGAGCTCGTACACGTCGCGGCGCGTGCCCACGAGAAGGTCGTTCTCGGGGCGGCGGAGGAGACTGAGGAGGCCGAGGAGCACCACGAGGGCGCCCGTCGCGGCGGCGCCCGCCACCACCGCCTCCGGGGGCAAGGGGACCGTGGCCACGCGGGCGGAAGCGGCCGAGACGCTGCCCTCGGCAGCGGGCGTGCCCTCCGCGAGGGTCGAACGGGGACCGAAGGTGCCGGCCTCAGGGAAGGGGAGCCCGAAGCTCGCCGGCTCAAGGCGCGTTCCCGTGGTCGGGAAGGCCACCTCGTCGGCGGCGGCCCCCGCCG
>DATMKA010000340.1:0-3783 GCA_035553595.1 Thermoplasmatota archaeon | reverse complement strand
TGGAGCAACCCTCGCGCCCCCGACCCGAAAGCCCCAAGCCGCAGCGCCGCCATCCTTCAGGCATGGGCCTGTTCAGCCGAGGAACAACGACGACGCTCCGCGTGGAAGGGATGACGTGTGGCCACTGCCAGGGCCGCGTGGAGAAAGCCCTCGCGGCCGTTCCGGGCGTCACCAAGGCGCAAGTCGACCTCGCGGGCGGCAAGGCCACCGTGGTCCACGGCAAGGAGGCAACCCCCGACGCCCTCGTGAAGGCCGTGGAGGGCGCGGGCTACACCGCCTCGCCGCTATCTTGAGGCCAGGGCCCCCGCCGCGTGCCGAATAAGGTTAAATGGCGTGAGAGGCATCCCCGCGAAAACCGGGCAGCCCACCTGCCCCACTGCCGGGTGACGCCATGGCCACCGTGCTCGAGAAGCAATCGAAACCCGAAGCGCCCAACGCCCCCGTCAAGGTCGGCGTTCACACCCCCCACATCTCGGCCGACCGGACGCTTCCCGAGCTCACCCTCAAGGCCATCCTCCTCGGCCTCACCCTCGCCGTGGTGCTCGGCGCCGCGAACGCCTACGTGGGCCTGCGCGTGGGCCTCACCGTGTCCGCCTCCATCCCGGCGGCCGTCATCAGCATGGGCGTCCTCCGCTTCTTCCGGGACAACAACATCCTGGAGAACAACATCGTCCAGACCATGACCGCGAGCGGCCCCGCGCTTGCGGCCGGCGTCATCTTCACCGTCCCCGCCGCCCTCCTGCTCCAGCAGCTCCCCGGCAACGAGAGCATCGCCATCACCTGGTGGCAGACGGTGCTCATCGCCCTCGTGGGCGGCACCCTCGGTGTCCTCTTCACCATTCCCCTCCGCCGCGCCTTCATCGTGGACGCGCAGCTCCCCTTCCCCGAAGGGGTGGCGTGCGCTGAGGTGCTCAAGGTGGGCGAGAAGGGCGGCGACGGCGTCAAGTACCTCGCGGGCGCCATCGTCATCGGCGCCGGGTACAACTTCCTCATGCTCGGCAACCGCCTCTGGGCCGAAGTGACCCAGGGCGCCGCCCGCATCGGGAACGTCCCCGCCTACCTCGGCACAAACCTCGAGCCCATCCTCATGGCCGTGGGCTTCATCGTGGGCGCCCGCGTGGGCCTCCTCCTGTTCCTGGGCTCCGCCCTCGCCTGGTTCGTCCTCATCCCCCTCTTCCTCACCACGGGCGTCCCCTTCGTCACGGACCCCCTCCAGTGGCCCAGGTTCGTGGGCGCGGACGGTGTGGGGGACCCCTTCCTCGCGACGGGCGCCGAGATGGACCCCCTCACGGCCGCCCAGGTCGTTTGGAACAGCAAGATCCGCCTTGTTGGCGGCGGCGCCATGATCGCGGGCGGCCTCTACGCCCTGTACAAGACGCGCAAGAGCCTCGGCAAGGCCCTCACGGAGGGCATCGCCGCCTTCAAGAACAAGGGCGCCGACACCCGCGTGCGCACCGAGCGCGACATGAACCTCGGCCTCGTCCTCGCCGCCGTGGGCGTCCTCGCCATCCCCATGTTCTTCGTGTTCCAGATGTTCACGCAGTCCTGGGCCGTGGCCGCGGTCGCGACGGGCGTCATGCTCGTGGCGGGCTTCTTCTTCAGCGCCGTCGCGGGCTACATGGCCGGTGTCGTGGGCAGCAGCAACAACCCCATCTCGGGCGTCACCATCGTCACCCTCATCTTCGCGTCCCTCCTGCTCCTCGTGCTCGGCATGAACGGTCCCGTGGGCATCCTCGGCGCCCTCGGCATCGGCGCCGTGGTGTGCTGCGCGGCCGCCATCGGCGGCGACAACCTCCAGGACCTCAAGACCGGCTACCTCGTCGGGTCCACCCCCTGGAAGCAGCAAACCGCCCAGGTGGCGGGCGCCATCGCCTTCGCCCTCACGGCGGGCGGCGTCGTGTTCCTCCTCCACGAGGCCTTCACCATCGGCAGCGCGGACCTCCCCGCGCCCCAGGCGAACCTCATGGCGGGCATCCTGAACGGTCTTTTCGGCGGCCAGCTCGACTGGGGCCTCATCGGCCTCGGCGCCCTCATCGGCCTCACCCTCATGGCCTTCAAGCTCCCCGTGATGGCCGTGGCCGTGGGCATCTACCTCCCCTTCCCCACCACCTTCCCCATCCTCATCGGCGGCCTCCTCGCCGAAGGCGTGAACCGCTACACCCTCCGCAAGACCAAGGACCTCCCCGAGGCCGAGCGGAAGGAAGTGGTGGACACCGTGGAGCGGAACGGTCTCCTGTTCAGCAGCGGCCTCATCGCGGGCGGCGCCCTCATCGGCATCGTCATCGCGGGCCTCATCGTGGTGAACCCCGACACCGTGGGCTTCTACGCCCCCGCCGTGCTCGGCCTCCTCCTCGCCACCGGGGTTGCGCTCCTCGCTTCCCGGCTCGGGAAGCTCCGGTTCGCCCTCGCGGGCGCGCTCCTCCTCGGCGGCATCGCGTGGACGGCCCTGCTCATCAACCAGCCCGGAGCGGCCTACACCTTCAGCTCCCACGCGGAATGGCCCGGCTTCCTCATCTTCGCCTACGTGGCCGCCCTCATCTGCTACATCCCGATCCGCGCCCTCCTCGTGCGCGACCGCGAGGGGAAGCAGGGCTGAGGCGCGATCGCTGAGCGCGTGGAGGCCGGGGGAAATCTCCGCGGGGTTTATCACCCCCGAAGGTGCCGGGGACCGTGGAGGCTCCCCATGGCTTTCTCCATCTCCCCAAAGCGTGTCCTCACTACCGTCGCCATCCTCTCCCTTGCCCTCATCGCCGTCCCTCCGGCCTCCGCCGCGGGAGGCTCGCCGGATGCCTCCACGAACCTGGCCGCGGAGGTTTGCGGCTTCAACGCGACCCAGGGCTTCTGGTGCCGCGCTTGCGTCGGCGAAGGGGACAACCGTGTCTGCGCCTCCCACAGTTGGGGCGTGTGGTGCGTCGGGTACTCCTTGAACCTGCTCGGCTTCGACGACGACGGCCGGGGCTGCGTCTAAACCGAGGTGAATCCATGAGAACCCGCTCCCTCCTCCTCGCGCTCGTCGCCGTGACCCTTGCCCTCCCGTCTGCCGCCGCGGCCAGCCTCTCCGCCGAGGGGCCCCGCACCTGCGTGCCCCGCCTCATCGACGAGCAGGACCTCGTGTGCAGCGAAACCCACTACACGGGCGAAGGCAAGCTCTGCTGGAACCTCTCCGTCAACCCGCCCCGCGAGAACACCTACTACTGGAACACGCTGTGCACACCCATCCCGTGCCCCCCGTGGCTGTGCGCCATCAGCATCCGGGACCTCCCGGGCATTCCACCCCCGGAGCAGGCGCCCATCGAGCTCCTGCCCTAAGCGGGAGCGCCTCCTCTCTTGAAGGAGGAGGGTGTTGGCGGACTGCGCGCCCGCGGGCACGCAGTCCCGACCCCCCTATGAAGCGGTCGTGACAGGACGTCACCGTGCCTGCCCCGCGCAGGCGGAGTGACCCTTTTGACCGCCCACACCCCCACGTTCGTGAAGACCCTCGGCTTCTCCCGGGAGCGCGAATTCCAGGCCCGCCGCTTCTGGCGCGTCACCGCCCTCACCCTGGGCGCCTTCGCCGTCGCCATCTTCGGGAAGGCCCTTCTCCACCTCGACCCCGTGACGCCCCTCAGCCACGGCCTCGGGTACGCGCTGTTCGCCCTCATCGGCTTCAGCGCCGGGTGGACCCAGCCCGCCGGCCCCATGGACGGCGAGATGGCCGTCCTCCTCACCCGGGGGTATGGACTCCTGATGGCCATGCTCGTGGGCATGGCCGTGACGGGCGCCACCGTCGTGGGAGCCCTGAAC
>DATMKA010000339.1:0-4770 GCA_035553595.1 Thermoplasmatota archaeon | reverse complement strand
CCGTGGGAGCAGCTGGTGGAGCCGCAAGTGGGTGAGCACCCTCGAGATCATGGGCTACTCGGGCCGCCTCGAGCGCGGCCTCGCCTACGCGCGACAGGGCCAGGTGCTCGGGTTCCACGTGATTCCCGGCATCGTCGCCGCCCGCGTCCAGGGCTCCCGCCCGAAGCCCTACGAGGTGGCCATGCGCTTCCGCATCCCGGGCGACGAGGAGTGGGAGCGCGTCTACGCCGCCATGAGCGAGCGCGCCGCCTTCCAGGCCTCCCTCCTTGCGGGCGAGATGCCGCGCGAGATCGAGGAGGCCTTCCGCCGCGCCCGCGTCCGCCTCTTCCCAGAGGCAAACACCGGCGACATGGAGATGCTTTGCAGCTGCCCCGACGAGGTCAAGCCCTGCAAGCACATCGCCGCCGTCCACTACATCCTCGCCCAAGAGTTCGACCGCGACCCCTTCCTCCTGTTCCTGCTGCGGGGACGCACGAAGGACCAGGTGGCGGCGGCGCTGCGCGAACGCCGCGCGACCGTGGCGACGGCCGTCGCCCCGCAGGACGGCGACCTCGCCGAAGGGGACGCCTCCGAGGCCCTGGAGGCGCCCATCCCGACGGACCCCGCCTCCTACTGGCGGGCCGGGAACGAGCTGCTCTCCGCCCACGTGCGCATCGAAGCGCCGGGACGGCCGAACGCGATCCCGCACCGCCTCGGGAAGCCCGCCTTCTGGCCGGACGCCGTGGACTACGAGGCGTGGACGCGCCAGGTGTACAGCGCCGTCACGCGGCGGGCCGTCGCCATGGCGCTCCGGGAGGAAGCGGAGGCCGAGGGCGAAGGGCTCCCGGTGCCCGGCGGCGGGAAGGCCTAGGCTTCAGGGCCGGAAGTGGTCGTGCGCGTCACCGTGAAGGCGGTGGCCCGCGGCCTTCTCCTCCTGGTGGCTGAGGATGCCCGCGAGGGCGCGCCGCGCCTCGTCGAGGTCCTCGTACGCGCTCTCAAGCGCGTGGGACTTCAGCGCGCCCTTCTGGTATTGTGTGCTGATGCGGGCCATCAGCTTCTGGATGTGGTGGATTTGCGAGGCCACGTTCGTTTCAAGGGGATCCGATGCCATGCACTCACCTGACACACAGGGGTAAGGTGGCTTGGGCGCCCATTTAACGCTTCCCCGGCACCCGTATAAGGGAGAAGCGCCAGCGGCGGGGGTCCAGGCAGGGGGAGAGGCGGTCCCCACAGGGGCCCCGGACCCGGAACTCCTAAGCGCCCTCCAGGCCCTCGGGGCCGGCATGAAGCTCACCTGGCACGGCCACTCCTGCTATGAAGTTGAGACCCGCGGCGGCCACCGCCTCCTCGTGGACCCCTTCTTCCCGCCCGGCCTCTCGCCCCGCCGCGCAACCAACGTCTCCCCCGACCTCGTGCTCCTCTCCCACGCGCACGATGACCACCTCGGCTCGGCGGTGGAGCTCGGCGCGCCCGTGCTCGGCAGCTACGAGGTCGCCACGTACCTCGCGCGGAAGGGCCTGCGGGAGACCACGGGCATGAACATCGGCGGCTCCTACCGCGGCCTCGAGGGCGTCCGCATCTGGATGACGCCCGCCACCCACTCCTCCGGCTTCGAGCACGAGGAGGGCGCCTTCGGGTACGGCGGCCTCGCGAACGGGTGGATGATCGACGACGGCGAAACCCGGTTCTACCACGCGGGCGACACGGGCCTCTTCGGGGACATGCGCACCGTCATCCGCGACGTGCTGAAGCCGGACGTGGCCGCCGTCCCCATCGGCGACCTCTTCACCATGGGCCCCGAGCACGCCGCCGTCGCCGTGGACTGGCTCGGCGTGGGCACCGTCGTCCCCATGCACTTCATCCCGAAACCGGGCACGCCCCTCGCGGCGCGCTACCGGGAGGCCCACGGCAAGGAGTGGCCGAGCTACTTCCCGCCCATCACCATCGACCCCGCCGAGTTCGTGAGCCACGTCGGCCAGAAGGCCACCGTCGTGATGCCTCTCCCGGGCGAAACCGTGGAGGTGGCGGGCCGGCGCGTGACTTCGGCTCCCGCGGCGGCGCGGCGGGGCTAACGCGCGACCTCGCGGACCTCGTACTTGCCGAAGGTGGCCACGGGCACGCTCGCGTCGTGGAGGTCCTTGAGCGCGGGCCACGTACGGAGGTCGTACCGCGCATCGTCGTCCATCACGAGGTAGCGCACGCCCTTGTCTCCGAGGTCGTTGCGGTACCAGTCGTACACCTTCAGGCCCTCGGCGCGGATGAAAGCCTTCGGGACGCTGCCCGCGACCACAGTGTCCCCGGGGTCCGAGTTCGCGGCCACGAAATCGGCCGCCGCGCGCAGGTCCGCGTTCGCGTCCCCCGACCAGAAGGTGGGGAACCCGCCGGCGCCGAGCACCATGGGGAGCACGAGCCCCGCGACGACCGCGGCGTGGAGCGTCGCCTCTCCCGAAAGGCCGAGGGGCGTCGCGCCCTCGGACTGCATGAGGGCCTGGCTTGCGCGCTCCGTGGCGAGCACCGCAAGGTGGGCCGCGAAGAGGCCGGCCGCGAGCGCGAAGGGGGGCGCAAAGTGGAGCGCCTCCGACTTCAGCTTGGGGTCGGCAAGGAAGAGGACGGCGACGGCGCCGAGGAGCCACGCGGCAGGCAGGAGGGCCCGCGCTCGGTCCTTCACAAAGAGGTAGGCGAGGCCGCCGAGGCCCAGGAGGACGAGGGCGGGGCTCCACCCGATGAAGCGGGCGATGGCCTCCGCGCCCGGCCCGTCCATGCCGGACCGCAAGCCCTCCTGCCATTCGAGGAACTCGCCGTCGAGGGCGGCACGGAAGGGCCACAGCAGCCCGAAGAGCGCGAAGAGGAGGCCGAAGGCCGCGAGCGGGATGGGACGCGTCCCCACCTCACGGTAGAGCAGGAGACCGATGGCGGGAGCCGCCGCGAGCGCGTACACGTCCGTGTAGAGGGCGAGCCCGTAAGCGAGGCCTGCGAGGGGGACGCGCGCGGGGATGCGGGAGACGAGAAGCGCGGCGGCAAGGAGGGTGAAGAAGAGCCCGAAGCTCGGGAGGACGAGGCGGCGCAGCTCCACGAGACCGGGAGCGCTCAGGGTGAAGGCGAGGCCGGCCGCCGCGCCCGCGAGAGGCCTTCCTGAGAGGCGGGTCGCGAGAACGTAGAGGCAGACGGCGTCGCCCACCGCGAGGACGCCCGCGAGGAGGCGGGCGGCGTCCCAATCGGGGCCCGTGAAATCGAACAGAAGGGTCACGAACCAGGTGGCTCCGAAGGGCTCCCGGTAGGGGAAGCCGGGGCTGTACCACTCGCCCGTCTCCTCGTGCTGGAGGGCGCGGGAGAAGAGGCTCGATTCCTCCGACGACCAGGCGGGGAAGCCCGAAGCGTTCAGGAGGTGGAGGCCTGCGGCGAGGGCGGCGGTGAGAGCAAGGAGCGACCAGAAGGCAACCCGGGAGGGGGCCTCATCGGGCATGGGCGACCGGTGCGCGAGGACACGCTTAACCCTCGCGCCTTCAAAGGCGCCACCTCCCGGCCGCGAGCGGGGCCGACCCCTCCGCGATATGGTATAAACACGCTCCGTGCCAGGGGGCGCGGGAGACGCGCGTCGGCCCGATAGGTTTTAATCGCGTGCCCCCTTTCCCGCCCGAAAGGAGGGATGACCGTCCACGAATTCAAGGACGCGCTTGGCGGCGCGGTGGAGCGCGCGGCGGAGCACCTCCTCCTCAAGGAAGTTCTCGCCGACCCCGTGCCCCGGCACCTCGCCATCATCATGGATGGCAACCGGCGCTTCGCGAAGGAGATGGGGCTCGACCCCGAGAAGGGGCACGAGATGGGCCGCGACACCCTGGAGCGCGTCCTCGACTGGTGCCTCGAGGTGAAGGTGAAGCACCTCACCGTGTACGCCTTCAGCACCGAGAACTTCCTCCGCTCCCCCAAGGAAGTCAAGAAGCTCATGGACCTCTTCGAGGACAACTTCCTCAAGATGGCGGACGACGAGCGCGTCCACAAGAACCAGATCCACGTCCGCGCCATCGGCCAGACCGAGCGCCTCCCGGCGCGCGTGCAGCGGGCCATCGCCACCGCCGAGGAGCGCACGAAGGACTACTCGAACTACTTCTACACCGTCGCCGTCGCCTACGGCGGCCGCGAGGAGATCCTGCGGGCCATCCGCGGCATCGCCCAGGAAGTGAAGGACGGGCGCCTCCGGGTGAACGACATCGACGACCAGCTCGTGAGCAAGTACCTGTACACGAGCCACCTCCCCGACCCGGACCTCATCCTCCGCACCTCGGGCGAGGAGCGCATCAGCAATTTCCTGCTGTGGCAGCTCGCCTACAGCGAACTGTACTTCAGCGACGTCTTCTGGCCGGGCTTCCGCAAGGTGGACTTCCTGCGCGCCATCCGCAGCTACCAGCAGCGCCAGCGCCGCTACGGGAAATAGTTCCAGCCCCCTCGGGTCGGCAGCTTCATCGGAGCCGCCGCCGCTCCCGCCCCCATGACCCTGCCGCCCCGCGTGAACCTCGTCACCCTCGGAGTCAAGGACGTTCCGGCCGCCACCCGTTTCTACGAGAAGCTTGGCTGGAAGCGGTCGAGCGCTTCCATGCCCGAAATCAGCTTCCTCCACACCCACGGCGCCGGACTCATCCTGTGGGACCGCGAGGCGCTCGCGAAGGACGCGAACCTCCACCCCGACGGGACCGGGTTCCGCGGCCTTGCCCTCGCCACGAATGTCCGCGAACCGGCCGACGTGGAACGGGCGCTCGCGGAGGCGGCAGCCGCCGGCGCGCGGGTGACGAAGCC